>CAZRGM010000041.1:0-102711 GCA_964599635.1 uncultured Eubacteriales bacterium | reverse complement strand
CAAATCCGGGAAACAAATTATTTCAGGAATCACCTATGAAGGCACTGAAAGTTGGAGTGCCCAATCTAATGCCTTGGGATATCATGGGGGCCTGGATTTAGAGTTTGGATTATCAAATAATTTGGCATTGGTCCTGGGAGCCCGAGGAAGATATGCAAAATTAACCGATCTTACCGGGGACTTTGAATGGGAAACCCATGACTCATTGGGAGGGTCTAAATCCGGCACACACGAAAATTGGACACTGTGGTTCGGAACCCAAGAAGATCTTTATGTGAATGAAAAATATCCCCAAATGATTTTTTCGGAGGATAAGCCTGGGGGCATCTATTATACCGATGTTCGTAAAGCAGAAGTGAATCTCAACAGCGTTACTTTTCAGGCCGGTCTAAAAATTACCTTTTAGGATTGAACGCCAAACTTTCCTTGCCATCATACCTGTTTGCTTAATTTTCTTTGTTTACTTGGATGTTACATCTTTTAATTTCCCAACTTCTCCCCGATTTTTAAGATTTAAAATGATGAAAAAAAAACATAAAATATAGACGAAAGGAATAAATTGCTATGATTACTCAAGAACAGTTAAAGCAACGTATCAAACGATTTCAGCAGCTTATGAAAGAAAATAAGATAGATTCTTCCCTTATCAGGACCCTGTCGTCCTTTGTGTATTTTACTGGAATCAAGTGGCTTAGACCTTCCTTGCTAATCCCAGCCGATGGGGATCCGACAGCCTTCATTTTCAAGTATGAAGCTGAGCAGTTTAAAGAGATGAGTGGTGTAGAGAAAGTGAAGACCTACACCAAAGTTGAGGAATTGATGAAGCATGTCACCGGAACGATAAGGGAATCAGGATTCAAGACGGTGGGTTTTGATTACAGCCTTGAAAGGGACGCCTACGTTTTTTACTTTGAACTCTTCAAAAAAATGAATGCTAAAATTAAAATCCCAGATATTCATGCGTTAATTATGCAGCTCCGCATGGTTAAAGACGAAGAGGAAATAGAACACATAAGAAAATCAGTAAAAATATCTGAAATTGGAATGCAAAAGGCTGTCAACACCGTTGAGGCGGGGAGAACCGAGGTTGAAGTAGCTGCCGAGGTGCTGGGTGAAATGATGAACATGACGGATATTACAGCAATCTGACCCGAACCATTTTCTTAGGGGATTTATCAGGTAAAAAACGGGAAGCTTTTGAAGTCTTCATGGAGGCTCACCAAACCGCAGAAAAACATTTAAAAGAAGGGGCAAAACTAATTGATATTGAGAATCATCTCAGAAAACTCATTGAGCAGAGAGGGTACGGCAGCTATTATGTGACAGGCTTTACCCATGGTGTTGGCCTCTTAACAGAGGAAGATCCCATCACGACCATAGTCGTTCCTCACCGAAGGTATGAGGCCCAGAAAAACATGGTGATCGCCTCCATACATGCTCCCTTAACTGTACCCGGCATAGGCACAATCAAGTCGGAAGATACTTACCTAATAAAAGCCGACAAGGCAGAAAAACTCACAAGATTTGACTATGAAATCATTAAATAAACCGAAAACAGCAGGAATCATCGTCCAATCACAGGAGCAGAGACAAATTTAGATTCGAAGTTCATAGATAACCCTTCTCAATTCAGTTTAATGCAGTTTAATCTTTCTTTTTATTGGTCTTAAATGACTTATCCGGATACGGAGGGGGCTCCGGGATATCCACCGGATGTTTGCTTATCTGCTCCTTAAGATAATCAATCGCGGCTTCCAATTGAGCGTCTTTGCCGTTAAAAGTGGCATGGGGAAGATTGTCGACCACGATATCCGGATCCACGCCGTGTCCCTCGATCAGCCATTCCCTTTCCGGCCCGTAAACGCCTGTTTGAGGGGCTCTGGCCAGTCCCCTATCGGTCAGTTGATTGTTGCTGCTGAGCCAGATTTCACCGCCCCAGGTCCGGGTCCCGATCACTTTTCCCAGACCCAGTCTCTTGAATCCCTCGGCAAAAGCTTCCCCGTCGGATGCTGTGTTTTCATCGCACAGCACCGCCATAGGACCGCGGAATGCATAATGCATGTTCCAATAGGGACTCCCGGCGCGCGGCTTCCAAAAGAACCAGGCTTTCCTTATCAGTTTTTCCAGGATGAACGCATCAATGTTTCCTCCCCGGTTATGGCGGACATCGATGATCAGACCTTTGCGTTTGAAAACAGGATAAAAATTCCGGTACCATTCGGTAATATTGCTTCCTCCCATGGCTCGGAGATGAACATAACCGATGTCCCCTTCTCCTTTATCTTCCACTTCCAGCCGCCGGGTGTATTCCCAGTCGCTGTACCGGAGGCTGGATTCATTCCCTGCAGGAGTGACAATCAGCTGCCGGGTTGTGCCGGCTTTTCCTGATTTGAGGGTGATAAGGACCTGCTGTCCCGTTTTATTCCTGAGAAGCTCATGGGGATGCCGGACCGATAAAGTGCTTTGACCGTTGATCCCTGTGATGATGTCCCCCACCCGGATGTCCAGGTCAGGATCTGCCAGAGGTGAAAGCTCCTCGGGATAATCCGGATCAGACTGATAGATGGTCTCGATCCGGTAACCGCCGGCGGATTCATCTCTTTCCAGCCGGGCTCCCAGGGTGGCTACTCTGATCTGATCAGGCCCTTCTCGAAGATCACCGCCCCACACACTGACATGAAGGGCTGAAAGCTCACCCACCAGCTCCCCTATCAGGTCGTTCAGCTCCCGCCGCGTAGTCACCCTGTCGACCAGAGGAAAATATTTATCCCGCAGGGCCTCCCAATCCACACCGTGCATGTTGGGATCCCAAAAATAGTCCCTTTCCAACCGCCAGGCATCTATATAAAGCTGCCTGAAATCCTCACGCACATCAATGGGAAAACTCCAGCCCTGAAGGTTCACCTCTCCCTCTTTTAAATCTGTGATTTTTCTGGGACTTGCATCCAGGACATAAAAAGAATTTCCTTTGCGGACCATTATTTTTTTCCCGTTTGGCGTTATTTCATAGCTCCGGATTCCTTCCAGAACAGTCACCGCTTTGATATCTTTGTTCCCGATCTTGACGGCTTTCAAATGAGACGGGGAGAAGTAACTTTCACCCCTTTCGATCCAGAAGAGAGCCTGGTCATTGACTTCCAGGTGGGCTAAATTGCCGGGATCGACCGGGACCTCCCGGATGCGCTCCTGAATGTTTTCCCTGTCGATATGAATGACAACCTCTTTGGCTGAATCCTTATCCTGATTGTCCTTTATCCCGGGTGCTTCAGAGAGCTCATCTTCAGGTTTAAACGGAGATCTCACCCCTTTTTGGAGGGAGAGACAGTAGATTTTCATGGGCTTGTCAAAATATGGCTCCGGCTGTCTGGTGCCCCAGGGACTGCTCACCACTGACCGGAGGTTTCGGTCCGAGAGAAAGTAGATGAACCGTCCGTCCGGGCTCCAGGCGGGGCTCATGCTGTTGACTCTGTCAGTAGTCAAACGAATGTGCTCTCCGGTCTCAATGCGGTACAGATAAATCTGAACAAACGTATTAAAAGCTGTTTCGCAGTAAGCCAGCCATTGGCTGTCAGGAGACCAGGATATGTCTCCGATTCCTTCCCGCGATAAAGAGATTTTTGTCTGCTTTCTGCTTTCTTTATTGAGAAGCCAGAGATCGTTATTTTTATCGCCGTAAGCGATCCACTTTCCATCCGGTGAGGGATGTCCCTGGAAGCGGAGGATGTTTCCGTCATCAGTCAGGGGTTTCTCCTTGCCCACACCGTTAGCGGGCATGGTGACAAATTCCAGCTCCCCGCTTTCATCAGAGAGAGCCAGTAAGTTTTTGCCCTCGGGCATAAACACCACATCGCGGTAGCGGATGCCTTCTTTAAAAGAAGCGTGCACCAGGCGTCCGTCCCCCACTGGAGCTACAAACACACGGCCTCGGGAGGTCAAAACCACACTCTCTCCGCCGGGATGGACATGGGCGGATGTCAGGTAATCCAGGGGCTCCTTCACCCATTTTTCCCTCAGTTGGTCAAAATCCGATGCCAGGGAGATGGGAATGACCTGATCTTGACCGCTCCGCACATCCAGCGCCCTGAGATCAGCCCCCAACTGGTAAACGATCCGGCCGTCATCCAGGCACGGGGATTTCACATTCCATCCCTCATGATGGGTGTGCTGCTTGAGTTCCTTTCCCTCTTCATCCATGGACCAGATGTTCCAGGTCCCATCCCGCTCGCACACATAATAGACCCGGCTGTTCCACCACATAGGAGAAAAGTTTTCGCCTAAAAAATCAGCTGTTAAATTCTGGGCCTCTTCTTGACCGCTCGTGAACTTCCAGATATTTTGAGCCGTTCCTCCCTTATATCTTTGGGTGTTGTTGTTGTGGAAGGCGGGTCTGACAAAGTAGAGGGTCTTTCCGGAGGCATCATAGGAACCATCGCTCGCCTGGTGAAGAGGGATCAGCTCTCTCTGATTTGTTTTGAGGTCAATAGTCACAAGCTGGTAATCGGGAAGCGTAGAATAGGCTCGGGTGGTGTAGATAAGACGACCATCCGGGGTGAATCCCACAACGATAGAGGAATCGGATTCATAGGTCCAGCGGGTGGGAACGCCTCCTTGGAGAGGCATGGTGTAGACTTCTGTGGGACCTTCGTAGGCGGCTGAGAAAGCCAGGGTTTGCCCGTCCGGTGAAACGGCAGGATGGGTCTCTTCGCCGGGATGGGTGGTCAATCTCTGGGCCGTACCCCCCTTAAAACCCACTCTCCAGATATCTCCTTCTGCCGCAAAGACCAGCGTCCCGCCGTGCAGTGCCGGAGTGCGGTAATAACCTAAGGTAGATGCCGCTTCAGACATAAAAACAAACACGAAGATAATGCCGAGAAACAAGCCAAAAGATAAAAGCATGCGTTTATTTTTTTTCATAGGAAAGCTCCTCCAGGTTTATTAAATTTGATGATGTTCATTGCAGGCAGTAAATCTAACTTTCGCCCCTCATCTTACACAGAAAAAGCAAATCCAGTCAACTTAAAAAGGAAGGGAGAGAAAATTTGTGCTGGCCGGGACGCATGACGACATTAAAAAATATCTTAAAAGATAAAATAAATGAATAAATAAACCATCCCTGATTTAATTTCAAAAACAAGATGACAGGGTAAGGATTATTCCGGCGGCCAGATGCAGCAGCACAGCGTATCTGCGGCCGCGGATCATCTTTTCCGGGTCCGCATAGTTTTTTATTGAAACCACGGCAATCTTCCATCCTAAGCCAGAAAAAAGAATTAGTGCAAGCGCGGCGGCACCACGTAAAGCAAGCCCACAAAAAGGGCGGCTAAGCCATAGATAATAAATATATGCGGGTACACACCTTTATGCAGGGTCAAAACGCTGCTCAAATGCCATCCCAAAATAAAGGAAGCAAAGAGACACAATCCGGTTAAAATCAAAAGAGGTGTTCTGGGAGGGTCCTCCGTCCTCTTTTTTTCGAAAAAGGAAAGAAGAAATGAAAAACCAGCATGCAAAAGGACCGCTGCCGCAAAAAATTCAACAGCACTGAACCATTTGAAAGCAAAGCCAGGAGGGCGCAGCCAGAAGGGCAGTGTTGTTCCCACCATTGCCGGGACTATTGAGGAAGGCCAGAATCGGACACCGGCAAATCGGAAATAAGAATCTTGGGATTCGCTCAGATTTAACATCAAATCCTATCCTTTTGGCCCAGATCACTGACTTTCATTAAATCCTCATCTTCTCCGTGAATACATCCCCATCATACAAACAAATCCATACAAAAAACAATGATCCTCTTAATCCATTTAAACCGCTAATTGGGGGGGCAAATCACGCGCCTACTAACGCACTTTGCCGTAATAAAACCGGTTGGCTAAAGAATAAACAAAACTTCCGTCATCAGCCACAGTGATTCCGTTAGCATAGCAGTTCACAGGATTTTCGGTTCTTTCTGAAAACAAAAGATTCCCATCCTTGTCATAAATTCGCGGGCCGAATTTATCATTGATTCCGTAATATTTTCCGTTTGCCGAGGCATAAACCATGCCTCCTTTTTCGTTGTTTTCCGAATCAACGCCCCAGAGAACATTCCCCTCTATATCAAAGACTTCAACCCGGTCCTTGCCTTGAATACGGGCAATAAACTGAGAGCCGTCCCCGGGAATGGACACACGGTAAAACCTTTTGTCTGTTTCCTCCCACATCTTTGTGAACAAAATCTCTCCCCCCGGATTGAGGGCAAACAGGTTCAGATCCTGAGTGATGAGGGATATTCCGTTATCGGAGACAGCCACAGAGCCCGGCTCTTCGAACTCGCCTTTGTACAGTGTTTTCTCCCACAGAGCCCGGTTATTTGTCAAATCATACAGCATAAAATGATAATGATATTCCGCCTCGCTCTGATAACTGCAGAAGATCATATATTTTTCGTTCTTTGAAATGGTTTTGGGCTTCCATTCCCAGTCCGAATGAAAGTCTCCCTCAGCCGATGACAGCATTTCTCCGACATTGACTTCTTCGACCCCCTCATCATCATATTTATATAAAACTCCGTGCTCCCGATTCTTTGCCGCTGCCATATAATGCTCTGTAAGCACACCCGGCCATATGTCTTCCCAACGCTGCATGTAGAGTCTTTTTCCTTCCGGAGTGAAAAGAGCTCTTATATCGAGAAGAGCGATTCTGCTTCCGTCCGGTGTTATGGCGAGCTTGTCTACCGTATCACCGCCCTCAGGCCTGAGTGCATGAGACCAAAACTCCGCTTCAGGCGCGGAATAAGAAATACTTTCCTCTAATCCTTTATGTTTATGGACAAACTGAATATCTCGTTGGGTGCCGTCAAATTGACCATTGCTGGTTGAATACCACATCCGGTGAAGCGAATGAAGATACTGGATGATATCTCTGTAAATTTGGGTTACCGCTTCGGTCGTATCAGCGTAATAGGCCTTTCCTCCGGATAGATCCGAAATCGTATCCAGGGTCGCTTTATCAACACCCTCGCCCAGACCGATAGAATATACCGGCATTTGGGACTCTTTCAAAATCTCTTTAAGTTCCTCCAAATTGATTTTGCTTCCGGGTCCCGTTCCCGGGGCATTCTCATCCTTGCCGTCGGTTAGCAGAACAACCGCTTTAAGCCCCATCAGATCCTCGGCGTGACTGATTCCGTCTTTGACCGCATCATAAAGCGCGGTTCCCCCGTCCGCCTGTATCATTTTTAAAACAGAATTTAATTTCTCCTTATCTCCGGTAAATGTACTTTTAACCTTAACCGTACTGTCAAAATCAATGATCTCGGCTTTATCGTTGGGGCCCAGCTCCCCGATCAGGGTCTCGGCCGCCGACAAAACTCCTTCCATGGTATTTTTCATGCTGCCGCTTGAATCCAGAATGATGACAACCGAAGAAGGAAAGGCTTCCTCCTGGTCCGGCGTATGGACCTGCTGCATCCGGCCGTTTTCACTGATCTCCAGATTATCCTCCCACAGGGATTCACCATACTCCCCCTCTGCATCCTGGGTTGTGTAATAGATAAAATTAACCGGAAACCGGGATGCATCTACAAAGTGAAGATTCACTTTGGAAATATCATCGGCTCCGAATGAAAATTGAATTAAAAAGAATACCAAAAGACTTATCAGACAAAGTTTTTTTAACAACATTTTACCTCCTTTATTTAAGATATAATATTTTTAAAGCTACATCAAATGGCCTGATTTTGTAAGCAATCCATCAAAATGTGTCCGACTCAATCAGCCAATCCGTTTACGAAGATTGCTGGGAACAGGAACATAACGCACCTCTCCGTATTTATCTGTCATAGAAGTGGAATTAATTCTTGTCATAAATAAGGAGGCTCTAAGGGGCAACCTCATAAGCCCCATTAAAAAGCTTTAAATAATTTTCATAAAAGGTAAAATTGGGAAATGAAGAAACTGTCCCTAATTTAATGATGAGGAGGGACCCATGAAATTTAACAGAAGAGACTTCATGATATTTTCCGGTCTATCCATTGCCTCCAAGAATCTTTATCTCAAAAAAAACACAAATCCTGCCCCTACCCCTGAATCATGGATTGAATTGAACCCGGCCAATATTGAATGGAATCTGAAACAAATAAAACAGAAAGTAAAAACTCCTGTCATGGGCGTGATCAAGGCAAATGCCTACGGCCACGGATTGGTTGAATTTGGAAAACACCTTGATAGACTCGGCATCGACGCCCTAATGGTCTGCAAACTGCAGGAAGCTGTCAGATTGAGAGAGTCAGGGATCTCTTGTCCTATATACAATTTTGGCCCGCTGATTCCGGAAAACACCCCTATTCTGGTCAAACACAACATAAGCCAATTTCTGCATTCAGGAGATTTTAAAGAAATGAACCGGAGAGCTGAAAAACTGGGAGCCCAAATAAATGTTCACATCCATCTAGACACAGGAATGCACAGAATGGGGCTTTCTCACAAAAAGGCCATCTCTTTTCTCAAACAAGCCAATTCATTAAAAGGTCTCTCTATTTCAGGCATTTCAACCACTCTTACAGAGGATAAACAATTTGATAAAGTCCAGCTCAAAAGGCTCCAGTCCCTTTACGAGGAATCACATAATCTGGGCATCCCACTCAAGACCCGGCATGCGGCAAGCAGCGCCGGCATTTTTGAATCAAAATCTTATTACCTGGATATGATCAGGCCGGGAATCACTCTCTACGGCTGTTATCCCAATCATGAGACCCAAAAACAAGACTCCCTTTCACTCCGGCCTGTGCTTGGGTTTAAATCACGAGTCGTTGATATAAAAACCCTTAACACAGGAGAATCTGTCTCTTACCACAGAGCTTACAAAGCAGCAAAAAAAGAAAAAATCGCTGTCATACCGGTTGGATATTCAGACGGGTATCCCCCCTCGGTTTCCCAGAAATCTAAGGTTCTGATTAAGGGCAAAAAATATCCTCTAATCAACACCATAACAGCAAATCATATGGAGGCTCTGATCAACATGGATTCCCCTGTTTCCCCGGGAGATGAAGTTACTCTTATCGGATCTGAGGGAAGCCAGGGAAGCGAAAAAATCACGGCTGATGATGTAGCCCAATGGGCTGGAATTTCAAACTATAAAGTCCTCATAGGATTGAATCCGCTCATCCCTAGATATTGACTTAAAACCCTGATTTTGGGGCGAAAAAGGGGGCATAACAAAGGCTAAAGTGTTGATAAGAATATAGATCCCCGGGTCTGACCCCCCAAACACCTACAACAAACACCCAACAAACACCCAAGGAAGATCCTTATACAATCCAGGTGCTCCCTTTTTGGAAATGGGTGTTGCTGCCTGATCTAAAATCAGCTAAATGAGTAAACTGTCCCTGATTAATTTTGACTAATTTGGATAGGTGTAAAAAATAGACTTGACTTTTTTGCACTGGCATGCAAAATAGACTTATGGATATAAATCATACTTTGAGACAATGGGCTCTTGACCAAAGGTTCCTTCACGGCAGAATGTCTTTTATATGCGGGCCCCGTCAGATTGGAAAAACCACACTTGCCCAGAATCATCTCAAAAAAATCAATCAAAGCAAAAATTACCACAACTGGGACAGTTTATCGCTGAGGCAGGAATTTTCCTCTGACTCCTTCTTTTTTATTGAGAACCTGTCGCTCCCCTTATCCCCAGAGAAAAAACTGCCGGCCAAAGACCGTCAGTGGGTGGTTTTTGATGAAATACACAAATATCCTGGCTGGAAGAACATCCTTAAAGGATATTATGATGAATGGAAAAACAGCTTAATTTTCACGGTCATCGGGAGCGCACGCCTCGATTATTTCCGCCAGTCCGGGGACAGCCTTGTGGGCAGGTATTTTCTATTTAAGATGAACCCTTTGCATCCCCATGACCTTACTGATTTTGTTCTTGACCGCAATTCTGTTTGGAATCCCAAGGAAGCTGTGATCCCATTTCCTGAAACGGATAAGTCATTTCAGGAAGCAGCCGCAACGTTATTTGACCTCAATGGTTTTCCTGAGCCTCTTAGCGTGGGGACCAAAGAATTTTATGAACGCTGGAAAAACGATCATATCTCACTTATCACCACCGAAGATATCCGTGACCTTTCACAAATAACCCATATCCAAAAGCTACAGACCCTTGTGTTCTTACTGCCTGAGCGAGTGGGATCTCCTTTAAGTTTAAACAAGTTAAAGAATATTCTTGGATGCGCTCATACTTCAGTGAAAAATTGGCTGGAGGCCTTAAAAAAAGTGTATTTGGTGTTTGATTTGGCTCCGTATTCGACCCGATTGAAAAGATCTGTTCTTAAAGAGCATAAATATTATTTCTGGGATTGGGGCCTTCTTGAAGATCCTGGAAAAAGATTTGAAAATTTCACGGCTGTCCATTTGCAGCGGGCTGTTTCCGCCTGGAACGAGTGGGGAAAAGGAAATTATCAGCTGAGTTATGTGAGGACTAAAGATGGCCGGGAGGTCGATTTTGTTATCAATGAAAAAGACAAGGTTTATCTTCTCGTGGAATGCAAAATAAATGAAAAGCAACTGGTGCCGAACTTGCGCTATTTCAAAGAAAAGCTCAAGGCGCCCATTGCCTTTCAGGTAATCCAGGAACCCGGCTTTCTAAAGCAGGCAGACAGAGGAGCTTTTATTATGGGAAAGGACCGATTCCTGCAGATTCTGCCCTGAAAAACCAGTGCAAAAATAACCCCAAAAATAAACAAAAATAAACTTTACCCCCCATTTTCAGTTGTTTACAAACATATATCCCGCCCCCCGGATACTTTTAATGTAAACAGGATCACTGCGGTTAGGTTCAAAATACTTTCTGAGGCGCACTATAAAATTATCAACAGTCCGAGTCTCGACCTCCGGGCTCATATCCCATACTTTTTCAAGAAGTTCTTTTCGCGAAACGATCTCCCCCTTATGATCAATTAGATATTTTAAAACCATTGCTTCCTGATAAGTGAGACGAATTCGCTTTTTACCCGCCCTGCAGGAAAGATTCTTAAAATTCACCTCATTATTACCAAAACGATATACAGGAAGTATTGCTGAGGAAGATTGGTACCATTGTTTCCTTCTGAGTATGCCCCTGATCCGAGCGAGTAATTCTTCAATATGAAATGGTTTTGTGAGATAGTCATCAGCCCCAATTTCCAAACCTTTTACACGGTCTTTAACTTCTGTTCTTGCTGTCAGCATCAGTATAGGCATATGGGGAGACTCTTCCCGGATCTTCTGAGCTACTTCAAATCCGCCTATATGAGGCAGCATTATATCTAGAATTATCATGTCAAAAACCTGCGCTTGAAAAATCTCAAGAGCTTTCTTCCCATCCTCTGCCCAAGTTACTGCATATCCTTCTTCAGTGAGGTTATACTCAAGCCCTGAAGCAAGAGTTTCCTCATCTTCTACAAGCAGAATTTTACTTCCCGAAAATTTGTTGTCTGAACTCATTAAAACTTCATCTTTTTCTTTGATTCTAACAACCTGTTTAAATAGTGTTTCTTTGAAATATTATAAACAGGCAGTTCAACCCTAAATATCGTTCCATTTTCCTGGCTTACAGCTTTGATTCCGCCCCCATGGTATTTTACAATCTCTTTTGTCCAGTAGAGACCCAGACCGGTTCCTTTGACATTAGGAACATCAGGGCGAGAGATACGGTAAAATTTTTTGAATATCTTTTTAAGATTTTTTGGAGCAATGCCTATGCCGTTGTCTGCAAATTCGAAGATTAATTTTTTCCCCGTGCATTTCAACACCACGCATATTTTTAAGTGATTTTTTGTGTATTTGACAGCATTGTCTATCAAATTGTCGATTAATATTTTGAAAGCATTTTTATTAATAACACACTCACAATCTGCATTTCCTTCTATATGGACTGCATCTTCCGGAAGGCTAAACTGAATTCTCGCTTCTTCAACCAATCCCTTGATCACTGCATCTGCATTGAAAACTCTGCATTGATAGAGTGCATTTTTCTGTTCGAGTCCAGCTATTTCAAGAATTGAATCGATGAGTCTATTAAGTCGGTTGGTGTCTTTTAGCATCATACCGATAAATTTTTTCTGTTTCGAAGGCGGCACATTCCGCCCATTAAGAGTTTCAAGATGGAGTTGGATAGAAGCAAGCGGAGTCTTTAGCTCATGAGTAACATTAGCCAGAAAATTGTCATAGAGTCTTGTTAATTTATACTGAACTGTGAGATTCCTGAAAATAAGGAACATCCCCATGGAAATAGCTATAAAAAGAACAAATCCAAAGACTAGTGTAAAGATATTTGCCCCTTTTGACATGATTTGAGCGGATAGACTGTCATCTACTTTACTTAAAATAATATGGCTTGAGATATACCGATAGATCCAAAGACCGAGAAGTGAAAACCAAGCGATTTGTGCTATGATAAATATGAGGATACAGCGAAAAACAAAACGTTTTTTACTCATTTTTTCGTGCTTTTACATTTCTTTTACATTTGATAACCGAAACTTCTGTTATACTTTAGCTCAAATGTCCAGTATTAGCAAAGGAGAACTGCAGTGAAAATCTTACTTGTATACCCAAAAACACCGTCAACATTCTGGAGCTTTTCAGATGCACTCAAATTCATTTCGAAAAAATCATCCGGAATTCCTCTTGGATTGATTACTGTAGCTGGAATGCTTCCTGAAGAGTGGGAAAAGAAATTGATCGACATAAATGTATCCCGATTAAAAGATAAACACATTCTATGGGCTGATTATGTTTTCTTAAGCGGTATGGATATCCAAATTAAATCTTTTAAAAAAGTAATAAAAAGATGCAACCAGCTTGGGGTAAAAGTCGTTGCTGGCGGCCCTATGGTAACCACTACTCAACGTGAGTTTATGGGAGTAGATCACTTCGTACTAAATGAAGCAGAAGCCACTCTGCCGCGATTTATAAGAGATTTGAAAAAAGGAAAGCCTCAACCTATTTACAAATCAGGAGAGTTTCCTGAATTGAGTACTAGTCCTGCCCCTCAGTGGGAATTACTTGAGATGAAAAAATATGCAGGAATGAGCATACAGTACTCTCGGGGCTGTCCATATAACTGTGAATTTTGCAGCATACCTATGCTTAATGGTCGAAAGCCTAGAACAAAACCAAAAGAGCAGTTCCTCTATGAGTTAGAAACGCTTTATAAAACGGGATGGAGAGGCAGTGTTTTCATAGTAGATGACAATTTCATAGGCAAAAAAAACATACTGAAATCAGAAATCCTCCCTGGGTTGATTGAATGGTCCAATGCAAGAAACTACCCTTTTTATTTTAATACAGAAGCTTCTATCAACCTAGCTGATGATGAAAAGCTTGTAAAACTCATGGTCAAAGCAGGCTTCAGATCTGCTTTTGTCGGGATTGAAACGCCCAATGAGGACAGCTTGGCTGAATGCGGGAAACATCAAAATCAAAAACGAGATATGATTGATTCAGTTAGAAAACTGCAGCATCATGGTCTTCAAATACAAGGGGGATTTATTGTAGGTTTTGATAATGATCCTCCTAATATTTTTAAACGGCAGATAGACTTTATACAAAAAAGCGGCATTGTAACAGCCATGGTTGGGCTTCTGAATGCTCCTCTGGGCACAAGGCTTTATAAACGATTGAAATCTGAAAACCGGCTTGTTAATCTCACCACAGGAGATAACATGGACGGCTCCATCAACTTCATTCCCAAGATGAACTATCAGAAATTAGTAAAAGGCTATAAAGAACTATTGAGCACAATATATTCACAAAAGCGGTATTATGAGAGAGTTAAAACATTCATCAAAGAATATCAGATGCCGCTAAAAAAAGTTTCTTCAATAAATTTTCACGACATTTTGGCCTTTTTAAAATCAATATTAAAGTTAGGCCTCATTGAAAAAGGAAAGCGGTATTACTGGAAATTAATGGCTTTCAGCCTTTTTAAATATCCCAAGAAGTTTCATCTGGCTGTAGAAATGGCGATTTATGGATTTCACTTCAGGCGGGTAGTAAAAAGAGTATAACATATAAGTGAATTATCCTAGCCGCCCTCCAACCCCAATTTTTTTTGTAAAGAGATATTTTTGACATACTTCCCATTTTAGGCTAAATTGGGAATAATGATTGAAAGAAATCTTAAAAAAGTCCTGTATTATTCTTTTTTAGAAATCCCCCTCCGGCAAGAGGAGATTCAATAATGAAATGGATTAGAATCTATTAACCCTAAAAAAATGAAATACCAACAACCCAAGAAAAATCGTATTGATGATTCCCTAAAAAAAGCGGTTGAGTTTATATCAGATAAAATTAAGCGGGTACCTGGAAAGGACAAAGCAAAAATTATTGAAGAAGCCTCTCAACGATTCAACCTTGATCCCAAACAGGAAGAATTTCTCGTAAAAAAATTTGTTGACAACGAATAATCTTATAAATTTGGTTCATCACAATAATGGATACCTAGTGGCATGGAGATTGTATATTTTTAGCTTAAAATAAACGAGATCTCGATAGCCATAAGCCCTGCGTTTGATCACTTTGATGCGGTTGTTGATTCCCTCTACTTTAAGAAACTTTTTTGCTTTCTCTCGGGAGGGCATTTTCCAGAGCCGGCGCAGTTCTTCTTTAAGCACATACGCTATGAAGATCGGATGATTGATGCGCAGGAGCTGCCAGAGCCTCTCCTGCACTCTGAGAGAGAGTTTTCTCTTCACTTTCCAAGCGCTGCAGGCCCCGCAGCGCTTCTTTGATCGCATAACCTCTAAGTATAAAGCACCGCCTTTTTTCCAGGACCTCAACTGATTAAATCCATAAAGGCCTAAAACACGATAAAATAGTGACAGGGACATCGTTATTCCTCCTTTTTAAAATTATTTTTGTTTCAATGAGGAATTTAATACGGTGTCCCTCTTTTCTCAACTACAGGTATCCAAGAATCCCATTCCGAACCCCTACCCATTTAATAATTTTAGTTGAGAAAAAAGTAAATACAGAGATAATATGAAATCAGATGGCCACAGAAAAAAAGGCAGCCCGCAAAAACAAATGGGAAAGGCTCTTCTCCTTCTCAGCTCTGTCATTGATCGCGGCTAATCTTTTCCCTCTATTCGGAGCTCTTTTTCTCGATTGGTCGGTTTTTTTAATCATCTTTTTATTCTGGACGGAAAATCTCGTCATCGGGTTCTTTAATATCTTTAAGCTCATTTTTGCTCAAGGGGAAGGGAGACAGATTGCCAGAAAAATATCCATTATCCCTTTTTTTCTGATCCATTACGGCGGATTCTGTGCGGGCCATGGTGTTTTTGTAATATCTGTTTTCGGTAGATGGGCAAACGCGGATCTAAAAAACTTCCATAACTTTATTCAGGATATCTTCATCGATGAGAAAGCCGCCTATGCGGTGGCAGCTCTTTTTGTAAGTCACGGGCTTTCTTTTATTTATAATTACATTCTGAAAGGAGAACGCAAAAAGGCCACCATCCATAAACTGATGACGGCACCCTACTCAAGAATTTTCATACTTCATTTGACTCTCATCCTCGGTGCCTTCCTTGTCACCCTTCTCAAGACACCTGAGGCCGGATTAGCCCTCCTTATACTCTTAAAGATCGGGTTCGACCTATCAGCCCATCTTAAAGAAAGATCCAGGTTTGCTGTGATGAAAAAGTAAATATCCTTCGTTTTCAGATTTTTTTAGAAATTAATCCAAAGATAATAATTAAAAACAGATAGAAACGTTTGTCCTCTATCAGCAAAATCTTAGTTTGATGATGGGCTGCATAAAAGTATTGCAAACCTATGATGTGATTGATAAAATTCTTATATAATTTCCCAAAAAAGAATTTATAAGAACTATGAATTTGTCCAAGATTTTTTGGATAAAAATGATTTCTCATAAAGCGGAATTTAATTCAAGGAGGGAATCACAATGAAAAAAGCAACATCCGTCCTTCTGATGGCGGCGCTTGCAGGACTGCTGTTTCTGCAAAGCTGCGAGACATTGGACCAGCTCACCCAGACTTTGATGAGTCTGCAGCGGCTGCAGTTTAAGCTTGGCGGAGTTCATGATTTCAGCCTTCTCGGCATCAATTTAACCGGGAAATCCGCATTGACTGATTTTTCTCCAGCAAATGGAGTCAAGCTCTTTCAGGGATTCAGTTCTAAACGGCTGCCTGCTGAATTGACATTAGACGTCCTGGTCCAGAATCCCAATGACGGAACCGAAGGAACGAGGAAAACGACTTCCACACTCACCAGCCTGGAATCCCGGCTTCTCATCGATGACAAGCCCACTGTCTATGGAAACATTGACCAGCCTATTCAAGTCCCTGGAACAGGGCAGGCTACGACGGTTCCGATCCGTATGTCTATCGACCTATATGAGTTTTTCGGCCAGAGAGGGTATGAAGAAATCATCGGCCTGGCTCTGGCTATAGGCGGCAGCAGCAGGAATGCATCTCGGCTTTCGCTCGACGCACAGCCCAAAGTATCAACACCATTCGGTGATATCACCTATCCAGGAAGAATCACCATCGTCCATAAAGAATTTAGATGATAGTGAGTCTATAGTCTATAGGAGAGGTCCTATGATGCGGCTCTTGAAAATAAATCTCATTACCATGAAAAAAAGAGGATGAATAAAAATCAGGTAAATGGATAAACCGTCCCCGATTTATTTCCAAAAATCAGTTAAATAGATAAGCCGGACCCCATTTATCTCCTCGATTCTTGACAAAAAGAAAAACACAATATAATATACACATAAGGTTACACATATAAGAGAGTATGTCATGAAAAGAACCAACATCATGCTGGATGAAGATCAGCATAAAAAGCTCAAACGCTATGCCAAAAAACAGGGGCGAACCCTGGGGGGATTGGTGAGAGATGCGCTGGATGAAGTCTATAAAAAAAAGAATAAGCTTGAGAAGCGAAGACAGGTAGCCCTCAGTGCTTACCAGGAGGGGTTTATCAGTCTGGGAAAACTGGCTGAGGTTCTGGGTCTCGACCCCATAAGCACCAGAAACTATCTCCGGAAACACAGAATCTCCATTCAAACCGCAGATCCTAAAGACCTATCTCAAGACGCAGAGAATGCCTGAGATCATATTCGACTGCAGCACTCTTTCCAATTTTAGTTTTTCTGATTCTCTGTTTATTTTGGAGAATCTATATAAAAACTCAGCTTATATCACAAATCTTGTATCAACCGAGATTCTCAAAGGAATCCACCAGGGGCATAAAGACTTGAGAGAAATCCATGGGGCCTTAAAAAAAGGATGGCTGGCGGAAGTCAGCCTAAAAACTTCCCAAGAGAGATCCCTTTACCAAACGCTCTCTGTTTCCCTAGGTCATGGCGAAGCATCCAGCATAGCTGCAGCCAAATGCAGAGGATATATCTTTGCTTGTGATGACAGAGCCGCAAGAAGAGAATCCGGATTATTGAGTGTTAAGCTCACAGGCACTCTCGGCATCCTAAAAAAAGCGGCAAAAAATCAAATCATTAACCTGGATGAGGGGCACCGTATCCTATCCAAAATGATAAAAGCTGGATTCTATTCTCAGGTCAATTCTCTGGATGAGATAAATGACGCTTAAACTGCTGATTTGGGGGGGGCAAATGGAGCTCTAAGGGGTAAAAAGGGGAGATAAATGGGGTTATGTCATTGATATGGTTGAAGATATCGGGGTCTGTCCCCCTTTTACCCATCCCTTTTACCCCCCGGGGTCTGTCCCCCTTTTACCCTGAACACCTTTTAAGTCGCCTTTATTGACTTAACGCTCTTGGCTGTGTTAATTTTTCATAAGTCACAAGTCCAGATCAAATGAAAAAAATCATAAAAAAGTTCCTCTGGGGAACAGGCATCTTTTTATCATTTATCCTGCTTGTGGTTATTGTTCTTGCCTTTATCTTTTTTTTCCAGAAAAACCTGGTAAAAAACATGGCCGAGAAATACCTCAAAAAAAACACGGGAATCCCTGTCCAAATCGAAAAACTGAACTACAGCCTCTTCCCATTGTCTTTTGACATGGAAAACAGCAGCCTGCTTTATAATATTGGTGAAACACAGATCAAAATTGAAATGGAAAGACTTTCAGGACAAGGCAATATACACCGTCTGAGAAAAGGCCAAAAACCTTACTTAGACACTTTGCTGGTTAGAGGATTGGAAGCCGACGTCCTGATAAAGACAACAGGAAAAGTCATTTACTGGCACGACCTAGCCTCTGATCTTTCCCATATCCTGAGTTTTGTCCGCTATCTTGACTTGGAAAATTCTTACATAAAACTCCGCTTTGATGACGGAGAAGTGATTGCCAAACAACTTAATTTCTCCCTTTATCCCGGCGACAAGGAGGGAAATTTCCTTTTTATGCTAAATGCTCCTGAAATATCGGCTTCTGTCAACCAAGCTCTTTCAGGAATCTCAGGTCAATTAAACATCTCGGGGTTGCTTCAGCTTTCTGAAGCTCCGTCTCTTTTTACTTCTCTTTATTTAGATGTAACAAGTCTGTCTTTTGAAAATCAATCAATCGAACTGGATAAACCGATTGAAGGAAAACTGAAACTATACCTGCCTCCTGAAGAAAATGTCCTTTCTCTCAAGGTATACCAGCTTAGTCTTCCCCCCCATATTTGGCTTACAGCTGAGGCCAAAGCTGATTTTAATAAACCATTTTATTCTTTTTCCACCAAAATCCGAATGTCAGACATCGGAAAATCAAAAACCTTGCTGAAATCTTATCTCCCGGAGATTAACATAAACCGGGCTCAGCTACAGGTCTCTGGACCAGCCGCTCTCCAAGGAAAAGGCTTTGCTGACGGGGATGAAAATCACTTTCTCTTCGACGGGGATTTAGACTTAGGCCCTCTTGACCTAAGATATAAAGTTCCGGGCATTGAGACAAAAGCACTCTTTATGGCTGATTTGAATGTTGCTGCTGGTACAGATAAAAAAGAAGTTAAAGGTTTTTTAACTCTGACTGAAGGCCGCATTCAAATGAATGAAATGACCCTCAACAACCTGGAAGTCCAGGTGCCGCTTTCTTATGCTAGAGAAGAATTGATTCTGGAAGAAGTTTCCTGGACAGGTTTAATGGAAGAAACTTCACTTTCTTATAAAGAAAATAAGATAAACTTCCCGGCTGTGTCTTTTAAAGGAGAAGCCAGTTTCCTTTTTCCATCCATGATGGCAGAGCTTGGTTTTCTTGTCTTTTCATTCCCATCCCTGCCTCCTTTAACCATCAACGGAAAAGCAGGTCCGGGCATTGATGGAGAAAAACATCTTTCACTCTCCTGGCCCGGAATTAAAATTCAGAAAGTCCTGACTTTATTTCCTCAAATCCTACCAGACAGGCTTCTTTCCTGGGAACCGGAAGGAATATTTGATCTTAAAGCCGGGTTGAAGCACAGAGGAAACATCAATAAGAATGCCTGGAAGGGACAGGCTGCTGCAGATGTTTCCGGATTAACCTTTCACAATCCTGAGTTCACCATAGCCTCAGAATCCTTGAGCAGCCAGATTAATCTGCAGTATGAACTGAAATTCCCTTTAAAGACGGTTCCTTTTTCCCTGGATTTACAATTAACACAAGGAGAATCCTTGTGGAAGACTTATTATTTAAACTGGCAAAAATATAATTTAAAAACAACCCTGAAAGGAGCTCTTTTCCCTCTTGAGCAAAACCTTCAGGACCTCTCTTTTAAACTTGATATAGGAGAATTAGGCGAATTTTCAGCCGAGGGGAAAATAGGTTACGGGAGACAGAGATTAATTGAGACTGATGCGAATCTATCTCTTTTCGACCTGACCGGGTTACAAGAGATTCTAACCGGTGATGAATCATTCTATGCCCTCCAGGGAACAATAAGAACCAGCGCCCATATCAAAAAATCGGGAAATAGCCTCGATGTTAAAGGATTACTCCGTATGGAAGACTGCTCTTTAAAAGATGAGAAAAAAAATCTCCAGATACAGGGAATCGAGGCCTCTATTCCCTTTCAAATCCCTTTTAATAATGACTCATCTCCGTTTGATAAAGAAAAGAAGAGTATGGGCTTTCTTTCAGTCGGCGATTTGATGACGCCTGTTTTTTCTCTTGATTCTCTTTACCTTGATATTCACTCCAGACCCGGCAGATTTGTTATCAAACCCCTTTCTTTCAAGCTCGGAGACGGAAAATTCTATTTAGGAGAAACATCCCTGGACTATTTTCCAGAATTCAAGCTTGTTTCTTCTCTATCTCTTGAAAAAACAGAAATCTTATCCCTTCTTCCAAATCTTGAACTGCCTGTCCAAGGCACCCTTCAGGCAGAGTTTTCGTCTGTTGTTATGGACCAAAACCAATTAAAAACAGATGGAACTGTAGAAATGAATGTATTTGACGGCAGAATCAAAGCAGACAGCACCGGAGTTAAAAAACCTTTTTCAAAAAACAGGACTTTTCTTACAAACATCACTTTCCAGGATATCAATCTGGAAAAACTGACCGGAATAGTTCCTTTTGGAAGAGTGACAGGAATAATTGATGGAGAAGTCAGGGACCTGGCTGTTTCTTACGGACAACCGGAGAGATTCTTTTTGCACATTGAATCAGATAAAAAGAGAAATATTCCCCAGCTTTTCAGTCTCAAAGCCGCTGATGATATCTCGGTCATAGGAACG
Source organism: uncultured Eubacteriales bacterium (assembly GCA_964599635.1). Classification (GTDB taxonomy): domain Bacteria; phylum Acidobacteriota; class Aminicenantia; order Aminicenantales; family Aminicenantaceae; genus WJMT01. The sequence goes on along the minus strand of CAZRGM010000041.1, from coordinate 82,037 downwards.
GGCACTAAAAACCCTGTTTCCTCTTCCAGCTGGCTGACTGCTTTTGTGAATAACTTTCGCTATCAAAAGATCGGCATTGTTTGTTCCCTTAAAAACGATGTTTTCAATCTTAGAGGCACCATTACAGAAGGGGGAGAAGAGTATCTGGTGAAAGGTCCCTTGTTCTTTGGAATCGATGTCATCAATAAGATGCCCGAAAATACCATCAGGTTCAAGGATATGCTTGATCGTTTGAAAAGAGTAGGAAGGATCAAGTAACAATTAAAGATTTAAAATGTTATAATAAAGAAAATGAAAGAAAGGGGAATTCAATGAAAAAAAGAAACTTGTTTCATGCATCATCGGCTGTAATAACTATACTTTTAGTTTCATGTCTGACCATAAACATTTACTTTCCTGAAGCCGCCGTTCAAAAAACAGCTGACGAAATTGTCGATGATGTAAGATCTAAAGACGAAGAAAAGAAACAAAATAACAATAAAAAACAGACTGTTCAATCTCCGGGATTTTCTCTAGTAAGCCTGGCTTATGCTCAGGAAAAAGCAGAAACTGTTTCCACTCCCAAAATCAGAGCTCTCAAAAATTCTATCAAGGAACGGTTCCCCCAGCTTGAACCATTTTACAATGGAGGAAACATCGGAGAGGGAAATGATGGATTCATTCACATCCGGGAGGAAGAGGGGCTGTCTCTTAAAGATAAAGCTTCTCTTCGAAAGCTAGTTAAAGAAGAAAACAACGACAGAAAAGCCCTTTATAATGAGGTAGCCAGAGCCTTGGATATCTCGGACAACCAGGTTGAAAGAATTCAGGAAATTTTTGCCAACAGCTGGATTTCTAAAAGCAATCCAGGATGGTGGATTCAAAAAGAAGACGGCGAATGGATAAGAAAGCCAAAAGAGTGACGATGCCCTTTGATTCCCAGAGTCATATCTGATCTATCCAGAATATACCTCAACAAGCCGTATTTCGCGAAATCGCCTATGTCCCCGGTGTATCTATCCTGCATGGTTTATTATTCTTTTACCTTGAAATAATGTCTTTAGAAAAAAGGCACCCCAAAAAGGAGGAATATAAATCCCCAGAACAGAAACCACTTGACCCACCACCAGAATATTTTGACGCTGTCTTTCAGAAAAATTGGGGACAGTTTACTTATTTGCCATTTTTTTTAACCAATAACCAAAAGCCCCCAGACGCGGATCAGCTTAGACTGCGATTTAGGGGGGGGTAAAATGGGGTTTAAGGGGCAAAAATAAGATTTTGGTTAAGTTTAAGTTATTGATGGGAAATAAGATTCAGTGATTTTCCACGGTCCGACCCCCAATACTCACACCAATACTCAAATTTAAACACAATCAATAAGGAATAAAAGTCAATTTGGATTGTATTACTATTGGATGAAGAAAATGAAAAAACAGGAGGACATCATGAAAAGAATCGCCTTAACGGCTGCCATGATCTTGGCGCTTGGTTTTGGTATTTGGGGTTCTTGCAGCAAAAAACCAGCTTATGGAAATATTTCCTTTTCTGTATGGCGTTTGGATTCAGATTACGGAAATCTCAACTCAGCCATCAAGGCTCCAGTTGAAAAATCAATCAAAGAAAGCTGGATCTTTGAAACAGTGTCCTTTATATCAGCGGATAAAGACACAAATAAAAAGGCCTTCACCAAAAAAGATCTGACTTTTTATCTGATCATGGAATCCGATGAAGGGCTTTTGATCAAAATCAGCGAAAAAGGAGAACACCGATTCACCTTCAAACATCACAAAGCTTCCTCAGCCAGTTATATCTTTCATGGCATTGATTTTGTCCCCTATTTGATCCGTGTGACCTTCACTACCGGAGATCATCCCATAGGAATCATAGGACCCGGGATTCGGAAAATTTCAAACAAATAAGAGTTTAGAAAAAATTTAGATAACCGTTATTTCTATAAAGACATAGAATAAAAGATAAACCCCTTTCTCCCCTCAAAACTTGCCACAAATAAGGAATTAAGCTAAACTTTTCATTAGGATAAGAAGGAGGATTTCTTCTGGGGTACTTTGGATTTCTCACATAGAGTTTATCCTCAGAAGGACGGCATCTTTTTTAGTGGTCTCATTAAAATCCTGTTTTTGCCCCCAAAAATGGAGGCTTCCCAGGGTAGGCGATTGTGGAAAAATAGGGTTATGTTATTGTTATGATTGAAGATAGCCGGGCCCGTCCCCCTTTTTAATATAGACCTTTTCATAGTAGGCAAACCCAATGAAGATCATGTGTACAGACCACTAAAAAAAATTGAAGATAGAATCAAAAGAGAAATCAACTATCAGATATCGAGCAAAAAAGAGTTCATCAAAAATTTAGAGAATAAATATTTCTTTAAAGACATTGTTGACAATTACATCCTGATAAAAGGAAGCAAGGATGAATTTAGAAAACTCATTGAATAAAAAGAATACATTTGAAAAAAGAAAATCCGCAGTTTGATCTTTTTGAAAAATTATGAATCCTTAAAAATCAGGTAAATAGATAAACCGGACCCAATTTAAACTCGACTAATTTGGATAGGTGTGAAAAATAGACTTGACTTTTTTCACCCTTGGATGCGCTCATGCTTCAGTGAAAAATTGGCTGGAGGCCTTAAAAAAAGTGTATTCGGACCAAATTCATTCCTTAAACTGCTGTTTGGGGGGTCAAATGAGGCTCTAAGAGGTAAAATTAGAGATATGACAGAAGCTAACTTGTTGATAAAATAGAAGATTCAGTATAATTTCTTGGTGCGACCCCATAAAATTCATAAAATTCCACAAAGGAATATGGTTAAAATAACCTTGACAGAAACTATTAATATATTTATCATTATTAAGTAAGAATGTAAGAATTTATTACATTAAGGAGATTTCTCATGAATTACACAGAAACGGCTAAAGTGACATCCAAAGGCCAAGTGACCATTCCTTCAACCATAAGAGACATCCTTAAACTGGAACCAGGATCCACAGTGATGTTTAAAGTCACTGAAAAGGGAGTGATTCTCTCCCCCTGTGAGATCACAGAGAAACCTATTTATTCCAAAGAAGAATGGAAAAAAATCGAAAAGCTGGTAGCTGAAAAAGGAAAAGCCTACAAGACTTCTGAGGCAGCCAAAAAGCACATCAAGTCCTTATGAAGTATGAATTCAAACCTTCCTTTGATAGATCAGTCAAATCACTCCCCCATAAAGAAAAACAAGAAATGAAAAAATTGTGCATAGATTTAATCGATGTTCTATCCGGAGACAAAGAACTCTCTTCTGGTATGGGGCTTAAGAACATTAGAAAGAATTTCTGGGAGATCCGCAAAGGACTAAAACTGCGAATACTTTTTCGATGGAGAGCTAATTATGTTGAATTTGTGTTAGCAGGGTCACATGATGACATTAAGAAATATCTGAATAGATAAAATCGGGTATTAGCGAGAAACTTACTGAGGTCTTATGTAGAGACATTCCTAGAGGAAGAAATCAGGATGGAGATCCTGATAAGAAAAATCGGTGTGTTTGGTAATTTCTTAAGAATGGCTGCCGAGATGTCTGGGAACATTTTAAGCTTCAGGGAAATCTCTATTACTGGAGAGATCACAATGGCCCTGAGTTGATCTTTATCAAGTCTTTAAGTAAAAATCAATTGTGTTGACCCATTCACCTGCTATTTTCCTCCTTTTTAACTCCAAAAAAAACGGCTTCCCAGAGTAGGAGGTTGTGGAAAAATGGGGTTATGTTATTGATATGATTTAAGACGCCTGAGACCGTCCCCGATTTCCCAATTCTTTGTAAAATCAGGTAAATAGATAAACCGTCCCTGATTTATCTTGCTGCGGTGCGCCTTCTAATGGGCGCCCCCCTTTCTAATAACCTTTCTATTAACAAATTTCTTGACATTTACTCATTATTGAGTAATATATTACTCAAGACTGAAAAAATGTTAGATTTGCTCACAAAATCCACAATTAGAAAAAAAATCATCATCCTATTCATCTATAACCAAGATAAAGATTATTATTTAAGCGAAATCGCAAAATTTATTAAAACCTCTCCTGGAACAGCACAAAGAGAATTGAACCGACTTTTGAAAATAAATCTCATTACCATGAGAAAAAGAGGGGGTCTTAACGTCTATCAATTGAATAAAGAATTTGCACTACTCAAGGAAGTTGAGTCAATAGTCAAGAAAACTATTGGTATTGAAGCTGAACTAGAAGGCCTATTAAAAGGAATTAAAGATATAGAGTTTGCTTTTATTTTTGGTTCATACGCCAAAGGAGGACTTAAATCTGATTCAGATATAGACCTTTTCATAGTAATAAGCAAACCCAATGAAGATCAAGTGTACAGAGCACTAAAAAAAATTGAAGATAAAATCAAAAGAGAAATCAACTATCATATATCGAGAAAAGAAGAATTTATAGAAAATTTAGAGAACCGTTATTTCTATAAAGATATTGTTGATAATTTCATCCTGATAAAGGGAAGCAGAGATGAATTTAGAAAATTCATTGAAAAGCCTGGTCAAAGAAGGAAAACTAAAAAGACAAAGAACAGACATTAATTATCTAAATAATTTGATCTATTCAGCTAAAAACATATATATCACTGCACAAAGATTCTGGAGCAAGGTTAAGAAATATTTCTTAAGAGAAAATCCACAGCTTAATCTTTTTGAAAGACTATAATTCCCCGAAAATAGGGCAAAAAATCAAACTGTTTCTGCCCTGAAAATAGCGTCTCTTCAGGGTGGGATACTGTGGAAAAGGTGGGTTATGTTATTGATATGATTGAAGATGTCCGGGCTCGTCCCCCTAATAGCGCTCCGCAACTAATAGCACTCTACTCTAATAGCACTCTAATAGCTTCTAATAAGCATTCTCCCTCTAAGTCCCCACTCTAATTACTCGTTAATTATGGCGTTTTCCGATTGCACATATAATTTATATTTCAGCTGTTTTTCTCCGATCAGAGGTTTGTGATAAGACAACTCAACTTTTTTCATCTCTCCTGGCTCCAGCTCATATTCACTTTCCGCAAAGTACTTTGTCGACAGGACTTTTCCGATAAACCATTCCTCTCCATGCCTGACATATCCTGCTCTGAGCGTTACCTTAGCTGTCTCGAAGGTCCCGTTGACCAGGACACCAACGAAACAATCGTCATTTTGAATCGGCTCTTTTATCTCGACTTTTCCAGTCAAGGGTGGCAACTTGACTCTCCCAGTCCAAATATGACCATCTTCAAAATTGATGACCAAATCCGGCTGATCTACAAAGCGATTCATTTCATCTTCTTCTAGGACAAGATCAATCTTTCCGTCTCCAGTGTATTTCACTTTTCCAAACTCTCCTGAAAGCTGTATAACAACCTTTCCCTCGAAGGGATGTTTCCCAACTTCTACAAGCTCGCTCCCGGGGGCGCTTTCTTCTAACCTTATTTGCGACACTTGAAAGACGATTCTTTTATACGAAATAGCCTGGTACTCCACAGACCTCTTGAAAAAAACCTTTTTTCTCATGTATGAAACATCATAAGGATGGCCCTCAATGATCAAGGTGATTTTGTCTAATCTTGTCGCCATCTCAACGGGTACATTCACGATCAAACGACCTCTATTATCTGTCCTGGCTGAGATTTCACGATCCATAATTACGATTCTGACTTCTTTATCTACAAGATAGATCCGCTTGTCATCGCTTTCCCTGAATACTCCTATGCTCATGCTATCAAAGCCGTTTTGCTTTGCCTCTACCTTAATTTCCTGGGAACGATATTTATTGCAGGCAAATACTGAGATCAAGATTAAACACAAAACCGCAAGTTTTTTCATTTTTATCTCCCTCCTTTTATCAGATAATACCTTCAACTAATAGTTCATGTTAATATTTATTTAATGAGTTCCTCCAATAATTAAGCCCAAAATGATATAACTTCTTTTCCATCAGAAAGTTAGTATCATTTATTACCTGGAAAAAAATAGGGGAACTTTTTATAAACGTAGGAATTTGGTTTTTAATTGATATTAACTTTATCCCATTCCATCAAATTTACATTCTATAAGCGACTCTATATACTATAATATACACAAAAAACACATCCGATCAACAAGAAACATGCAAACATGTGATAACAAATTTAAATTTTTACTTTATTATCACAATTTGAAAAAAAAATTGAGCAATAAATTAATTTATGATATATATTACAATATGCTTTTAGATCTTAATGGGAGCTGAAAATGAAAATAAAATCTATAGTTATCTTGATTTTTTTTATAACTATTAACTCACTAATATATAGTCAAGCAAAAGCAGAAGGAAAAAGCCTATTTTTTGTTATCGATGTATCTGGTAGTATGCAAGAAAACAATTTATTTGATAAATTAAAAGAAGAGATAAAGACCTATATAAAAAATGAGATAAAAAAAGAAGATTGGGTTTCAATCATTACTTTTGGCTCTGATGTCAAGATTATTACCTCTGAATACATACGTGCCGAAAGGGTTCTGAGCGACACGGATTCCCTACTCCGGAATATCGAAACTCTCGAGGCTAAAGAGCAACATACTTTTATGACCGGAGCCATAGATATTCTTGCCTCTCAAATGGGAATCGCCCAAAAAGCCAATCCTAATAACATTGTTAAAGCTTTTATCTTCACAGATGGAAAAAACGATCCTCCACCTAGTGCTGAGGGAGCAGATTGGACATTTGAAGAAATCCTAAGTAAACATTATAACATCTTCGATAATCCAAAGACATATCTTTATATATTAACTTTGGGGATTAAACCTGATGAGTCACTTGTAGAGGCGCTAAAAGATAAGGAAAGAGCTTTTATTAATGAAGTTCCCGATATAACGGAAATTGAAATTCCAAAGGAAATTTCAGAGCTGGAACAGAAGAAGGAACCAGAACCTGAAGAAATCGCTGAACCTCAAATCAATATAGATATCACAGGTCCCAAAAAGCTCTCCCCAGGAGAAAATGTGAAGTATATGCTTGATGTTAAAGTAATAGAAGCCAATGATGTGGCTGAAGGAAAGAGTTTTTATATATATGCGACTACTGAACCACAAATTGATTTTACTTTTGATAAAAATGAATTCATTGTAAAAAAAGACCTAGAGGAGAAAGTTAGCTTGATTTTTCATGATCTTCAAGAAGGAGAATACATAATCAAAACTAGTTTGACTTCAGATATTATAAAATCAATAAAGCCTAACATATTTGAACTAAAATTCCGAGTAAAAAAATTCAATCCTATTCCTCTGATTATACTGGGAGCTATTATCTTCATAGCAATTCTATTATTCTTTTATTTTAGGTCTATTCCTAAATTCAGTGATGATTTTGTTGTGGTTAATACTCGAGAAAATGTTGAATATGAACTTAGAGACAAACAAAAATTTTACTCAAGCTCAGTTTCATCAAAAGATCTTGATATATTCGATGCCGACTTCAAACTAAATATCGACAAGAGAACCGGGGATGTAATAGCAAAAGTCATAATTAATGGAGAAGAAACAGAAAAGATACTAAAGAGTGGAGATATGATTATCGATCCATACAAATTTAAGATCAGAATGATATAGGAGGAAATCATGCCTTTCATTTTTATTGGAACCGGAGGTTTGGGTAAGGAAACAGTTGCTCGCATTAAATATATGACCGAAGAAGCAAATATGAAGAATATCTTCTTCCTCGGATTAGATATTGATAAGAAATATTCAACAGATTACACACGAGATATTCCCATGCCTAGCATTAATGTGAGTAATCCAGGTCAAGAGATTGATGCTCTCCTTGAGAATGAGGAGTTTCTGAAATGGTGGCCTAAAGGTCATCAAATATTTACTTCATTAAGTGGATCTTCTGGTGCAGGACAAATACCAATAAATGGAAGATTTGCGCTTTTCAGCGGATATAAAAAAATAAAAGATGAGATTTCTAGCTTAATTAGGCGAGTTAAAAATATTGCTGATGCTGACCCAGATGACAACGACATCTATGTGTTCTTAATTACTTCACTTGGAGGAGGAACTGGTGCAGGCATATTTCTCGATATATCTTTCATTATAAGGAGTGAATTGGGAGACAGTAACAGGTTGTACGGAATACTGTATGACGGGACTATAACAAAAGCTTTTGCTGAAAAAACTTTGCATCTATCCTATGCCGCACTAAGCGAAGTTGAATACTGGCTTCAGAATTATAAAATGTACGATATGGAATTCAGCGGTGGCGAAAAATTATCCGGTACTGATTTTAGACAAAGGCTTTTTGACATTGTATTTCTCATACAAGCTGAAACATCAGACAACAAAAGGTTTAGATATATTGAAGGAGGAGTAAGTCCCTATGTTCCTATGGTTGTAGAAGCCTTGTTTTCTCTAGTTTCTATCTCAGATTTTAAAAGGTATTTCATAGCAAATAAATGGATAGTTTTTGATACTCTAAGCACTTCTGGTATGCAGATTAGATATGGCAGCTTCGGAGTTGGTACAATCACTTACGGGGAGCGCCAGGTTTTAAATTATGTTGTTGACCGTTTAATAAAAGACTACTTGCTCTATTTTGAAATTGGCGCTTCGGAAGATTATAGTAATTCCTTCGAAGAAACCGTTGAAAAACCCCTCTACATAAGTGAGAGGATTGATCAGTCCTTGAGTAATCGAATCCTGCATACGAATGAAAGTTATAACAATATAAACAGTAGATTAGAAAGCCTTCAAAGAAAGATCAATATCGAGAGCAAAGTTGATGAAATAAAAAAGCTAAAGAGTCAATTTCAAATTCCCATTAAGCCAGGCGATAGCTATATTGGTTGGGAAAAACTATTTGCCAAATATAAATCAGATATTCAGAGTTCTCTTTTCAATAAAAGAATGGAATTTGAGAGAACTTTAGAGGAAAAGATTGGCGAGCATATCAAAAATAAGGTTGTCGATTTAAATAAGCTGATAGATTGGTTGGATATTGCTACAGGAGTGATCGGAAAAAACGAGGATTACATAAAGAAATATAAAGAAAGAATCGAGCCACAAAAAACGATTGAAAATATCGGAAAGGCTTGGATAAGTCTTATCAAAGAAAAGGTTCCCCTCCTGGGACGAGTCAAGCCGGAATACAAGAGTAAATTTGTAAATGCAGTAAGCTCATGGGTCAAAGAGGAAATATCTCAGATTGAATTTTATGAGATAAAAGCTTTTTATAGCAAACTGACAAAGGTAATAAAGGAATGGCAAAATATCGTAAATATTCTTCAGAACAAGATTAACAAAGTTCGAGCAAAGATAGATACATCTATAGGAAGATATACAGCACGCAACATCGCTTACAACCTAGATAGCTTGACAAACCGAGAGTTTCCTCTACATATAAAGCTCGATATCAATAAAGAGCTTATTGAAAAATTCATATTGCAGGGAAACATTTTGCAGAATAAGAGCATTATGGAGCAACTAAAGAATATCAAAAGCGTTGTCTATTCAGGAAGTGGGCAATATTTAGGAATAAAAGATCACTTTACATCGATCAGGAAAGAAGTAAATGCAGGCAGAGAAAAAGAGGTAAGGGAACTGGGAGTCGTTGATCAGCAACTGCTGGAATTGTTTAGAGCTATTTTTGAGGAAGTCATAAGCTCACTTATATACAGCATACGAATTGATGACATAATTGAATATTGGCTTAAAGAACAAATTTATCCAATTGCTAAAAATTACTACGACGAAGGAAATGTCCAGAAAAAATTACAACTGAAAGAACAGTGGAGTCTAAATTTTGGAGATGAGGGAGCTGAGTCATTGCTCTCTGACCAATATTTTGAGGATCAGGAAAAGAAAGACGAATGGTTCGAAATTGCCCTCAGGAGCTTTATCCTCAATTTTAAAAATAAAATTAATCCTTTTATTAGATATAATAAACAGGTCAAGAAGAACTACTGGAAAAAAATTAATTTGGATGAAAGTAGTAAAAAAGCTTTTGTTGATGAAATAAGAATATTTGTTCCAGAGAAATTCAAATTCCTAAAAATATTAAACAAAGTAGGAGACGAAACTATTACTGAGATTAAAAGCAGTCACAATAAGATAAAGGTATTTGCAGAATGTTATGGCTTTCCGCTTCATGCATTGGATCTTGTTACCGGTTTACAGGAACACAGAATGAGGGAAGAGTATTTAAGCCATAGAGATCTTATGAAGATGGAGTTAGAAAAGAATGAATATAACCGACAAATTCGACACGTCGACAAAAGATTTTATACATCATGGAAGATCGATATTGGTAGTGTAGAAATAAAGGACGTTCAGGGCTACTGGCTTTATATACTTGGATTAGGATTAGAATTTATTAAACGTGATTCTAAGGGAAAGCTGGTATTGGATATATCAGGGAGTCAGAAGACAATATCTACAAGTTTGCCTAAAGCTTTAATGGAAATTAAAACCAAAGATGATCTGCGAGAAACATTACATCGTGTTGTTATCGATACTATAAAAGAGATATATTATCAATATAAAGATTATTCTAAAATCGAAAATATTATTAAAAATGCTTCATCTATCCATGCCAAATTAAGACCAGTCCGAACTAAAGCTAATATAGATGCATATAAAGTTTGGCAAGAGATTGAGGAAACAATACGAGTGAGTAAAGACGGATCATTCTCCAGAGTTAGCAAAGTTCCTAAAAACTGGGAAGAAATGGAAAAATTATTAGGTTCGCTTTAGTTGAAAATTCCTCATGAATAGCTATTATGTTTTTTTCCAAAAAGGCAAAAATACTAGTATAAGCAAACACCTTAAAAGATGGGAACGCCAGTTCAGTAAATTTGAAGATATCCTTGGTTTTATTCATAGTGACGTCTTCAAAGAAGGAAATATCATTGAAAATCTTATCAACTCCACTCGAGAAAAAAAACCATCTTTTGAAGGCGTCTACGAACTTGTTTTCTCCCCACTAATTATTGATGAAAATAATTGGGAAGAGACATATCTCCAGCTTAAACAAATTCAAAAACAACTTAAATCAAAAATCACTAGCGACAGATTAGCCAACGTCTATCTCTTTCCTTTGATTAAATTACAAAAAAAAGAATTTAATCCTCTTCGCAATCAAAAAGATTTTAAGGAAATTTTGACTAAAAACTCTATGCCTCCTGAAAATAATATAGAAGAAAAAAATTTCCTGCCCTTTTTTCTATTTCAAGGTGAAAGAATGTCCCTATCTCCATATAGCAATAAAAACTGGCTCGATGATGTTGAAAATTTTATATATTTTCTTCCTATTATTGAGAACAAAGGACTGCATTTCTTTAATTACTTTCCTAATTTTAATGAAAAAGAAATTGCATCATTCATATCAAATGTCTATTTTTCTCAAAAATTTTTAGAAATAAGAGATTATTTGAATCAACGTCTCACAAAATGGATCAATTATCAAATAATTGAAGATAAAGATTGTAGAGAAGTATTGATAGATCCAATTGACGAAATTAATAAAATAAAGCAGATCGGCCTCGAATATACTGAGACAGAAAGCGACCAAGAAAATAAGATTATTGATAAATTTAAATTTCTTAATTCTTTAAGTTTTTCTACAATAAAAAACAACTTTGATGAATTGAAGAAAATTAATATTGATGAAAAAATCATTGATGAAGCTTCAAATTGTGAACCTCTCTTAAAAAATGCATCCTTATTACAGTATCAGGACAGGGTTTCTGCGCTTAAAAATGCTATAAAAAGTAATTCTGCAAGCATATTATCAATGATATTTGATAAATTGAAAAATGGGCAATCAACTTTAAACTGCTTAATTAAAGAATCTGAAAATAATCTAGAAAAAAGTATTACAGCAACTAAAATTGAATATAAATTTTTCAAAATTCTTATTACTGAAAAAATTAGAGAACTTAATCTTAAAGGATTATTTAGTTCCATTCTGCAAGAAATGAGTGTTTATTTAAAGGGAGTGACATTCCTAAAAAAGGTTATTATATTCTTTTTTGCATATAGTTTATCTTTTGCAATTATTTATCAGCTATTCAATATGTCTGGGATACTCATAAATATTTACTATATTTTAATACTCTGTTTTATCCCTGCCATATCAGCTCCTTTGTTGTATGTTAGATACTGGAAGAGAAAGAAAGAAAAGAAAATTAAAATTAAAATTCGAGAGTTTCGAAGAATGCTTACAAATGCTATTAATACATCCGCCCGAGAAAGCATTCGCAATAATATCTCCTTATATTTCCACCGTTTTATTCAAAGAAAATATTTCTCAATAAAGGAACAATTTAATAATGCCAAAAGAATACTCGTTACACTAAAAGATTACCTATTGAATATCAAATCAAATAAAAAGGAAGCAACTCCTTTTCATCCCCCGGAAGAAATAAATGAAGAAATTGGAAAGACAAATTTTAAAAGATTCTTTTCTGATGTGAAAAATTATGACATCTTCACTATATCTGATTTTTTTAAAGATTTTATAAATGACGAATCAGAAAGAATCTATGCAACAATGAAAATCGACGATGAAATTAATCTAACAAAGATATCAGAGGAAGATTTATCAAAAAAAGCTACGGTTAATCTAGACAAAAATAAATCAAGTCTTATTTTTTTAGTACCTGAAAGTCTGAGTAAGAGTTATTATCAAAAAATTAAAGAAAAAATTTATTACAAAATACCTATAAAAGGAAAATCCATAGCTCTTTTAATAGGAAAAATTAAAGACTAACCCAATGGGAAGACTAGAAGAAATTATTTCGGAAATCAAATCTTCAAAAAATTACCGAGGACAAATTTTTAAAGGATTCCATTTTAAAAGAAAAGAGGAAAAACTCTACGATATAGAAAAATTGGAGAGCCAAAGAGCAAAAAACATATTAATACACCTTTTGGAATTATTGAATATTGATAATCTAAGTCATCAACAAGGAGATCTTCTTGAACACATAATCTCAGGATATTCAGTTGGTTTATTTACAAATATTGGATCCGGAAAAAGAACAGGTTTAGCTATTGCTTCTTCCCTATTTTCACTTTACTCAGGAAAAACTGTTTTAATCATTTGTAAAAATGAAAAAAAGGCTAAAGCCCTCAGTAAACGATTCAGTAACGAAATTAGAAATTACATCAATTTAGCTGGAATTGAAAAGGAATCCTTCTCAGTCGATATAACTACCGATATTATTATTACGACTGATAAAAACATAAAAAGACTTTTATTAACAAGCTTTGAGAAAATTCAGGAATGGTTTTCGACATTAGGTTTGATTGTAATTGAAGACATTACAGACTTTAACACGGCAAGACTGACCCATTTGAGAGGTTTGCGCACATTAATTTCATTAATGAAGAAAGATGAAGAAGAGCTCCAATTTTTATTAACAGGCGGACCAATAGGAAATGGCATCGAAGTCTTAAAAGACATATCAGGTAAAATAGAAAAGGAAGAGTTGCATGCTATAACAACTGATACAAGACAAAAAAAATCTTTTAATCTCTTATACTGGATACCTCCTTATTTGATTGATAAAAGAGCCGGCAAAGATATAGTCTATCGGAGAGATTTTTACGAGGAGCTGGGTATTTTTGTTTCTATCCTGAGAGAGCAGAAAAAACTCCTTGTTTTTCATTCATACGCTACAATTTCAAAAGATCAAATTAACAATTTACTGAAAAAGTGGGATTTTGAGGGAGATATCAAAATAATAAACTCACTAAATGACTTGGAGATGGAAGAATTTGGCAAATTTGATTCAATGGTTCTTCTTGGACTTCCAAAAGACATAAGATCTTTACCTTCGACACTCGGTAATATCCTAAATGAAAATAGTGTAGTCGGCGCTATTATGCCAGATGATCCCTTCAGCCACTATGTGATAAGATCAAACAAAGATTTCGAGGAATATCCTAAGCCAGAAATAATTCTTAGCAAAGAAAATCTGTTTATTGATTATTTCTATTTTGCATTTTACCTCTATATCAAAAATTTATCAAAAATCAATAAAGATCAATTAGAAAACTTAAAAATAACAAACTTTAATGATATATTTAAAATCCTTCAAAAGAAAAATATTCTCATCGAAGGAAGTGGAGAATTTTTTAATATAGACAGAGAAAAACTTGTTTCTGAAATAAGCTCAGACGCTATTCAAAATTTTTCTAGTAACATCACATCAATAGATTTGGATAGAGAAATATTTTTTTCCGATTCAACATATTTTCCTGAAAAATTCTTTCATGGCGCAATTCATTATATAAATGAAGTTCCTTTTCAATTAGTAAAAGAGGACAGGAAATATAAGTTTATGACATTTGGAGGAATAGCTCCCGTAAAAAGAGTACCTATCATAGAATATAAATTGAACAAAAAAGAAGACAAAGTAACTCAAAAAGGCACATTTAATATATCCCGATATAAGTGCGAGTTAGAGACAAACTTGATAGGATATAAAGAATACACAAGCTTTACACAACATCCTGATGAAGGAGAAATAATTAAGTTTGAAAACCCAGATAACTATATAAAAAATTCTTTTATAATCGAGGTTGACATAAATTCCATAGCACATGAATTTTGTCATCTCTTAAAAATATGGATACCTGTTTTTTACAAGAATTTTTTTGATCTCTATGGATTGTTTTTTGAAAACAAAAAGATTTATTTTTATTCCTATTTATTTCAGAAAGAGGATATAAAAAATCTCATGCTTCTCTTGACAACTGTTTTAAGAAAAGCAATGGAGATTTCAAATAATCTGCTTCTGAATATCTGTCCAAGTACACAAGCGTGTCCATATTGCTTAGATATCTTGGAATGTAATTCTATTGATCAATCTCTTAATAAACAAAAGGCGCTAGAATATCTAAACAATAAATTTAATTTTTCAAGCAGCGGATATATTCAATTCAAATACAATGGTTTTAAATATAAAGAAGCTCAAAGGTATTATGAAGAAACTGCAGAAAAGGTCTTTAAGATTTTTGAAAACAAACTCGAGTTGCATATTAATAATAAAGCAACGCTCGTGGCTGTAAGAGGAAAAGATTTGCCTCCTGGTGTGGTTGGTCTATTTACAGGTGATAAGGTAATGATAATAGAATTATTAAATGAGTCAAAGGCTACAGAAGTCATTGCCCATGAATACGGTCATAATTGGGACAGTGAATGGGGAGGGCGTACTTTAAATTATCCTCCAGATTTGAAGGGTGATAAAGAGGTAGAAAAAATATTGGGCAAATTAATAAGTGAAGGTTTTGCACAATGGGCTGCATTTAAAGTCATGGATTTCTATGGATTAGAAAGTTCCTTATCAGGGATATACCTTTGGCCTTTTGATGAATATGGAGAAGGATTTCGCGTTCTTTATTGGCTTGAAGATGAGCTGGGATTTAAGGCTGTTCTTGACTTTGTCAAAACCGGAAAGGTCATTGCTTCGGATGGTAAGGAATGGGGTTTAGTAGAAATATTGGAGAAAAGCGGCTTTAAAGCAAGAGTGATTCAGTTTGTGTTAGGGAAAAAGAAAGAAGAGAAAAAAGAAAAAGAGAAGAAGAAATTATCCAAGAAGGAATCAGAAACATAATTTAAATATAGGAGCTGTAACTTGCATGAAGTTAAACCCATAAAAGATTGTTCCCAAGAATATGAAAAGATTGCTGAATCGCTTTCAAGATATATAAAATTTGTACTGTTTGAAAATAAAAATGAATCCGATAGCAAAAACAAGATTTTGTTTATTCCCGTCATTAAAAATATTAGTATAGACGAAAACACTGACTTTACTGATACAACTCCAGAAAATTCAGAAAATGACAGCTCCAAACTCGAAGGAATTCTTTTTTTTACAGCCGAGGAATTGGCAAGAGGGGATGAATCTCTATCTTTTCTAAATAAATCTCGCATGATACGTAGCTTTTTTGAGAGAACTACTCATGCCGTAACGGCAAATCATAATGATATCTTAATTAAACTTCGGGAGTTGATATGCGATATAGAATTAAAGGAAGGTAAAGCTACTCCTGAAAAAGCATTAAGCCAATTATCTGAATTAAAAAGTGAAGCAGACAATTTAGCAAAAACTAATTTCAATGATAATAAGAAAAAACATCCAGATTTTTTCAATGATTATTGGGAAGAAATGAAAAAATTATATACTTATCAAAGCTTTCATACGCGGTCTTCTCACTATACTTATCGAAATATAGAAAAAGATCTTAATGCAGGTAATCAAGAGGAATTCTTACAAAAGAGTCTTAACCTAAGATTCGAAGAATTTCTGTACGACCTTGCTTTTACTGTAGCTTGGAATCCTTTAAGACTAAATGAGAAATTAAAAATTATGATTATTGATGATAATCCAAGTGAATCTTCAAAAGATTGGAAAAATTTGTTGAATTTGTTTCCCAATAATACAGAATGTTATATTACCATTGAAGATATAAAATGGGATCATTTTATTGAGAATGACTTCCTATTAAGAGAAAGTTGTAAAATAAGATTAAAAAAAATAGTCAGAAAAGGACTTTCAAAAAAAAATTACAATAAATTATTAATTGAAGATAATAAATTCATTTTTACTCATGTTATCGTGGATTTACTTATTGGAAATTATAACGAAGGAAACAAAATCATTAGAAATTTATTAAGACTAAGACATAAATTAGGTAAGGAAAAGATTGATGCAAAATTCGAAATAATCGCTTGTTCTCTAAGTGAAGAAATAGAAGACATTCATAGAGCTTTACAGGAAGGAGCGATCGCCTTTGTTCCTAAAAAAAGAATCTTTTCTTTGCCGGGCATAATTTCGAGACTTGAAGATTCCAGAAAAAACCTTCCTGGGAAAAAATCAACGATTGCTAAATATAGGAATCTTGGCAAACTTTATCAATTACCTGAGAGAATAAAAAGAAAACTTCAAACCGAACCATTTGCTAAATTTTCTGATGATAAAAATAAAAAGAAATATTTAAATAATTTATCGAAAGAATTAGCATTCAATTGGATAAAAAAAGTCCCTAAAGCGGAGTTACATTATCATATTGGTGGAAGTATGAATGCTGATATGGTTTTTAATTTAGCTCTAAATTCCATATGGCATAAAAATGAGGAGTGGAAATCCAATAAATCAGAAGAAATAGGGGAATCAATTAAATCGCTAATTAATACCTCAAAAGAGACATTTAGCCCTTATATAGAAAAATTAATTTCAGATGAATATATAAATAGAGAACATGAAATTTTTTTAGAACATAAGAAAGAATTTAAAGAAACAATATTCGATTGCAGATCGGAAAAAGTTAAAAAAGCTTTCCTTGATAAGGTTGAATTATGGAAAAAAAGTGTTTCTACTGATTTGAACGAAAAAGAACTTTTTCTTATAACAGAAATTCTATCCATAGATGAGCCCAATAAGTGGGCAGAAGAAATATCAGACATTACTGATGAAAAATTATTCTTTAAATTTATAACCTGGAAGATAAAAGAGAAGTTAAAAGATAAAATTAAACCGGATGAAATAAAAGAAGAAGATATTATAAATTTCTTCATTGTCTTAGTTGGACTATTAGAGAGAAAAGATAAAAACGTAAAGAAATTTTGGAAATTAGTAGAAAATTTAAAAAAAGAGCTTAATGAAATATATCAAGAAACTAATATCCAATATATAAATTTTGCCCCAGAAAGATTCAATAGCTTGCTTAACATATTAAAAAATAACATTAAAAAATATAATAATTTAGACATACTACATAATTTAATATCATCAAAAAACAGGAAGGGAAGTCTAAAAAATTATCTAAGAGGCTCAACTTTCTGTGGCGCTTTTCACTTGCAATACTACGAGAATATTTTTGCTTGTGTAGCTCATCTTGTTAATGAAGCAGCCGAAGATAACATTAGATATCTTGAGATAAGGGTCTCTCCAGAAGGGTATACTAAAAAAGACTTAACTACCAACGAAGCAATACAAGCTCTTTTTGATGGAGCAGATTGTATGAGTCGCTATCTTTATAAAAAAGAAAAGTTCATATGGGTAAATTTCATCATAACCGCAAAAAGACACAAAACCCCTGATAAAATGGCCATTGAAATCAGTTCTGCTATAACAAATAGGAAAAGAACAATAATGAAAGAAGAAAGCCTTAAAAAAATACAAAATAAGCTGCATGTGAATAAACTAACTGCTTTTGGTTATGAATGGAAGCAGAGCAGTATAGTAGGAGTAGATCTTGCTGGTTGGGAAAAGGATTTTAAGCCAGCTCAATTCGAAGAAGATTTTGCTCCTTTATTTAAAACTTGTTCTTTTATAACTATTCATGCAGGGGAAGAGGGAACTGCCCAAAACATCTGGGAAGCAGTATATAAATTAAATGCTCATAGAATAGGACATGGTTTAAAATTGACTGACCATAAGTTTTTACTTGATTTGGCAAAAAATACACAGATATGTATAGAAATGGCTCCTATTAGTAATGTCTCAACGAATCCAAAACTTGAAGAGAATTACCCTCTTTATGATTATATAAAGAAA
Source organism: uncultured Eubacteriales bacterium (assembly GCA_964599635.1). Classification (GTDB taxonomy): domain Bacteria; phylum Acidobacteriota; class Aminicenantia; order Aminicenantales; family Aminicenantaceae; genus WJMT01. The sequence continues at coordinate 63,478 of CAZRGM010000041.1, read as the reverse complement.
GGTTTATGCATTACCATAAACACGGACGATAAAGCTTGGTCCGATAGTTCACTTTCCGATGAATACGTAAAAGCCGCTGAACTATACTGGAAAAGAGCTAAAATGAAAAATTTAGAAAATGAATTTTTAACTAAATGGGAAGTTCTCCGGGTCGTTAAAAATGGATTCAAAAAAGCCTTTATTGACAGAGAGGAAGTAAGAGAATTACTTAAAGCGGTGGAAGAAGAAATTTGCCAGCTAATCTTAGAGTCAGAAAAAATCGAGAAGGAAACATTGCCATTATGATCCGCCAATATCTCCTCCAATCATTCATGATGGCCTTTTGTTGCCCTTAAGATAGAAAACCTATTTTCCAATTCAATATAATTTGAATCAGTTAGAGTTGATTCTTTTATCAGTTCAATAATTTTTTCCTGTAAACGACCAAGTTTATTCGGAAGTACAATCCAAAAAGAATCCTCATCTTCAATATCAAGCTCTCCTGTATAAAAAAGGAGTAGTGTCTTTTTCTCCATTTGCTTTGCAAAGTGAAATCCTTTAGGTTCGCCATTAATGAAAGCATCAATTATTAAGAATTCACTTTGTTCTGCTATTTCTATAGATTCTTTGTATTTGAATGGGTCCTTAAGAGGATTAATCAGGATTTCTTTGAATCCGAAATTATATTTTAAAAATCTAGAAATAGAATTGGCAATATTTGGATTTGAACACGCGACACTTGGATAGCCTTTATTCGACATTGTAAACAGTATCTATTCTTTGTTTGATTTTAGTTAAAACAAGATCGATGTTTTTAAGGCGATCAGCATTTAGTCGGATTTCATCTTCATTCAATCGATTTACCTGATCTTTTGTCATGGTTTTTAGTTTATCTATGTATTGCTGGATATTATTGATATTACTTTCAATTTCGTCTGTTTCATTATCAAATCCACAAACCTTCAGATAATCTTTATGTTTTTTAAACCTTATTTTGAAAGCTTCCCAGTTTCTAAGTCCTGGCTTTAGATAATTCTTTTCATATTCTTCCCAATCGACTATATCCTGTTTAATAAGTCCTGGGCCAATGCTTACAGATTGCCTAATAATATTTAGCAGATCGAATAAAGATTTTTCTCCATGACTTTTAAACAACGATCTTATTTGCTGTTTGATGTTCTTAAGAAGCAAGAGAGGAAGCAATCCAGTTTTCTTATTTTCAAAAGCGTTTTGAAAATTATTCTTTAATTGAGACAAATCCAACAAATTTACATAATATTCATTCGATTTTTTTGATAATCCCACAATTATGATTTTCAGATTTGAATAATCGTTAAAAACAGTCATCAAATCTTCATTGATTGATGATTCTTCATCGATAATAATTATAGATTTGTTCGATGTTCCCTTGTCTTTTAATATTGAAACTTCTATATCAAAGATATTTCCCAAATATCTTCCCAAAGCCGAAAAGTAATGTTTGTTATTTTTTTTGAAATATAGATTGATACTCATATTCAAAGAAACAAAAAAATTTATGATATGGTTAATATATTTATATTATTAAAATCTTTTCTCGACAAAGTTCTTAATTTATTCTTTTTTCTATTTCGTCTATTTTTTTCGTCAATTCCTCTAACCATTGAGGGAAAAAAAACTCTCTTTCTGATTCTGAAATAAATTTCTTGTATAAGTCATCCATTTCTTCGTCATTTTGATAGCATACTTCATCCATTTTTATCATAAATTTAACTAATGGCGAATCATGATTTATCTCCTTTATATTTTCTCTTAATCCTAAATCAAATTTTATTTCATGGTTTGACCAGAATAAATTATTAAAATCTAATTCAGTATTTTTAATAATAGTCTGCATGCTATCTGCATTTTTTCTGCCTTTCGCTTTTTCTAACTTGCCTTTATTTATTTTAAATTTCTGCTCAAACATTATATTCCAAAAATCCACTAGCAACTCCTTATAATAATCAGGTGTAGATTTAATTGATGAAATACAAATATCCTTTATATAACTACTACGAACAATACCCTTAACTTCGCTTAATCCCTGGATATCAATGGATAAAGGCAAAAGATTTTTTAATATATGGCGAGATTTTTCCCTAATTTCCTTTTTTTCTTTTCTTTGTGCTGGGCTTAATTTTCCATCTTCTGAAATGTAAAACGTCCATATTAAATTAAAAATACTTTCTTTTATGCCTAAAGGATTATTGTTCTTATCTCTGTAAATTGCTGATTTTTCAAATTCTCCATCATCATCTATTAAATTATCATATAAGTTTGTGACCTCTTTTTTATTTCCCGTAAATCCATAGGATTGTTTAAGGAATCCCTTAGCCTCTTCAATGTTATAACCTACTCTATCACCCTCATGAATTAATATTAATTTATTCTTAATATCATTATATTTATTTATAAATTTCTTAATCTCTACTGAGCTAATAGAGTCCTTGATTCTGACAATGAATTTCTGTGTGTCATTTCCTTCTTTAGAATAAACATTTATTTCGTCCATTTCTTGGGATTTTGTCATTCTTAAATTATTAATAGCTTTATTATTTTTCCATTTCCAAACTATTATCATGACCTTTTTATCATTTTTTTTCATTATTTCCCTCTCATGATCCAAATAATACTTTGCATATGTTATGCTTTATCTGGAAATCGTCGTTCATTATTAATGCATCTTCAAGAGCAGAAAGAAGAGATTCTATTGGTTTAAATGTGACAAACTGCTTTTGGTATTCATCTAGATTTTCCCAAAAAGCAACTCTGCCACGCCCGGTTGTAATTACCAAAATAAAATTGTTAAGTACTTCATTTTCCTCTAAATTTAGTTCAGATCTAATAAACTTACTTATTTCTTCTTCTTTATATTTTTTCTCGGTATTTGCCATCTTTATTTTTTCTATAAATGATAGATGAAGTATTAAAAAATTTATACTCCTTGAGTTAAAACTTTTTTTTGTTTTTTCCCATTTGCTCTGATCTTCATCAAGGAATTCAATATTTAATTGTTTTTTTATGGTTTCTTTTTTCCCCTTTTTTTTGCTTTCGAATCTTTCATATAGTCTATCATCAAATATAGTAATTTTTGTAAATATAGTTTCAATCAAATCAAATACTCTATTAATATTTTCATTATGGATTTGATAGTTATTAGGAATTTTTCGTTTTCCATTAACACTTATCTTGAAATCAGCGTCTCCTATACGGTCATCAGAACATTTATATATTTTTCCCAATAAAACTCCATGATTGCGTATACTTAATGCATTGTTGTTATGGCCATGCTCAACTATTATTTCTGGGTATTTTTTTCCGAGAAATTGTCTAGGAGGATTATTGTTATATTCATCTTTTTTTATAAAGCAGATTTCATTATTTTCTATATAAAAAGAACTTAGGACTGTACTTCCTTTCTTTATGCTTAATTTTATTGGATTTTGATTTATCCATTTCATTAGCCAATTTGTATAAACTTCAATATCAGTTTCATATATTTTATCTAAAATCCTAACAACTCCTCTTCTTCTTGCCATTTCTACAATTTTCTGATCTGAAGTTTGTAAGAATTTAAATCTATTGATGTTTTCGTTTTTTAGATCTTCCATTCTTTCTATTTTAAAAATTAATTTACTCTTCCATAAGTAAAAATATTTCTTTAAAATACCATCATATTTGCTTCCATCACTATTTTTTTTCTCTCTGAATCCTATCCAACTTCGGCTTTCTTCTTTTGAAAAGTTCCCATTTGTATCACTATTGTAATAAAAATCATTCCTTTCTCTTATAAATTCATCATCACAATAACTTTTATCCACACTGCTGAATGTGCCATTCAATAACATTGCAGCACATATTTTATCCTGAAAAGTGCCGCCCAATTTGGGGCTTCCTGATTCATTCAATATTGATTCTGAACTTCGCTTTCTCAATTCTTCTACAACCTTATTTCCCTCATTTAAATTAGTTTTATGTTTTAAAAATATTTCTACTTCAAACAATTCTTTATCTCTTCTATCCTTTTTTCCCCCCATTAATGATACAGGTTTAATAGAGATAGCAAGATTTATTCCGTCTTTTTTTATTTTTTTCCAATCTTCCGATTTTTTATAATGTTTAATATTTCTCAACATGTTTTCTATAAGAGTAAAAAATGCATGTTCTCCAACAACTCCCCCAGGGAAATAAGAATTATAAATTTCTTTATCTAATACTTTTTTAATTTCTAAATGATTTTTTCCATCTATTGTAAATCTATATTTATTAGGTAATCCCTTTCTTATTTTTGGATTTATACCTTTAGCTATTTTTTCTTCTCTTTTAATTAATGAAAGATCTATTTTGGCAAATTCAGCGAAGTTTTCTAATTCCGGGGTTTTTATATATATATTGACTTTATTTATCCCCTCAGAATGAGAAATAGTACCAAGGTAAAGAGAATTGGAAGCAAAATCATTCCATAATACATCATATAAATTTTTAGATTCTCCCCCAAAATTCATGTCTCTTGTCACGCCGCTCCAAAAGCCTGCTTTATCTCTTAAGAATCTTAAAAAATGATATATCGCATAATCTATAGAAACAGGAATATGAAATATTTTCTTTTTATCATTAATGGCTTGATATGAAAATATATTTTCAACGTCTTTTGCATGTAGAAATTGAATTAACTCCATTAAAGATGTATAATTTTTACTATTGCTTGAATCACTCAAACCAATATTTTTATATACATCTTCTGTTTTTTTAGCTGTTGCTTTAAGTTCCTCTATTTTAATAGTATTTCTAAATCTCTCCATTCCCCTTTTTGATTGAACTAGATTAATTTTCTTATCAAATAAATCATTAGTCCTAATATGAAACCACCATTTTAGGGCTGCAAGACTATGTGCACTTATGTTGTGGGCATATGAGTCTACGAGAATTGAGATGATTGCAGTCTTGATGAGTGCATTATCTAACGATTTAATGTTTTCATCCATTATGTTTTTCATTAGGTTAGCGCCAAGGACTGCGTTCTTTACCAAAGAAAAGATAAAATCGGCTCTCTCTAAGAAATATTTCTCTGTTTTACAAATAATTGGGAATATTCCTATAAACCTTAAATTTTCGACCTTGGGCAATTTAATATAGAAGAATGATACACCACTGAATCCCCAAATAGATTCCAATTCTACGAAAGGATCAAAATTATTAATCTTTTTTCTATATTCACATCGCAATTCATTAAATGTTTCTTGATTATTATAATCTTGCTCATATCCTTTGCTTATTAAGTACGTTTCCTTTTTAAAATTTATAATATACTCAGTATCTTTATTTGTTTGTGTAAAATATCTTACAAGCCCAGAATTATATAAATGAAAATTTATCCATATGTTATAGAATTTTTCCGGTTCAATATTTAATTGACTTAATTTTGCATTTTCTTCTAATTTACCGATAACATAATTTCTTTGATCTTCGAGCAATAACCATCTATATTTATCTTCATCAGAATCACATACCATTACCATAAAAGAAAATTTTTTTAGATCATTTCCTGTAATGTCAGAAAGGCCTTTAATTGTAGTTTGATCATAAACCAGATAATTGATTTTATTTCTTAAGCCTTGGAAAAGAGATAGATAATACTTAAAATAAGCATTATTCTTCATTATTAACCAAAACCCATTTTATAAAATTTAATATTGACAAGGAATCTGTCTCTTTATTAAGGATAAGAAAATATTTCCCCTGATCTATTTTATAAATTACTTTGTTTTCAGCAAATTGTATTTTAATGAAAGTAAGCTTTTGTTTTTCCTCTGCATCACTACAAAGAAGGTTTTTTTCATCTTCGGTTAATAAATAAAAGTCCTTATCATAGAAGGCTATATAACTATCTGAGAAATTTAATCTTAACAACTTATCTATGACAATAATTTTTAATTTATCTACTTTAACTCCTTCAAAATCAAGTCTCGTCTGCAAAAATGATGTTTTATAATTGGAGATAAGTTCACATATCTTCTTCTGGCTCTCTTCTTGAATTGGTCTTAAATTCATAAAACTTATTTCTTTCACTTCATATTGTTGTGAAGCCATCTTTCTCAATTTCATCCTTTATTTCTTTACCGGTTCTTCTATCTACAATTTCCATTTGAAAAATGACATCATCTGACATATTTCCGCCTGGACCAGGTCGTGCTTCAAAATCTTCAATGTTAATTACTGGTCTTATTTTTCTACGAAAATCTGCTCTTTCACGACATGTAATGATCAATTCAGCTTGGGGTATTGCTAGCTTTGTTACAGAAATTATCCTTTCCAATTCTTTATCCGTTACAAATCTAGGTATCTCATAATTTATTCCTTTTGACGGGAGTATTCTTGGAAAGGAAATTGTTTCAGGCACAAGCCCGTATTTGTTGAACATATATTCAGAATGTCTCTTCAATCCAATTACTTCGAAAAGAGATCCATGCGGTCCATCATTCAGCCCAAATAAAACTCCTAGCCCAAATTCATCAAACCCGGCTAATAATGATCGTTCTTGGGAATATATTCTAGCCCAAAAATTAGCCTTTGCAGAATTAAATCTTTTTTCTTTTAAAATTGCAGCGCGCAATTTTAATGTTCGTTGATCTTCATAATTATAGTGAGGATGTTCTCTTTGATAAATAGTTTGATCGTAGGTCTCTTGAAACACTCTAAATTGTAATTTGTTATTAGGTAAAGCTGCTCTTATTTTCCTGAAAGCATTAATATGCAGAGGAGGAATATTTAATATAATTTTTTCATCATAAATTCTAGCGACTTCTTGTAAATTTTCTATCCAACGTGGAACATTAAGTGTGGGTGTATCACCGGATAAAATACAAAGTTGTTTTAGTCCCGGATGTTTTTTTAATAAAGCCAAAACATCATTTCTTAACTCTTCCGGTGTTAAAAAATGTTTAGGAGATTTTATTTTACCGTCTTTATCAGCTTCTTTGATTAAATTCTCCCACTCTTTTCTATTGCTATAAATGTTATCTCCGCAATACCGACAAGTTTCTAAACAAAAGTCTGAAACATAAGAAACCCCATAAAACTTTATTATTTTATCAAATAATAGTTGATTTACTTTAGTTGCTTCTTCAAAAATTTTCTCACTAAATTCGTCTGGTGCAAAGAGCAAATAAGCAATATCCTCATCTGAAATGGGAATAAAATTTTCCAATTTTTCGAACACATCAGAAATTTTCTTTGGAGATATGGTATTCTTGCAATGATGCAGTAATGGAATAATATCATTAAAAATTAAATTCAAATTAATCTCCTATTTATACTTCAAAAACTTTTTATGTCTAATCATTTTTAAAACCATTGGCTTATGGACATCGCCTCTCTCATCAAATTTAATTAACCCAGAAGCCCCTTCGTAAGCATCCATATTCGTAAGGTAATCTTTTACATCGTTGCCTGTTCTAGCCCCATTTCTTATTGCTATTAAAATTAATTTCATTGCATCATACCCAACATCGGTTAATAATTGTGGCTCTTCATTATATTTATTCTTATAAGCTGACACAAAATGATTGTAATTTTCTCCAGTTGGCATGCTGTTGAAAACATAAATTACTCCTTCGGAAGCATCCCCAGCAAGCTCAATGAACTTTTGATCTTCCGTAGTAACAGCAGAAAGTATGGTTTTATTTATTCTTTGTTCTTTTATGTTTTTAACAAGTAATCCAGTTTGCGGTGCGTAACCAATGATGTAAATTATATCGTAAGATTCATTTTTAAATTGATTAACAAGTGCTCTATAATCACGTAAATTTTCATCAAAAGCAATTGTTTTTTTCACCTTACCACCAAGAGAAGTATACTTTTCTTCAAATACATTTTTAAGACCTAGACCATAGTCACTGTTTAAATACAAGATTATAACATTTCTTTTGCCCAGGTTATTAAATGACGCTTCAGCTGCAAATTTTCCCTCTTCTGCATCAGAGTTCCATACTCTAAAGAAGAAACGACTTATGCCTGACAATGCTGGATTTGTAGCACCTGTCGAAATTAGTGGTACATTAGATTTTTCATAAATAGGTATTGTGGCTAGACTTATACCGCTTATAGCATCATCAATTATTGCTATAACATTTTCATTCATTAGCTTGTTAGCTGCCTGAACAGCATCCTTTTGAGTCCCCTTATTATCTTCATAGAGAACTTCAATTTTAATATCTAGTTCACTTTCTGCAAGAGCTAGGTCAATACCCTTTTTATCATTCTGCCCGTAAATCGCAACTTCACCCGTAAGTGGTAAATTTGCTCCTATCTTGATAACATCAGCTTCTTCTTTCTTGCCGCAACCCTGGAAAAAAATAAGGGAGATGAAAAAAGCAGCTATTAAAGAAATTGTTATTTTTCCCCTCATTTTATCCTCCTGACTTATCACTTGTATTTTTTTCAAAATATTCTTTTTCTATCTCTCTTAAATCCATGTGACTTTTTTCAATTTTACCCTGTTTGAGTAATGTCACACGATCACTAAACTTATATGCAAACCGCACATTTTGCTCAATAAGAAGAATGCTGATTTTTCTTTCTTTTTTTATTTTGCTTAAACTGTCATATAATTTTTTCACATTTCCTGGAGAAAGTCCAGCAGAGGGTTCATCCAGTATAAGAAACTCCGGATCTTTTATCATAACCATGGCCAGTGCTAGCTGATGCTGCTCCCCACCACTGAGATAAGAAGCCTCTAGAGAGAATCTTCCATTTTGGGAGTTTTTAAACAAGTCAAAATATGATTTGACTTCTTCTTTTCGAAGGAGAATTTCTTTTTTTGAAAGTGATATTCCTGAAAAATTCAAATTCTCTTCTACTGTTAAGTGGGGAAAAATCTTTCCTCCCTGCATAAAGTAATTTAATCCAGAGTTTATAATGTCCTCTGTTCTTTTCTTTCTTATATTTTCTCCCTTAAAATAAATATTTCCGGATATAAATGGGATCATGTTTATAATGGCTTTGGCTAATGTGGATTTGCCCGCTCCGTTTTGACCGACAATGGCGACGGTTTCATTTTCATTTACCTGCAGATTAATTGCCTTTAAAATAGAGGCTTCCTCAGTATATCCTCCGTATAATTTTTCTATTTTTAACATCATATCCCCATATAGGTTTTCCTTACTTCATCGTTTCCAATGACATCCTCTGGTGTCCCAACCACAGCGATTTTTCCATGGCTCATAAAGTTGCAGTAATCCGCCAATCTTAAAACAACTTCCATATTATGTTCGACCAAAAATACGGTAAGATTTTTTTCTTCTACCATTTGGCGGACAATATCAATAATTTGATTGATGACTTGAGGGTTCACTCCCGCCGTTGGTTCGTCGAGCAGGACAAGTTTGTAATTGCCCATAAACAAACGGGCTAATCCGAGAAGGCGCTGCTGCCCATAAGAAAGAGACTTCGCAGGATCATTTCTTTTTCTCCAGAAGTAATTGTCATTGCCGAATAATTTTTGGAATATTTTTCGTGCTTTATCTGTCCTCTCTTTTTCAATGCTACGACTCTTTTTGGCCTTTATAAGCGATAGAAATGGAAATTCCCCGTAGATATTTGAACCTGCCAGCTTCATATTATCCAGAACACTCAAATCAGGAAATATATGGTCGTCCTGAAACATCCGGCCAATGCCCAATTGTGTTATTTTATAGGGAGGAAGGTTAATAATTGATTTGGCTTTACCATTTTTTCTGAATAAGATATCACCCTCATCGATTTTCATTAATCCAGAAACAGCATTAAAGAGAGTCGTCTTTCCCGCTCCATTTCCTCCTATTAAAGCCGTGATTTTACCTTGTTCGATATCAAGGTCCAGTTCATCGAGGATGAAAAACCGCTCATCTTCTTGTCTTCCTCGGATATTGATGATATTCCGGGTGAAGCTTTTTTTAACTGAATCAATTTCCAGTATTTTATCACTCATTGCAGTTTATACTCTCCTAGGAGTCCTTGGGGTCTGTAACGCATTAATATGATGAGAGTTAATCCGTAAACAATTTGTCTTAAGTTTGCAGCCACGCTGTCTGGGAATCCCACAAAACGGAGAAGTTCCGGTAAGACCACCACAAATACAGCCCCTGCAACAGGACCTTTTATATTTCCGGTTCCTCCGATCAGAAGAGCCGCTAAAATAAAAATGGCTTCATCCAGATTGAAACTTGTGGGATCAATATAGCTGACATAGGTGGCGTATATAAATCCAGCAATCCCGATAAAAGCACTGGATATGACAAAAGTCCATATTTTAAAATTGGTGATATTACGGCCCAAAGAAACCACAGCAATCTCATCATCCCGGATTCCTTTGAGGACTCTTCCGAATGGAGAGTGAATCAGTTTGAAAAAGATAAGGACTATGATGACAGAAAAAATGGAACTTAAAATCAAGAACGGAATCAATCCGGAAATAGAGAAAATTCCAAACAATTTAGGTGAGGGGATCCCGGGGATTCCATAAGGTCCTCTGGTTACTGAAACCCAGTTATAAAGAATTGTGAAAACAATGAGTTGAAAGCCTAAGGTGGCAAGCACAAAATAATCCCCTTTTAATCGCAGAGTAGGGTAAGCAATCAGCAAACTGGCAACAGCTGTCCCAACCATGACTAATATTAAAGTAGGAATCATAGGCAGATTCAATATCATGAGAAACAAAACTGCCAGATAGGCACCTATGCCATAAAATGCAGCTTGACCTAAAGAGAGTAAATTAGTCATTCCAACTAAAAGATTGGTGCTGACGCAGAGGATGATATAAATATTTATCATAATGATTATGTGGAATAAGTAATTCATCTTATACTGCCCTCTTTTTTTCTCCCATCAGACCCTGCGGCCTAAACAACAAGAAGAGAATCAATAATGTAAAAGTTACGGCATCCTGCCATCGTGATGAAAAAACCCATACGGCCATTGCCTGTAGAATTCCTATAATAAATCCTCCTATTATTGGAGCTTCGAATCTTCCCATGCCTCCGATGATTAAGGCCACAACTGCATTTAAAAGCATAGGCATACCCACATAAGGATCCATACCCACATCATAAGCCACAAGCCCCCCTCCCAGGGCGGCAAAAAAGCCGCTCAGTATGAATAAAACCAGTCTCATCTTATATATATTCATCCCAAATACCGTGCACAGCACATCATCATCGCGCATGGCTCTGGTTTTGATACCGAATTTACTGAATTTTAAAAATGTCATAAATAGAATGATCACAATAAGACTTGGTATCAATTGATATAACTGAGAATAGGTGATGATGATGTTTCCGATTGAGACGGATTTTGAAATATTAGGATTCAATATTTTGGTTTCATTTCCATAGAACATGGCAACAAGGTTAATCACAACGATCATTATTCCTATGGAACTTATGAGAATAACTGTAAATGAGCTCTTTTTCTTTGCCAAAGGACGATAAACAACAAGTTCCATGACTACGCTTAAAAGCATGGTAAGAAGAATTGCAATAAGGAAGGCAATAAGAGAAGGAAACCTTAAATTTTTATAAAAAGTTAAAATCATATAAGGGGCAAACATATAAAGAACAGCATAGGAAATGTGGAATATTCGAGTTGTATTATAAACCAAAGCAAATCCTAAAGAAACCAGGGCAAAGATCGAACCCATCACAATCCCATTTGCCATCAGCTGTAAAAACATATCAGATTTTTTCCTCTAATATGGCGATCAGACTGAGAATATCAATAGGTTTTTTAAAAAAGTGTTTAGCCCCTAGGTTCAAAGACTGTTCAGCGTAGCTAAACTCTCTGTAAGCGCTCATGACAAAAGCAGATATCTGCGGTTTGTTCATCTTGATCCACTCCAGTATTTTTAAGCCGTCAATATTTTCTTCATCATCCTGATCAAGCCTTATATCAATAAGGGCAGCATCGAATTCCTTTTCTGATGGATGTTCAAGCTTATTGATGGCATCATCATAATTAGCAGCGGTTTCGGCTGAGAACTTTTTCTTAAGAGCCACCTCTAAGGAATTTAGATAAAACGACTGGTCATCTATGATTAGTATTTTTCTTTTTGCCATCATATTCTCCTTAATTTATATATAGCTTATGGATCTTTGGATATTTTCGCTTGAACTCCGGGTATTCTTTAAAATAAGTTTTAACTCTGTTGTTTAAAGTGCCTCTCTGGTTCTTTTGGTATCCTAGACATTCATAAGCTTTGAGCTTGGCTCCGCCTGTCCTTTCAATAGCCATTTCAAGGTATCTTAAAAACATTTCATTTAAAATTTTATCAAGATCTACTGATTTTGAACCATTGTTATCCAGCCATTTCTCATAGGGCTCAAAAGGAAGGTGTTCTAACTTAATCGTTTTATTCTTATTTAAGGCGGCTTCCATAGCTGATGACTCAACGACCTGCTCCAGTTCGTAGATGTTACCAGGCCATGAATAAGACTTAAATTTACCAATCACTTGATCCGAGAAATTTTCAATATTGATTTTTCCTTCACTTTTTAATTTATTAAGAAAATATTGGGCGATTAAGGGGATATCTTCTTTTCTTTCTCTCAGAGCTGGTATGACAATGGGAGCTGTCTTGAATCTATAGTATAGTTTTTTATCAACATCGGTTTCATAAAAATCTTCGGAATGAACTAAAGAGCTGGAAAGTATTATCTGATTTTTTATTTTGAACTCATCTTGAACGGATTGTTTTTTTAATACTCCGGTATCTAAAAAGTCGAGCAGATATTTTTTTGCTTCTATGGGCAGGTTAAATACATTTCCTAGGTACAAAGCACCTGCTTTTGCCTTTTCGATCAATCCTTCTTTGTTTTTGTTGCCGAAAAGTTCTTCTGTTATATGATTGCTTTTCGAAAAAATTATCTTTTTAATAAATTTACCTCTGGCATCACTTCTTTTGTAAATGTATTCAGCAAGCTGTTCTTTTTCAGTACCGAACTCACCCATAATATAAACAGGTGATAACTTTTTATCTGCATACAGGTCGGCCATCTCCAGGATCTTTTTGATATTTATATTTTCTCCAATTATTGGATTTTCCGGCGATGATTCCTTCTGTTTTTGTTCAGATAACTTTCTGACCTTATCCTCAATGATTATGCTATTAACCTTTTTTAAAAATTCCTTAGTGAATCTTTGTTTGTCCTCTTTGAAATACTTTTTTTCAAGATAATCTTTGGCTCCCAGTTTGAGAGACCGCACGGCGGTTTCGACTGAAGCATAACCCGTTAATATGATAATGGGTGCTTCAGGATCTTCATTTAAAGCAAAGTCAAGAAGGTTCATGCCTTCATATTCTGATTTCAGTCTTAAATCCAGGATAATGAGATTATATTTTCCAGGCTTGAAATACTTATAAAAATCTGATTCGGAGTAACCCTCATCGATATGGATATCCCCAAGGGGGGACAAGATTCTTTTCATCCAAGAGACAAATTCTTTATCATCTTCAATTATTAATATGTTTGTATTTGAAACATTCATTGTTAATTTATTAAACATAAACTAGAATTAAATGTCAAATGTTTTAATTAAATTTTTTTCATCTTTCTGTATCTAATTTCCAGAATTAATTTATTATTCAAGGAAAACCTCTAAAATTTAAGAAATTATTTCCCCTAAAATAATTATGAGTACCCCTCCATTCTTCGATTAGTAAACTTGTGAACATTTTTTGACATGATCAATTAATCGGTCTGAGAATAAATAAGAACTTAAAATCAATTTCCCGATCTTCTTGACATCACCAAAAACCACACTTAATATAGTTCTATAAATTCAGTTGGAGGGATCTTCGTTATGGATTCACTTTCACTTTTAAAGGAAAAAATTTTTCTTAAAAAGCCAGCCATTATCTCAAACCTCATGCTTTTTCCTGTGGTCTCCAAAACGCCCTCAGAAAAGCTTGAATTCAACACCCTTAATGAGGGAATGTCAAAAGGGACTGTTTCTGTTTCTGAAGCTAGAAAAAGTCATAGATGGGTCGAAGTCCAAAATTCTCATCAGGACAAAGATCTTTTTATCATAGATGGAGAGGGAATTACAGGGGGAAAACAGAATAGAATAGCCGATCTCTCTATAATCATAAATAGGAATCAATCCAAAACAATTCCAGCATTCTGCTCTGAAAAGTACCGATGGAGCGGAGCTGACAATTTCTCTATCTCTAACACAATCGCCTTTCCCACAATCCGTAAAATAAACACTAAAAGCAAATCCTTTCCAGATAAAGCAAAAGACGCCCAGTCATCCATATGGGGAGAGATCCAAAGAAAAAGCCAAACTCTGAAGTCCTTTTCCCCCACTCAATCCATGCAGTCCATATATGAGGATAAGCAGAACGAACTAGACAAGTTTAAAGATTATAAACCACAAGAAAACCAGATAGGATTTTTAGCGGCCACTCAAAAGCGGCTGCTGTGCCTGGACATATTTTACAACACCGGTCTCTTTCTTAAATTCTATGAAAAACTTCTCATGAGCTATGCCATAGACGGTCTGGAAGACCTTCTCTATGGGAAAGGAAGCTTTCACACTCAAAATCTCCAGGCATTTTTCCAGGCCATTTTCGCTGCCACTCTTATCAAACAGGTGAAAAAATATCAAGAATACCGCTATAAAATAAAACAGGGATTCGGGAAAGCTCTTATCCGAAATAAACAGCTCATCCATGCTTCATTTTTCCAAGACAATTCCGTGATATGATCACCCAAGAATTAGGCAAATTCAAAATCATAGGCTACCTAGGGGGAGGGAGATTCGGGGATGTCTATCTGGCCCATGACACACTGATTGATAAAGAAGTCGCTTTAAAAGTAGCCCGTTCTCGCATGGCAGACCGCTCCTCTTTTCTTCATGAGGTTAAAACCCTTTTTTCCCTAGAACACCCTCATATACTCCGCTATTATTCTGCTGAATTCATCGAAGGAAAACTTGTTCTCATCACCGAATACATAGAGGGGCAAACTCTAAGAAATTTCATTGAAAAGAAATGCCCCACTGACCGGGAAACCGCCAAAAGCATCATGCTGTGTCTAGCAGATGCTGTAGATTACGCCAATGAAAGAAAAATCATCCACAGGGATTTAAAACCAGAAAACATCATGATCGATAAAACAGGCTCCATAAAAATAATGGATTTTGGTCTGGCAAAATTCGTGGAAAAAGATATGACCCAATCCATGGGCGGCACCCCTCCTTATATGAGCCCTGAATCCTGGAAAGGAAAAGTCTCTGCCACCACGGATCAATGGTCCTTGGCGGCCATAGGGCTTGAGTTAATCAATGGGTCCAATGTATTTTTCGCCGATAATCTTGAGGAAATTAGAGGAAAAATCATGAAGCCTCTAACAGCTTCAGATTGCTTCCTCGTCCATGTCCCCCAAACAGTCAAAGAATCGTTTCTCAGAGCTTTGTCATCTGATCCGGAATTGAGATTCCCCACTTGTAAAGAATTTGTCCATACAGCTTTTCGTCATTGGTATGAAAGAAGATCAAAAAACTCTCAAAAATCCGAAAACAAAGACTCTCCATTATTCATCCCTCAAATTAAAGACCCGGAACTCAAACAAATTGCCAGTAAAAAAATAACCAAAGAACAAAGACAAGCTATCAACTCTCCCCAAAAAAGAGTGCTCGTTCTAGGAGGTCCGGGCACAGGAAAAACCCACACTCTTATAGAAAAAACAAATGATCTGATCTACTGGGAAAGAGTGGATCCCATAAATATTCTGGTCACCACTTTTACTGTCAAAGGCTGGCAGGACTTAGAAGACCGTCTTCAGAAGTCTATAAAAACAAAAGCGAGAGATCTCTGCATCGGAAATTTCCACAGGATTTGTTTATCCATCGTGGAGGATAATGCAAAAAGACTTGGCTATAAGCCGGGGATTGATTCCATATCCTATCACGAGTCTCTACGCATTTTCGAAGACTTAGAAACCGAGAATGACTTTTTTGGTTATCTGCCTCCCAGGGAATTAAAACAAAGTATCTCCGAATTAAAGCAGCAAAAATTCAAACCCGAAGACATCAAAACCTCAGATCCGCACACAGGTTATCTAAAAACCATATGGGAAAAATACCAATCTTTTCTTTTAAGTCAAAACAAAATGGATGACGACGATGTTCTTTTAAACTTTATAAGGCTTTTTAGCCAAAACAAAGATATACAAAAACAATACCATAGACTCTATCGGTTTGTCCTCATTGATGACTTTCATGACTTCACTAACAGCGAACTCATCCTTGATATCCTAAAGCTGCTCATTGGAGATGCGAGCTCAGTTTTTTGCACAGGGGATGATGACCAGAATATCTATGAATGGATGAGCCGAAACGGAAGTCATTCATATAAGCTGGATAACTATTTTGATAATTTCTCTGTTTTTCATTTAACAAAATCCTTCCGTCTTCCACAAGAAATCATCACACCTGCTCTTAATCTTATTAAAAACAACAAAAATAGAATCGACAAGGTGTTCTGGACTCAGAAGCGGCCGGGAAAAGGATTATTTGAAATCAAGGAAATGAGGAATCCTGTGGAAGAAGCTGCCACTATCGGAGCCATTATCAAAAAGATGAATCATTTGGAAGGGATCAATTGGAAAAAGTTTGCTGTTTTAGCCCGTTATAAAAGACATCTGAAAGTTTTTTATGATGTTTTTCTAAAATTACATATCCCCTTTTCATTTTTAGATGATGAGAGTTTTTTAAAGAGTGACGGGATCGAACTTCTTATAAAATTTCTCAATACAGTGGTGTATTATAACATAGGTGTCGATGCACAAGAAGTTATCCATAACAGCTCTTTAACAGAGAAAGAAAGCCGCGAGATATTACGCGATTTAAGCCGCAGAGAAGTCAGCTTGACTGCTCTATCTACGTTAAGATTTGCTACGGATAGACTAAAGCTTGTTTCAAATTCTGATGATTATATCGATTCTTTTTTTGAACTGGTTAAAGACTTTGAAAACATCAGCGAAAACAAAACACCTTCAGCTTTTCTAAACTATCTGAATGTATACAGACAAACCGGACTGATGAAAAAAATAGAAAAAGTGAAGTTTCTCACGATCCACAGTGCCAAAGGCCTTGAGTTTCCCAATGTCTTTTTAATCGGACTTGTAGAAGGTGCCTTTCCAAGAATAAGTCCCGAGGCACCCCGGGGTTCTTTAGAAGAAGAACGCCGGATCTGTTATGTGGGAATGACCCGGGCTACAGAAAGGCTCTTTCTCACCTATCCCAAATATCGGAGTGATACCCGGAAGAAGCTGAACCGGACCTCTCGCTTTGTGAAAGAGATCATCGGTGTATGAAAACTAAAATTTTCTATTGTCTTTTCCTTTTATCTGTTTGGATGACTCTCCTCTGCCATCTGAAGTCAAAGTTTTTAAGGGAAACAAGATTTTAAAGGAGTTCCCCCATTTTTTTCCATTTCCACTTATGAAAATGTGTGATTATCAGAAATATAATAAGCCATGCCTTTTTGGAATTAATTTTTTGGGAAAACTTCTGTATTCGCTACCCATTGACATTCCTTTCTTGAATTTCTAAAATCTTTAGAAAGGAGGTTATTATTAGAAAAATCAAAAAAAGAACTATTTTAATTTTTTTTCTTGTTATTTCTTTTTTTCTGTCTCACGAGAATCTAATATCAAAAAAAATCGAAAATCCCTATCGTGTCAGCATGAAGTGGAAAACTGAAAAAGTTATGAAGACCCCGGAATCCGTTATTTATGATGCAGAGAGAGAGGCAATTTATGTTTCAAATATTAATCGAGATCCGGAGTCAAAAGACAGAAATGGATTTATATCGAAATTGAACCTCAAAGGCGAGATAGAAGAACTGAAATGGGTAAAGGACTTAAATGGCCCCAAGGGATCAGCCATCATTAACAATAGATTATACGTGGCGGATGTTGACCATGTTGTTGAAATTGATATAGAAAAGGGGATGATTCTAAATCGGTATCAAGCGGAGGGCGCAAAATTCCTAAATGACGTTACAGCCGATAAAGAAGGCAGTGTTTATATCTCGGACAGTTCAGGTAAAAATAGTGTTATATACAGACTGAGTGAAGGCAAAATTTCTGTCTGGTTAAAAAGTGATCAGATAAAGAGTCCGAACGGACTTCTTGCGAAGGATGACAAATTAATTGTTGGGGCCTCCGGTAATCAAGCTCTTAAAGCGGTTGATTTATCCGATAAGAGTATAACTACAATAGCGAATATCGGCTCTGGGATTGACGGCGTTGTTGATGATGAAAGAGGAAACTACCTACTATCTGACTGGAGCGGGAAAACATCTATGCTTACACCGGATGGTAAATTAATAGAGCTCCTCAACACAACCGATGAAGGCATAAATGCCGCAGATATAGAGTATATAAAGGAAAAATCTCTTCTCTTAATTCCCACGTTCTCCGATAATAGGGTGATGGCCTATAAAGTGGAGGTAGCAGATTAAAATTTGGGTCGTCAAAAAAGATGAGCTTTCCCGCTTTAACCCAAAAAAAGCAAATGAGTAACTTGTCCTCGGTTCTTATCAGAACGGCTCACTAAAAGTAAAATGAGGGTTTTTGCCTTTTCCCCATTCAGATTTTAAAAGACTTCCAACAATTGTATTCTTAACCCTAGAATGATTCTCTTGCAGAACAAAAATAAATTCCCGCACTGAATATCTATTGTGTCTTCCATCCCTATTATGGGCCTCATCTGGAACAAGATACCAATTGATTCCCAGAGTCACATCTGCTCTATCCAGAATATATCTCAACAAGCCGTATTTCGCGAAATCGCCTATGTCCCCCGTGTATCTATCCTGCATGGTTGATTATTCTTTTAGCTTCTCCTCCGTTTCATTAAATTTCCGCTCTCATTTTTTATTATCTTCAGGCAAAGTCCCGTGCTTCAATCTATACTCATAAGTGCTTTCTTTAGGGCACCTGTTTATGATGATGGTTTCATCCACAGGATCCCCCATGGTCCAATACACCATCCCGTCTTCTTCAAAATAGGTTATTTTCTTATGATAAAATCGGCCTTTATAACCATGCTTCCTAATATGTTTGACTAGCCTAACAAAAAGCTTTTCATCCACATTTTTTCTGACAATATAATGATGCGGCCAAGTGGATGCATAGGTCTTGGCAAAAATCCACTCCACATTATCTATGAATTCCTTTAAGTCTTTTGTGAATTTTTTCATTGGATCAAGCCCTTCAAAAAAACGACACTCCAAAGAGAAGGAATAGAAATCCCCAGAATAGAAACCATTTGATCCACCACCAGAATATTTTAACGCTGTCTTTCACTTTCCCTATGCCTATGAGAATAATACTATTTTAGATTTTTCATTAAAACTTATTTAAATTAAAAAAAATTAGAAAGTAATAATCTCATTAAAAGCTCTAATAGCAAAATTGTCTGTCATACCTGATATAAAATCTATAATAGCTTTTAAATAATCCTTCTCCTTTTTCAAATCATATAAAATTTTATTCTCATATATATTTTTTAATGAATCTCGTTGATTGGGGATACAATATTTTAGAAGCCATCTTTTGAAAAACTTTGTTAATAATGGATATGAACCTGGATTTTTATCAATATTTTTAATGGTATCTTCTCTGCAATAGAGTTTCTTCAATGTATAAAAGATTGTTTTCATTACATATTTAGAATAACCCCAATAAGAATTTAAACGTTCATGGGAATAAATATTATCATAGTTGAATTCTTTTAAAGATTTCATTATTTCATATCCTCTATCTGATAATTTTATTCCTACCTCTGGCTTACTATTGGCACATAAGTCTGTTATTAATTCATGCAGTACAACCGTGTTATTTATTTCCTTAATTCTTGAAGTGCTATATTTTCTAATTATTCGGCCTAGTTTTCTCATTTGGGACCAACTTAGAATTTTTAATTCAATGGCATCCTCTATATCTCTGCCTAGGTATGCAATTTTATCAGAAATTTTTACCACACAGCCTTCCCAGGTAAAAGGAGCAAACTGTCCTGGTTTTTTTATTTCATTCAGTTTAATATATTTTTCACGCGGGAATATTCCATTTTCATCTACTTCTCCGCAGTGACATATAACTCCATCTCGAACAGCATATGTAAGGTTTAGATTCTTTTGCTTCCCATTAGGATCCGCAAGAGTTTCAATAAAATCCATAAATTCAAGACTATTTTTTTCATGCCAAAATTTTTCCCCCATTTCTTTTTCGCAAATTTTATTAAGTATCTTTTCACCTGCGTGACCGAATGGAGTATGTCCCAAATCATGACCTATAGCTATAGCCTGTACTAATTCTGTGTTCAAGCCCAAATAATTCGAAATAGTGTTAGATACAGAAGACACAAGATTAACATGCTCTATCCTTGTACAAATATGATCATTTAAAGGTGCAGGAAAAACCTGAGTCTTATGTTTCAGCCTTCGATAAGCAGTACAATGCAATATTCTATTATAGTCTCTTGCAAATTGGCTCCTTAACTCATTTTTTCGACTATAAAGTTCATCAATACGCCTTATGGATCGATTCCATTTAGGATTTTTTGATGACATTTTTAGGTCATTAAACAAATTCTTTCTCATGGTCTTTTATTAAATCTATTTTTTTCTTACAAAATGAAAAGTAAAATTAATCCTACAAACCCCTATACTCCTTTAATACAGGAGAAAGAAGCTTATTCTTCACATCCTCAGTATTATTAATATCAAACAAATCTTTTTTCATAAACTTGCCTTTAAACTTTATATATTTATCCTCAAAATCTCCTTCTTTAAAATTAGGATTTTTTTTCGCTAATTCCCAGAATCTATCTAAATACCAAGATGTTACAGTTTCGAATTTCTTAAGGTTATCCTCCGTTTTGCTATTTATATCGTATACTATTCCCATGGCAACTTTCGGCGAAGAAATATCATCATCAAAAAGGTTCATAATTAAATATATCAACTTAATATTCTTCTGCTCTTTAAAAGAAGTTAATGTATTTGATCCTTGCTTTCTAGTCATATCTTCTTCAATAAAAAATACTGAAAATTTTTTGTGCCACCAGAAGTCAGGATAATTTAAGCTTGTTGAACTACCTACTGTGATTTTGTATCCACCAGGATGACCGATAATAAACTTTTCATCCTCCCGTCTCAAAATCCCTTCTATCTCTTTGATCAAATAAGATGCTTCAAAATAAAACTTTTCTATGAACTCAAAAGCAAGATCTGCCTGTTCTTTCATTTCTTTTTTATTCACTTTTCTCCTCCCAAAAAATATGATCTTTATTAAATTTCCTCGAAAATCCTACCACTGGAAATACAAAAAACTGTCTATTTCTTTCAAAAAACACAATCTTGTGCTTTCTAATTCTCTTTCGCCAATGATCAAATAAATTTAAAAACCCCACAAACTCTCCTCTGTATTTTGCTGTGATGTAATCAAAAAAAGCGAATTTTCTTTCTATTATCCCCTCTCGAGTAAACAATTTAAAAAAGCCATCAAATATTCTTAAATTTTTCTTAATTAGTAAATTATACAAATCCTCAGCCATGACTCGATCAGGCAAAGCTTTATCTTTTAAACAATTCTCTAAAAAAGTGGTGATAAAATGCCAATTGATCCATTTAAATTCAACAACTTTCCTAATCGCATAAAACTTTCCCTTAGGTTCGCTGTAATCGGCAGTAATAGAAAGCATAAGAAAATCTTTATTTAGATTCTTTGCTTCCAACAAGCCTCCATCTGCTTCTTTTTTAAGCTGGTTCTCACCAAAATCCGAATAATATTTCGATTCAATTAGGATGTAATATTTCCCTACAATCAGCACTAAGTCAGGCTCTGTTTTATCATCGTATTTGGGCCAAAAAATAAACTTTGCTTCATTAGCTTCACTTTTTGTGACTTCTAACTTTAGATATCTTAAAAATTTCCACAAAAAATAGCTTCTTTTGGAATATTTAAAAAACGAAAATACATTTGAAGTCAGCACATCCTCTTTACATGATATCGTTTTAGAAAGTTTCCCTCTAAGTTCAGCAACATACATTTTACATAAAGTGCTTTACTGATTGATGGTTATTTTTTGACATGAAAAAATCCCAATCATCAGGATTCCTATTTTAATTTTATTGATATTTTTTATCAAGATTCCTTTTTTCTTCAATGGATTTCTCCAAGATTAAAAAGGCTTTTATATGAGCACGACTACTTTTACCCCAACCTCTTCAATTCCTCAATAGAATACTTGGCATCTGATTGACTATAAGTTCTATCTACATGCATGGCTTTATTTCTAAGTTTCCTTAATCTATGCAAAACATCTTTTTTAAACCAATTGTCTTCCTCACTACAAATGCTCTCCACCATATTGAATAATTGATCGCTTTCATATCGAGAAGCTCTAGTCCACAAATCATCGCATTGATTCTTAACATACTTTTCAAAAGCACGTCCTGCCCACATCCCTGCTGTCTTGAACTGTTTTCGTTCATAATAAATCTCAGCAATTTTCAATGGATTTTGAGCATGGTGACTTATCAATTCTTCAATAGTCAAATTCTCGGGAAGTACTTCTGCCAGCAATTTGATAAATTCATCTAAAATCTCTTTTCCCTTATAAGATTTCTTGTCTCTTCTTGTTTCTTCAGCAATCGCCCAGACAATCATATCTGCCTCTGCTGTTCGAAATTCTTCAAAGCTCTTTCTTAAAAGCCTCATTTCATCAATATAATTCATATACTCCTCAATATCATCTTTTCCTCTTTCTATCCTCAACAAATACAATGGAGGCCTTGAATAAATCGCATAATATCGAGGCCGCACAAATCTGAGCACAATGGAAACCAATGATAAGTTTTTGAATATATACAAAAGCTTGCTCAGTGCCTCTTCCTCCTTATTGGGCAGCTCTACAAAAAGACCATCGGTTATTTTCAATTTATCCTCAATCTGCTCTTTACTTGGCCACATCCAGTATTCATTAAAGGGCCAACATTTATCATCAGCGATCGTCTCCAAATCCTCATAGATCAGAGAACCGCCTTCTCTTAAATGCTTGAGTTTCTGTTCTATAGAATAAAAATCAACCTCCATGCCATGCTTCATATTTATCAATTTTCTAAAAAGGGCTTTATATCTTTTTTTGTCCATGACTAAAGCTAATCCTTATTTTAAATAGATACCAAATTATTAGATAATTTAATCTTTGCAAACACTTTTCCCATGATCCCTTGCTTTTTAAATAATATAGTGAATAACTACATTCAGTCAATTAACAATTGAAATAGATCCAGAATAACATTCAACGCCATTTCATCTATATCGATTGAAATAAAAAATCTCTGCTGGTAACATTATATTCAATCTGATCCCTCATAAATAAAGGCATAAAAATGATTCCACCTAACATAAGAAAAGAACATATTATAAAAGCTATCAAAGAGGTTAATAAACACGGAATACCCAGAGGAAGAATCTCTAGAAAATTCCTTCTGGAATATAAACAAAGGCTTTATCCACCAAAATATATCATCTCTTTGGCAAATAGATATGCCAATGGATTTGAGCTCTCTCCCTCTGACTTTGAGGGAGGAAAGCCAACAAATAAATTCCTCATTTTATTGGGATTTAGAATTGCTAATAAGCCTTCAGAAAAAAACATCAACAAAAAAAGAGACAATAAAACATCCAAAAAACCTTCAAAAAAATCACACAATGAAAATTGCCCAGAATGCAAAAGGAAGATAAAAATTTTACTCGAGAAGATATATGGTGAGGCAATCGTAAATTATAAGTTAGACATAGAAACAGACCCGGAAAATTATCAAGACTCTCCTTTCTATCATTCTTTGAAAAAGATTTATAGAAGTCTTCAACATTACAGAGGACATAATAAATTCACAAGATCAAAAACTCTTCCAAACTGCGACTTCTATGTACCCAATCCGGGTTTTTTAGTTGAATTTGACGAGTCCCAACATTTCACCAGAGCACGAGAGATCGCTTTAAGTAATTATCCAGAAAACTTACCTCTTGGATACAACAAAGAAAAATGGATCAGACTCTGCAAAAGGCTCAACCGAAAAGATAACGATCCCCCTTATAGAGATGAGCAGAGAGCCTGGTATGATACCTTAAGAGATTTCGCATTTATTAAACTGGGAATCCCAACTGTCAGACTTTTTGCCAGAGATGAAATTTGGTGTGATTTGGATGAAGAAAATGATAATGACATAACCTGGTTCAAAAATACAATCGAAAACAAAATAAAAAAATATTTACAACATGCTGATTCTAATAAAGAAAAAGACAATTTAAAAATAGCACTCGCTTTTCCCGAGTTTCAAAAACACGATTTAAACCATTTCTTGAAAATAGTCAGTAATCTTTCGTCCCCCATAGACTTACTGATTTTGCCTGAAGGATTTGAAAAAATAACAAGTGAAAAAGTGATTGAGCCAGAAGGCATAAACAAAGTCAATGAAATGCAAAAACTTATTAAAACCTATTCCAAAATAAGCAAAGAACTCGGTTTCAGCATCATAGTCGGAATCGCCATTGATTTCCGAGACAGATCCTTAAGTGGCATTGGAAATGACCAGTACTGCCTTTTTGTCAATCCAAAGGGGGGAAAATATATCTATCACAAACATTCAACATCTCGATTTACAGCTTTTTTTGATAGAGATTGGTCGATCCAAAAAAACATCAGAACTATTGAAGCAAAAAACGCAAGGATAGGGATATCTCTGTGTCATGATTCATACATATCATTAATACCAAGGGTGTTAAAAAAGAAAGGTGCCGAGATTTGGGTGAACTTATCTCATCAAAACGTGAGACCTGCGATCTGGGAGACTGTTCATCAGACAAGAGCTGCTGAGAATGATTTTATTTCATTATGCACACTTCACAGAAATTCTAGTGGAAACAATCCGCAAAAAGAACCTTATGCTTTTTCAGAGAAAGGAAAAATAATCCTCAAAGAACTCAAATCAGGAAAAAACATTCATGAAATACCGACCAAAAAAAGAGCTGGCAATATATTCTATTTCAATACAAATAAATACGAACATCATCCTTTAAAAAAAAATAAAGCTACAAAACTGGCAAATAAAGCAGAAGTGCTTCATGTAGATTTAAAAGACAGCAAAATCAAACTAGTTGATGATAGAAGTTGCAAGTATTTTATTGAGCACATAGACATCAATGAATTTGTCTTTAGCCCGGAAAAAATATGGAAGTTATGCCTCAAAAGGAAAAATAAGATCCCTCTCTTTGTTGTTTGGGCAAAAGACAAAAATGAATGGAATCAACACAAAACTAAAATTGATAGGATCATAAAGGGAAGAACAATTGAATTTTCAACTCTATTCATATTTTTAGAAAGTTTAAGTCAAAAAATATTTATGGCAGCATATCGCTCATCAAATTATAAGAATTCAAGGATCTTTTATCCAGATAATTTCCCAGTGAAATTTGATAAACGATATCTCAAAGGATTATCAAGCACCCTCTCAATATCCTTAACTGACCATAGAAAACAGGATAAAGACATCTACTTTAAACGAATTTATAAAATCATTGATTTCTTGGAGAAAAATTGAAATGGAAATAAATAAAAATCAAATTCATTATTGGCTTAATAAGTATAGAAATGAAGAAGATTTGGAAGATTCAGACACTAAAGAAACTGAAGAAGAATTAAAAAAAAGATTCAAAAAAAATAAATATATTACAAAAGATGATCTTATTAAGATCATAAAATGGAAATTTCAAGACGATAGACTTAAGGGTAGACAAAAGCGAACATTAAATCTAATAAAACCAATTTATCCCCATTTCATAGAAAATATTTCTAGACTTGCCTTTAAAACAGAAAACGAAGAGATAAGATTTATTCTTCTAAATGGAATAAAAGGTGTTGGTCCTTCAGTAACAAGCGTCATTTTGTCTTTCTATGATCCAAATAATTATGGAGTGCTGGACATCCACTCTTGGCGGGAACTGTTTGGAAAAGAACCTAATGATTTGTTCTCGAATTATAAATATCTATCAAAGTTTTTAGGTAAATTAAGAAAACTATCAAGTAAATTTGGAATGCCATGTAGAGATATAGAAAAAGCTCTTTTTAAAAAGAATTTAGATGAATCGTAATATTTTTTGATTTTTATATATTTCTCAAATATAAAACATCCTTTTGCATATAAAGCTATTCAGGCCAGAAAATTTTTGTAAGAGGAACTAAAGATTTTGTCTCAGAATCAAAAGAATCATAATATTGAACAATAAGCTTGACCAAAGCATCTGAGTCTATTAGAGTAGTGGGTATATTTGATCTCTCTGCCTCATATTTTGCTTCTTTTGTAAAACCTCCAGTACTAACATATATAGCCTTATTGCCTTCACGCAGACCCCCTGTGAAGCCTCTTACCTCAGAAGATCCAATTGTCTGATTTTTCCTATGCTTAACTTCAACTACTATTCTTGGATCAGTTAATCCTAAGCCGTCTGGGGAAGCTTCAATATCTCTGCCCCTATCTGGCCCTTGAGGCGAGATTCTTGTTTTATATCCCATAGCTCTCAAGATCCCAGCAACAAGTCTCTGCATATCTGACCAGTCAAGCTTTGATACCTTATCTTTAATGAATTCATGTGCTCTCTCTTTCATATCCTCTTTTATGACATCCTCTGTTTCGTCTGGTGATTCCTCTCGAATCTCTTTTCCACGGAGCAGATTCAAAATTTCTTCTCTTGCATCGTCACCTACGTCGAAAATTGTAGATATTGCTCCTAATGTATTTTTGGTAGAAGTTGACAGCCGATCTCTATCAATTTCATCTATCCACTTAACCTTTCTGATATTTGGATAATTTTCAATAAGCTTTCTATTGTATTCGTAATCTCCAGTTATTTCGCCCACAAGATATCTTCTTTCTTGAGGATTATAAGTGATTACGTAATCACCGGATTTGAACTCAAATCTAAAACGAATAACCTGCACAGCCGCCATCCTAATCCTGCCTTGTTTTTCTTCTGAGTAAGTCTCTCTAATGATATTTTTTAATTGAGTTTGGTCATTAACGCTCGTAAGATTTCCAACTTCCTTCCATCCAATAGCAATAACGTTTTTTTCCTTGAAGTCGTTAAATATGATAGCGCCTTCACCTGCTCTCACCATCCACATATTTTTTTTCATTTTGGTCACCTTTTAAAAAATATTAGTTCAAAGTGTATCATATGAGTCAAGCATTTTCGTTCCAAAGATTTAAATATAGAATATAGTCAATAATAATAAAAGATTCCTTTTTCTACTCATTCAAAATAGCCTTTTGCATAAGCATTTGGCTATCTGAGTAAAAAATGGCATCAGTCTTGTTGAGAATAGAGGGAGGAATGTTCTGAACCTCCTTCAAATTTTCCATTGGAGTGAGCACCATCTTAGCCCCATTTTCAGATAGCATGGATAATTTATCCGAAAAATTATCTGCCCTTTGCACAGCTCCTCCCACCGAAATGTCTCCTAATATACCTAGCCCGGGTTTTAAATGACGTTTGTAAATGGCAGATAAAACAGACATAAACACAGCAGCTCCGATTCCACTTCCGATCCCACTCCCAATCAAACTCGTTAATTGAACAGACAAATTATAATTCCCTAAAGAATGCTCTTGGCTTAGGATGTTTTTTTCATTGGCTTTTATATATTGATAAATATTTTTAATATTATCTTTAACATCTGTCTTGTTAGTCCCAGAAATACTTAATTTCCCATTCCCAGAGGTAACACTGACTTCAATTCTTAATAAAGCCATGTTTTCATCTTTCTGCGAAACTGTGTAGCATAAACCTGGGCCTAGCGGTTGATGCTCGATCAAATGAGATCCGCGTTCTTCTGGAATCGAAACATAGGTCTCCTCCTGTGTGTTTTTGTCTATATATGAGAAGTTTGTATCCCAAAATTCCATACCTCCAATTCGCTTTAATTGCTCTTTGACTCTCCGCCTCATTTCCATTGCAAATTCCAAATAGAATTTAATATCTTCTTGGTCAAAATGAGCATCTGGATGTAAAAGCTTTATTAATCCTGATACAGTTTTTTTAACTGATTTTGAATCTCTTTGTCTTAAGTGAGAACCTAAACTGAAATATTTATCCACCACATCTGAATAAGTATATTTTCTCATGTTTTTCAGCATCTCAGAAAAATAATCCATACTAAAACCAAAATTGTTTGTGAAATTCTTGGGTGAAAGTTTAATTGCTTCCCATCCAGGTAAATAAAAATGGATCCGATCTAAAAAAGCTGTATCATTACGGATGGCATCCGGAAGAGGGCTGAAGAGATGCGATGTTTTTAATAGTGTATCTATGGGTTGGTTAATATTCCCATTAAAAACCATTGAAGCGCTTCCACTTAACTCGCCTCCCCCACCCCTTGAAAAAGAACCGGACTCCATAAAATCTTTTAAAATGTGTATTGCGTCTTTTTCCTTAAATCTTATTCCAGCAATTTCATCAAAAGCTACAGTGTCCCAATTTCCAACCAATCCAATTTTTTTAGTAGTATTATTTACAAACAACTGGGCAACAGTGGGCTGTCCTCCAGAAAGAAGAATAGCATAGGGAGTAATTTCCTTATACACATAGCTTTTGCCTGTCATTCTAGGGCCAAGTTCAATGAGATTGAAATTTGCTTCAACTAAGGGAATAAGCCGGGATAATAAAATCATTTTCAATCGCTCATCAAATCCCTCGGACTTAGGCTCCATGCCAATACTCCGTATCAATGCATCTATCCATTCCGATTTATTGAATTCTTTCCTCTTATTTTTCAATTGATCTAAATCAAATTTAGATAATTGAATGGGTTTGATATCTCTAATTAAAAATGGGTATGATTTGTTTCCTATTCTAATCTCTGGATCATATTCAATCTCAATGATTGCCCAGATTCCTCCCAGCAATAGTTTCTCATGTTTTACAACTTGTACTTCACGAATATTGGCGTTCTTTATATTGCTGTTTAAAAGTCTAGCCCAGTATTTATCCTTATTGGCATCAAGGGAGGCTTCTACTTTATCTATTATAGTGTAATTTCTACTCTCTCTAATTTTAGACTGGATTAATTTTCCTTCTTCTGGATTCACATAATGATCTTGAAGAATTGACTTAACGTTTTCAATGCCTTTTTTCATCTGTTCTTCATCACTTGTGGAGCTGGAATTGGCAAGAAGATATTCCAATACAAAAACAGGTACATTCGCTCCAATTTTCAGATCTCTCACTAAATCCTTCTTGACAACATATCCTTTGAAATTATCTAAAAGCTTTTTATCTAAATTATCTAAAACTAAAGTCATTTTTTACCTCCTAATCCTCCCATATCACGCGCCGTCTCTCTCTTTACTTTGCACGAATCGAGCTGAGTTTTGGTTTGAGCATCAACAACGACGATATCAAATTCATCATATGATCCAAAAACAAATTCTTTTGTGATCTCTTCATCCGCTTTAATATTTATAATGTCACTTTGATTGAATTGCTTTTTGTCCTTGATAGAAATGATGATTGCTTTTCTCTCCCTGCTGAAAATATCATCTTCTTGAAGACTCGCTTTTAATTTTATTTGATACAAATCTCCAACCACATTTTTCAAATCAGTCTTATTAGCAATCTCGACTTCTAAGACATTTTCATGTTCTAGAATTTTTTCAATCTTAATATAAGGAATAATTAATTCCTGAGGAGTGATCCCTCCATGGGAAAATCCATAGGCTCCTCTCGTTTTAAAGGGATTTAAACTCTTAGAAAAATAAAGATTTGTGAAGCTCTTATATTGTTTGGGCATAGAAACTATATTCTTAGGCAGGCTGGTTAACTTTTCTTTAGAGGCACAGTATCTTTCATGTTTTATTCCTTCCTTCACTTCTAAATTGACCTTATCAGCCTCATCCATAATACCTGTCAATACAAATCCATGATCACTAACAATGTAAACCTTTTTATAACCACAACCAAAAAGTATATCTATTTTTTCTCTTATGTTTTTGATAAATTCTTTATAATATTTAAGAGCATTTTGATTTTGCTTCTCAGACAACTCATCCACATCACTCGAATAAAATATGGCGTAATTGCTTATCTCATGGGCAACTGATAGTTCATCAAGCTCAAAAAAACCAATTTCTTTTTTTGTATCTTCTTTTAATCTTTTCTCTCTTTCTTTTCTCGTTTTAAAAATCTCCCCTGAGGAAACAAAAAGACTGCTCATGTTATTTTGTGTTTCAGATGGATAATTTCCATATATATAGCTGCTCTGTAATTTATAATCGGACTTAATCTCAGAAACAATTTCATGAGCAATTTCAAGAGAAATGGCATCCCCCACTATGATTGATAAAGGAGGATCATTCTCATTTATAATTCTTCTTAACAATCCAGTTTGGTTTTCTTTATATTGCTTTTTGAAATATTTAAACCACTTATGCAAATAGAGTTCCAGTAATTTTTGATAATACTCTTGAATTGGTTTTAATAGGGACTTTTCTGCCATAAATTCTGTATAGAGATGCCTTACCGCATTATCAATTTTAGAAAAGATACTCTTATAATAATCAACAGCATCTTCAAGATTATTGATATTCTCTATTCCTGAAGGGTTGTAAGAGAAAAGTGTATAAATATCTTTCCAAAATCCAATACATAAAAAAGCAGATACTATCTGATTGGATCTAGCTTTTATAATAGGCAGCTTTTCATCAATCCATTTTCTATTATCTATATTTTTTACGACCTGTTTTAACCATTCCCTATCAATGCCGCTAAAAGGATGATTGGGAGAAATAGCCCATATTTCTATATCTTTGGGCAGTTTATATTTGTCTGCATATTTCCTTAAAGTGGGTTCATGCTTTTTTGAATTGATCCAAACATTATAAATTTCATCTAGATATTTTTGTTTTTCCTTTTTAACCAAATTATCAAAGATGGCTTTGCTTATTTCATTGGCAACAGTTTGCGCCGGTTTGTGGTGTAATGAATAAGGCACAAACTGAGACATGTATTCATTAAAAAGATCTTTCTCTTCTTTACTTAAATTAGCAAAATATTTTTTGGGGCTGCTTAAAAAGTCTAATACCTCCGTCTTCCTGAATAAATCTTCTCTTTCAACACGACTCCAAAAATCTCTATCCTTTCCAACGCTCAATTTCCCCATGGCTATAATTTCATCAGGCTTAAAATTTAAATCAAATCCTATCTTATCCCTCACCTTATCTTTTATATAACGATGCAGATATTGGATGTGTAAATAAGAAGATGTTTCGCAATATTCACGGATAAATCTCAGTTGAGTAAAAGGAATCGTAGTGAAGATAACAATGTTTTCATCTTTAAATTTTTTTTCAATTTCATATTTGGTCTTGAGTTCATCTAATTCATTATTGACAACAAAAAGCTTCTCAAAATTTTCCTTTTTCAATATTTCAAAAAGAAAATCACAACTTTTATTTTCATCGATCAATACAAATCGTTGGCCAATATCTATTCCTTTTTTTACATCCTCAAGAAACCATTTATCTAACATTTTTATTCCTATCTAATTGCTATTAATAAAACCTTGCAGATACTTTACCAATCTGCATTCAAATATTTTTCGAGTTCAGACTCTGTAAGAACATCTGACTTCAGTAAGCCTTTTTCCTGCAGAGGTGCGATGTTTTTCCCCACTCCATCATCCAATTTAGGATCATATCCAGACTGCAATATTTCATCAATGTCTTTCTTAAAATCTCTTATCTCTTCAATTTGATTTCTAATTAATTCCTTTTCGCTTTGTGCTTTTATTGAATCATCCTTCTCTAGATCAATCAAACGATTCTTTAAAGATGATTCCCTTTTTTCAACATAAACTGAACGGAGTCTCAACATCTTATCTCGGCGCCATTTATAGATAATAATAAAGGCCTCAAAACTTTCATGTTTTCCTGCTGATATATGCCAAATAAAAGGTGCCTTGGGGAGATGATTAAATAAATTCAATCTATTGCAAAGATCTTTAAAAAAATTGTTTTTTAAATAGTTTTCTATAGGCTTACCTAAAATTTCCTGATAGTTTCCAATTTGAGAGGATGAAAAACCTTTTTCAATAAGTTTATCAAATAACCTTTTCTGCAATTTTTCTTCACCAGAAAAACTCACAAGAGGAATTATCCCATCATTATCTTCAGTTAATATTTCCCGCACTAGATCAAATAAGAAATCTCTGGCAAGATCATTCATCCGTTTTTCAGGGATGACAGAGCTTTCTTCTATCATTTGGACAATGCTCATGGGATTCAACTCGACTCTTTTACTGATATCTTCAATCGACTGATTTCTTTTATAGTATCTTTCAATTTTTCTTTTTAATTCTTTGAATTCCAAGTCTGAAAATTCTTTTACTTTGAGTTCCTTAAGATAATTTATTATAAAATCTGGAAGTTCTTCATCAAAATCCTCATAGCCTCTTACTAAAGGAAAATAACATACTGGTACTCCTTCTTTATCTAGGACCATTTCTTTATCATCTTCAGTCAAATCATAGACTTTAAAAATCATATCATCAATAATCGCCTCATTGAGATAAATTTGTGTCAACTTTTTGTTTTCATAGTGGAGATAAGTCTTAAGCAATGCTTTTAAATCTTTAGAACTTGTCTTATCTTTTGCCCATATTAAAGGATGATGTTTGTAATCCATTTCTATGATAGAAAACTCACAGAGGTCTTTTTTTAAGCTAATATTCTTTCTTGATAAAAATGAAACTTTGGAGTCTATCTTTTGAGACGGATAGATAAAAGGGGCACGTTTTAAATCTCCTTGGTTTGTATTTACCGTTGGATTCAGACAATTAATGATATAAAAACACAATTTTGAATTTAGAAATGAAAGAATATAAATTAAATTGGAATATTTATCAGTGAGAAAAAGCGCGGAACCTCCTACATCAAATATGTGATTTGAAGGCAAATATCTAAAAGTCGCCCCCTTTGTGCCACTCGTAGAATATGTAATTCCTTGTTTAAAATAATATTTTATATTTTGAGGCCTTGACTTTTGCTTTCCCTCATTATCTCTATAACTTTTAATTTCTTTTCCTTCATCTTCCCAATTTACTAGAAGCCATAAATTACCATACCATTTATTGAATGGTCCTCCTTTTGCATAACGCACCCATTTTTTTTGATCTTGCGTATAATTATACGATATTTCTTTTTTATTAACCTCCCACCAAAACCGCAAAAACCTATTATTGTTTGCAGTGGCTAATCCTTGACAAACTGACATTATTTCGCTGAGGGGAGGATTTTTAAACTTCTCCCTAAATTCATCTGAAATCCAATAAATAAATGGATAGGTTTCTATGATCTTGAGTTTGGATTGATCAAGGAGAAATAGTAAAGAATGATCTTTGCCTTCTAGATAAAAACTAAATGCTTCAAATAATGCCCGCTTGCGTTTTGTTTCATATAGATCATTTAACTTTATAAAAATTGATTTATCGTATGAATTTATCTTTTCTAAAATATATACAGCACAATCAACTCTGGTAACCTTCGAAAATAAACCAAGATATCCCCATTCAATAAGAATATGTATATGATAATTATTAAGAATATATCTTCTCATATCTTCAAATGATTTAATATACATAAAGGTTGGGGGATGGATAAGAGCAACTTTTCCTTTTCCTTCAAGCAACTCTGTGTTTCGTTTTAAGAAACATGCAAATAAATTCGGATAAAAATTCAATGGCTTTTTATAATTACGCTCAATAAATTCTTTTAGTTCCGATCCATAATTTCCAGAATCTGTATACGGGGGATTCGTAACAATGACATCATATTTATTTCTTAGTATTTCAACAAAAGTCAGACTATCAACTGTTTTTGACTCTAAGAAAGTGCTTTTAACATTATTATTTGAGGTGTGTTTTTTGATTGCCTCTTTAATCTTTGGAATGATTTTCTGCTGCCACTCATTCCAGATCGTTTTTTCGTCACTATCCCAGAGCCTCCTTTGTTTTTTTATTTGATATTCCTCCAAAACATCGTTTACCTTCTCTTCTACTCTAATGAGGGAGCCAAACTTATAAGCCAAACGGAGATCCTCCCAAATGGTTTTCAACAAATAAAGAGAATCTTCATGTAGATCCAATTCCAAAAATAAATCATTTATTTCATCATATTCTGGAAGACAAAAATCCGTAGACACAACATTAAATTCTTCAATATGAATATCTTTATTCTTTTCTAATGCCTTGATATACAAACCTAACTGCGCAATCTGGACAGCTCTATCATCCAGATCAACACCATAAAGGTTATTTTGAATGATGAGATTCGGAATTTCCTTTTCTGAGTGTCCTCTTTCTTGATACATTTCATAGAACAAATCAAATGCATAAAGCAGAAAGTTTCCACTTCCAACTGCAGGATCTAACACTTTAATTTCTTGAACTAGTTTTTCCTCCAAAATTGGTTCATTAGGAATATTGGCTATATCATGATTTTCCTTCAATTCGCTCTCCGGATACATTTCCATCCAAAGTTTTCCTAAGGAATTATTCAGAAGAAATTCGACAATCCATCGCGGTGTATAAATTTGAGATGAGAGAGAAACTTTATCATATTCAATTTTTTGTTTAGACTTTTTAAACTTTTTTCTTTTCTTTCGATTATAAAATTCATACATCCATCCTAAAATATCATCAGATCCCCAGGTTGTATCTTCTATATTGTTGAATCGTTCAATAATATCATTTAAATCATAAACATCCGGAAAGAAATCATATAAATAATCTGAAGAATAAAGGTGAATTCTTTCTGACAATTTGTTAAAGGAATATCGAACAAACTCGTAAAGGCCCTCCAGCTTTAATTCTGATTTTTCAGGATTTTGCTCTAACCATAATTTATGAGAAAATGATCTTCCTCCATGTGCCTCTCTTCGTGTTAAATACTCGGGAATAATTTGACGGTTTTCCATTACTTTTATTCCGGCAATCCGGTTAAACAATGTGAAAGATATTTCATCAATTAATTTTTCTCTTGCATTTGAATAATCACCCGTTTCTTGTTTGAGATTATTCAATATATTGATCATTCTCTTTCTATCTCTGATTAATTCTTCAGGAATATAATGAGCTTCCTTTATCTTATTTTGAGATAAACCTAATCGAGAAAGTTGCTTATCAAATGATTTGAAGATTAACTCTCGGATACCTTCAATATGTTCATCTAATTTCATTATCTCTTTTATTCCACAATCACAATATCATCATCATTTAAAGATTCAATCCGTTTTTGATTATCTTCAAGAATCTTTCTGTATTTTAAAACAGTGTATTTCCCTTTATTGATTGTGATTTTTATTTCTCTGGGCTTGGGCTTCTTTTTAGGATATTTTATCTGTCCTCGGATCTCATCAATTTCATCATACTTTGATCCAATGCTTTGATTCGACGCCAAGATCTCATTAAGTGAAAAATTACATGACTGACAGCGTATATCAAATTCGATTTTTAAATCATCACAAGATCGCCTTTCAGCATAGGTTTTAACATCATTTAGTTTCAGTATGAGCTCTTTGTTCAATTCTTTGGATATTTTCTCGATTTCCTCTCTCTGCTTGTCTGATTCTTTCTGCAGTTTATGGTGCTTTTTCGACATTTCATCATGTTTTTCTTTTATGAGTTGATGATATTCATCTTTAATCTTCTGAAATATGCCTTCTAACTCAGAAAAATTATTTATGATTGAATCATCAAATTTCTCTTTAAAAACATTTCTCAATTCATAAATTGGACTAGATTTATAAGCATCTCCTAATTTTTGTAGTTCACCAACAATGTCTTTTATGAAATCCTCATATTTTATTAATTTTTGAAAATTTTTTTCACTAAAATCTATTGTTTTTTGGATTGAGTTTACAGCATTTTTGTATTCAGAAGATTTTTCTAAAAATTCTTCAGCTTTGGTTTTGTAATTAGCGTCAGTAACTTTGACAATAAATGGCTTCAAAATTTTTATGTATGAATTTACTTTAGGGAAATATTTGTAAAAATCACTTATTATTTTCCTGCGATCATCGATTTTTTCTACATAATGATTTGATAATAAACTTATGACACCAACCAACTCTATATCATTCGTATTATAATCAAAAGACCTGTCTAAAACACGCTGCGCTTTGGTTTCTTTTAAAAGATCTACAATCTTCTGTTTTTGCTGCAGGGATAATGTGGACAAAATTGCCTTGAAGGCTGCTTTTATAAACTCCCTATATTTCCCAAAAACATTAGAAATATCCTCATCTTTATAATCATAAATTGCTCTTCCGTTATATTTAACTGACAACTTCCCCGCTCTCATCAATACCGCAAGAACTGTGGAAATGGTTCCATATGTATATCCATAAGGAGGCTTTGATAGACGCTCTTCTAGCTCCTTGCCATCTATATACATAGAAGAGGTTGGCGACACTACCTTTTCCACTACTTTTAAATTATCCCCAATAAAAGTACCGTCACTATCAAAAAACTCAAACTCTTTCCCGGTAAAATATGACTGTAATCTATCAGTATTTTTTTCTTTTAAAACCTTTAATCCAACCTCTTCTGAAAGCTGATAAGGCAATCGATCTGTATAAGTGTTCCTAATGATTTTTTTCTGGATTTCTTTGTATCGGCTCATGAAGTTTGTTTCATCAACATTATGCTCTTCAAAATGATAGATAAAAGTTCCTTCTTTATAAGATTTTTCAATCAATCCATTAAGTTTTTCTATTTTGTTAGATTTATTTACTGAAAAATCCTTAATGATTCCTCTAATTCTTTCATCGTCATCCGTTTTGTACCGGTCCTCTAAAACTCCATACCGATAAATTTCCTCAATGATCTTGTCAATTTCATCAAAACATTCCATTGAAGGAATCAATGTACCTAATTCAGGATTACTCTGAGTGTCATGCTTTACTCTCTCTATATATTCACCTCTGTTTTCTATTGCCACTGTGTATGGACTTGCTAACTGAATAAATGTATATTGAGGACCTTTTGAATATATTAATTCATCTCCTTGAATACTCCTCACATGAAAATTATAAGGATAATTTTCTAAAGAATATTTTGATAGTTCAGATACAAACTCTTGTTCTTTTATACGTTCAATGAATACTCTCTTTTTATAATGAAGCTCTACATTCGTATTCCTCATTTCTTCAATCAGTTTCTGTTCAAGGTCAGAAGTTATTTTGTATTTTCCGTTTTTTTCTAACAGTAAATTAGCCCCACATAAATCTATGAGGGCTTTCTCTATCTCGGGTTTAAATTCATAGTATTCACCTAACTTTTCCAAATAGAGTTTAGTGATGTTTTCAGATGTAGGAACTACTTCAGATGATTCATTAAGTAAATAAATGGTTTGAAGCAACTTTGATCCTATAACTGGGGATTTCTGTTCTTTGAGAACATTGTCTGCACGATAATATTTTCTTTCAAGCTCACTTTCAGGAACTTTTTGTCCCCCTTTAACTAGAGCGTCAGCTGTGACGAATGAATATAATTCTTTTTCCTTTATATCTTTTAATATGATGTGAGTAGCTGTTATCATGCCTCTTTCAGTTCCTCCAGTCTTGGCCATTTTATGAACAGAAAATAAAAAATTCTGCATCAATTGGAATTGGTATTTATGGAAGGGGTAATCAATGACAAATTCATCTATATCCTTGCTTTTTGTGGGAAATTTTGCATTAAGGCTAGTAGAATCCATAATTTGTCCACTATTTTCTGAATAAAACTCTTTCAGTTTCTGGACGGCTTGATCTTCTTTTAAAAGTAACCTCTCTCTTATAACTGTTTCTACTTCTTCCGATGAAAGATGAATTCTAGTTTTAAAACGATCAATTACTTTTCCAAGCTCTTTTAGACTCACATTTGCATTTTGTATAACATCTTCTAGTTTTTCTTGGGCAATAGCAATGGTCCATACTTTATCTTGAGGGATAGCTGACAAAGCTTCGCTCACTCCTTCAAGTTCCAGTAGATCTATTTTATTCTGGCTTATGGCTTCACTAACCTCATCCACAATAAAAACAATCCTTTTATTAGGATTCTTCTCCAGATAATGGGATATTTCATCTTTAAATTTTGAGGCATCATAAGATGCAATTCTTTCATCAAGATATTTCTTTGTTTCTTTATATTCTTCTTCCGTATATATGGAACTTGTTAAAGCTCTTATTATTATTTTCGACACGTTAAGTGGATTTTTACGTATAATTTTCCAATCTTCATTGAATAAATTCTCCACTGTCGAAAGAAAATCTTTATATTCACCATTAAGAAAAAGTCCATATTCCATGTATCCAAAAACATCATCTAAAAATCCTAATGAAATGATAAAATTTTTAAACAATGTCCATGCAAATCCGTTTTTTGTGCTTTGTTTAGCTATGTCTAGGAAAACTACTATAGTCTCAAATGAAGATAATCCTCTAATTTCATTCTCCAAAAGGTTTTTATTGGAAAGACCAGAAAGCCGTTGAATAAATCTTTCCTGGAATGGAGTGCCATTTACGATTCTATTTTCAAGTAAATATCCCAACATTTTTCCAAAGTATGATTTGCCTGAACCATAGAACCCTGAAAGCCAGATCCCTGTTTCTTTTAAATTGCTCTTGTAAAGACTTATAAAGTCGCTTAGATATTTTGAAATTCTGTTGGTCACAATATAATTCTCAATTTCAAATTGGAGTTCTTTCTCGGACTTATCTTGTAAATCAATAACATCCTTAATTTCTTCTGTAAGATCTAATTTTAGAATGTCTTTGATTTTATCCATTTATGATCCTCCTCATTATTAATAAATCACAGTAGCTCTATAGTCAGATGCAATCCTAAAATTTAAAAATTTCAACTTATTATCTTTGCTTAGAGTTGCAGGGTACATTAAGATTAAAGGCATAGGGAGTTCTTGAACAACGTTTGAATCCATAATACTAATATTTTCTATACCGGTACCAAGGAAAGCTCCCGTTCGAATGAGAATGGGCAGTTTATTTAATGAACCTGCTTTTTGTATTTTATTTAGTATGCGTTTGAATAGATCACTCTCACTGGATTCAGACTTAAAGAGCTTTTCAGGTTCGCTCAAATATTCTTCATAAGCTTCAATGAAGTTATCGTATCCAACCGAATCAATATATTCGACAAGTTCCTGTGCTATATCAATAAAATAAGCATCCGGATATTCCTGTTTAATTCTTTCTAAATATTTTTTTTCCTCATTTGGGTGATAAACAAACAATACAGAAAAGCCCCCATGAGCCTCCATTTTAATCGATTGTTTATCTCTCTTCTCAATAAGAAATTTTAGCTCATTAAATTTTTGATTCATGCTCTTTGATGATAGCATCAACAACATCCTTAAATGAATATTTTAAATCTAGTCTTAAATCATCGCCTACGGTTGTAATAGAAAAATAGTCCTTAATTGATATTTTTTTTATACGATCAATGAGATTCTTTTTATTTATCATAAGTAATGAAATATAGGGATTTTTCATCATGTTCGTTCCATGGTTATCTAAAGACTTGATCAAATAAAGAAAATATACAATTGCTGCATCATCAGGAGTTATATTTTTAAATTCCTTTTTAGCTCTACCTTCAATAAAATTAAGTTTTTTCATAATTGTGAGGTATTTTGAGGCCACTATTTTAATTGTCGAATCTGACCAGTTATTAATATCTTTATTTTTGTCGCGCAGATCATACAAATATGAAGAAAATTCTGATATATCAACTGTCAACCTACCTGACATATAAAGCGGTAAAAATATATTTTTAGAAAGCTCGAAAAATAAATTATCATTGATGGCAAATTGAAAAAAAATAGCTTTCTTTTTGAGCGATAGAAATTGTTCTTGTCTGAAAAGACTTAGATATATTGTTCTGTGATTATCCGACTTAAATTGGATGAATACAGAATTTATTGCTTTTAAAAATCGTGATCGGGATTTTTTTGTTCTTATATTGTATATATTCTGATCAAAGATTTTTTCTTGGATTTCCTTTTTACTTTTTTCCTTTGCAAAATTACCGATAGAATCTATGATAAGATTATAATCCGGAATGCTACCTATGATATTTATATTACTTGTATACATCCTTTTTGTTTATTGTAGCTGATTTCGAGGTCGAATTTAATCAATTTTATTCTAGCTCGTTCGTAGATAAACATATTCTTTACTAATTTCGTAATTATTTATTTATATGTTCTATCTTAAATTTAATTTAAAACAAATCAAATTGATTTTCAATCTTTAGGATATTTATAGGGCCTTTGTTAGATATTTTTTCCTTTTTGCAGGGAAAATAACTGATTGAGAATCTTCTGTGTAGGCCATATTTTTGCTCCCATGGTTTTTTTGATATATCACTTAGTAATAGCGCCATTTTTTCACCAAACCATAATTTTGTTTCTCTTATTGTTTCCGGACTTACTGCTGTTTTTATAGATCCCAACAATAAATCAGTCATTTGCAAAGCTTCCTCTCGAGGAGAGTATAATTTCTTTTTTTTACATTCAAGACAACAAATTGGTTCTTTGATATTAACCTTAGGGCCTTTATATTCCTTTGTGTCTTCTCCTATTCGTTCACACAAATATTGTTCGAAGTTATCTGAGGAAATACCATCACCAACCAAACCTTCGGGCCTTCTTGATTTCTGATCTGAATATATATTTAAATCCATCAATGATATATTTTTAAAACACCAAGCAAGTCCAGATTTTATGGCCATCGCTGTAAATCTGTTGTATGCATGAAAATCCCTTGAAAAACGAGATTTATCATATTTTCTATGTCTTGTATTTACTGCAAGAACATTAAATCGAGATCTTAAAGCCCATTTTCCCTGCCATAGATAGTACCATTTTTTTGCAAGTTTAGCTTTATTACCAAACTCTCCAAAAAAAGATTTTGGCAATCCACTAAAATGTACTTCGGAATAACAATTTTCCTTCTGGCGCTCATTTTTTAAATCTTTATCTAATTCTTCTAAATCATTTTTTTCAATCCAAAACAAGCCTGTAAAAACCCATTCACTATGTCCATAATCACCGCTTTCGTCATGAAAAACATTGAAATGAGGTTTAATTTTTGGCTTTCCGAATAGATCAGAGAACATAGGAACAAAAGTTATGTTCCGAATTCAAACACAATTAAAGTTGATTGATATCTGAAAATACCAGCTACCCCAAATACACCTTATTATTATGCCATTCTATAAATTTCTTTTCAGGCAAATCATACAGGTGCGCCGGATGACTCATCTTTTTCCCGTGCAGAGTGTAATAATACTCACCATTATCAAATTCTTCTTTGATGCGCCAGCTTACTTCTACATCCAGTTTAGTCGTTAAAGTCATGTATCCTTTGTCAAAAAGTCTGTGGAGATCAGAACGGAGGAGAAGACCGTTTTGAACCATGTGGGGTCCGTTCTCAAAAAAGGGCTTGATGTGGGCGGCTTCTAAGACCGGCAGCGCTCTTTCACCTGTGACCGCACAGGAGCGCTTGTAGGCATCCGTGACATTGACCCGGAAAGAACCCTGGCCAAGACGCGGCTTTATGATCTGCTCTTTTCCATACCTTTGACGGTCCTCTATAATGTTTTTAAGCTGGAAATCCTTTGCGTCTTTTTGTTCTGAGAAATATTGAATTCTCTCCCAGATAAATTTCCCGGCTTCTTCTTCTAAACGGTAGCCTTTGCCCCTGACAATACTTCTGCTCCATTGAGGAGGAGGAAACCAGAAGTTTTGATCCAGGAAAAAAGGCTGTGTGAGGATGATGCATCCTATGTGAAAATCCTCCCTGGTATCAGAGGGAAGGTTTCTTTTGGACAAAATCATAGATCTCATCTCTTGAAAGGAGGAAGCCCCGTTTTTTTCTTTAAAGGCTTCCCAGGCAAAGCTTACAGGAAGAGTGGTGTAGGAATTAAAGACTCCTCCTCCTGCAATAAAATCATAGGGGCTGTGGAGTTTGAAGAGGAAAAGATCACCAGGGTTTAAGGCTTTAAATGGGGCGGCTGGAGAGGGCTGCCAGAAATTGACTTCATCACAGTCAGGGAGGCTGGAGAGGAAGTCATACCAGTTGTTGTCTGTAACCCCAACGAAAAACTTCATTTTAAACTAAAATTTATTCTGTCTTATGCTGAAACACCCTTAAAATCATACTTATAGTCCTAAGTTTTGGTGAAGTCAAGAGAGGGGGAGGCAATCTGCCTTGACCCCTGATTATCTCTATGATAATAATGACTCCTAATGGAAAAATGTCATCAAAAAGGCACTGATTATGAAAGGAGGCGTTTATGAGTGAATTATCCAAGCGAGCCACCATATATCTTGATCCGGCTCTGCATAAAGCCTTAAAGATCAAATCCATTGAGACCTCTAAATCCATGTCCAAACTGGTAAATGAAGATGAAGAAAAAGAAATCAAAGCCGGTTGATCCGTTTCGTGGAATTGAGATCAATCCGGAATTCAAAAAAGCCCTTAATGTGATGAAAAACACCCGGCGCCATCTGTTTGTTACCGGGAAAGCTGGAACCGGAAAGTCCACCCTGCTGGAGTATTTCCGCTACCATACCCGGAAAAAAGCGGCTGTTCTGGCGCCCACAGGAGTGGCAGCGCTTAATATTAAAGGCAAGACCATCCATTCCTTCTTTCGCTTCAAACCAGATGTGACCCTGGACAAAGTGACCACCATTGTCAAAGACCCCAAGAATAACTTGTATCAAAAACTGGACATGGTGGTGATCGATGAAATCTCTATGGTCCGGTCTGATCTTCTGGATTGTGTGGATAAATTTTTGCGCTTAAACTGCGGCCGCAAAAACCTTGCTTTCGGAGGGAAGCAGATGGTTTTTATCGGTGACCTGTACCAGCTGCCGCCGGTTATTAAAGGCAAAGAAAGAGAGATATTCAAAGGCTATTATCAAACACCTTATTTCTTTTCCTCTCGTGTGCTTCAGGATCTGGATATGGAATTTATCGAGCTTGTCCGGGTTTACAGGCAGAAAGATGAGCAGTTTATTGACATCCTGAACGCCATCCGGAATAAGACCATAACCCAAGACCTTCTTGAAGAGCTGAATCACAGATGCGATCCTTTGTTCGACCCTTTGGAGAATGAATTTTATGTTTATCTTACGCCTTACAACAAACAGGCTTATCAAATCAACAAAGAGCAGCTTCAAAAAATAAAAGGAGATATTTTTTCCTTTGAAGGCCAGATCCAAGGTGTTTTTCAAGACCGGGAACTGCCCACAGAAAAGATTTTATCCCTCAAAATCCATGCCCAGGTCATGCTGCTGAATAATGATTCTGAAGGAAGATGGGTAAACGGGAGTGTGGGCAAAATCAAGGATGTTTATGCTGTTGAAGAGGATTCAGATGTGATTGAAGTGGAGCTTAGTGACGGGAGTTTGGTGGATGTGGAGCCTTATACCTGGGAGATTTTTGAATACAGCTACAATGAAAACACTGGGAGACTGGAGACAGAGACCGTGGGAGCCTTCACCCAGTATCCTCTCCGTCTTGCCTGGGCCATCACCATCCACAAAAGCCAGGGCAAGACGTTTGACAGGCTGGTTATTGACATTGGAAAAGGGACTTTTTCTCCCGGCCAGATGTATGTGGCATTGAGCCGGTGCACCTCTCTGGAAGGAATCGTTTTAAAAAAAGAAATCCAAAAAAAGCACGTGTTTATGGATTGGAGGATCATCGACTTTCTGACCAAATATCAGTACAGTCTTTCCGATGAAAGAATGCCGCTTGAGCAGAAGGTTGATTTTATCCAAAAGGCGATCCGGGACAACAAAAAACTGGAGATCGTGTATCTCAAATCAAAAGATGAGAAATCAAAGAGGGTCATCCAGCCTTATTTTGTGGGGGATCTTCAGTATAAAGACTGGACTTTTCTGGGAGTTGAAGCCTATTGTTTTCTGCGCAAAGAGGATAGGAATTTTAGAGTAGACAGAATACTGGAAATGAAAAGAGCTGAGTAAGAAAAGGGTCATCGGTCATCGGATAGATTAGCTTTAATTGACATTCACCGGAAATTAATATTTAATTTAAACATCTTCATCTAAGGAGGAAAAATGAACAAACGATCTACAGGACTACTTATTCTCATCACAGGGCTTTTTCTTTGCTTCAGCTTTTGCCAGACTACAGACTTAGAGGAAGTGATCGGCGTAAAAAAAGTCATTGAGATGGAAGGAGCTGAGGGCACGCCTTTCAGCCCGGCTGTCAAATTCGGTGATCTGCTTTTTCTATCTGGCTCTATCGGGATGGATCCGGAGACCCAAGAACTGCCTCCGGATGTGGGAGAACAGACCAAAAACTGCTTGGAAAGACTGGGAGCCATTCTTCTCAAGGCTGATATGGACTACAGCGATGCGTTGAAGTGCACGGTTTATCTGACAGATCTTGAAGATTTTGCTGAGATGAACGAAGCGT
The DNA here is from genome assembly GCA_964599635.1 of uncultured Eubacteriales bacterium. GTDB lineage: Bacteria > Acidobacteriota > Aminicenantia > Aminicenantales > Aminicenantaceae > WJMT01. The sequence goes on along the minus strand of CAZRGM010000041.1, from coordinate 18,863 downwards.
ATACCGCCTTTTTTCCCGAAAATCCCCCGGCACGGGCTTGTGTTCAGGTGGCTGGGCTGGTCAGAGGCGCCAAAGTCGAGATATCCATGATCGCGGGAAAATAGGAGAAAACGGAGAGAAAAGGGGGAGTCAAAGTGGGACTCAGGCTTATGGGAGGCGGTTTTATGTTGATGAAAAATGACATCAACGATCACCTGCAGGGACTTAATGATTATTATAATGATGCTCATATGACCACAGTAGAATCCGAGTTTGAACCCGTGAAAATAGGAATAGATTTTAGCGGGGAAATATTGATAAATTTTATGCCTTATTTGGGAATCGGTATTGGATCTTGCTGTATCTCTGCCGGAAAAGAAAGTATGTTTGAGGCCTATCTTCCTCAGAATACATTGGAAGCCACGGTTTATCCTCAAATCTCAGCTATTCCTGTTACTTTAAGCCCCTATTTCGGGATTCCGGTGGGGCGTGCTGTGGAAATCATGTTCAATGCTGGCGGGGGATATTACATGGGAAAAATAGACTGGGAATATTATCAAATAACAGACTCGGTCCACCAATATGAGGAAACCTGGAACGCAAAGCCTGATGCCATGGAGTTTCATGGACGATCATCGAGGATGCCTAAAACATGCTGATTATTTGTAGTCTATTCGACACGTTTTTTCAATATATCGATTGAATCGACATGTTTTGAGTGGAACGAGTTATCCCTTTTTACCTTTTTTTATAAATTCATCGATATCTTCTTTGATAAATTGATATTCCCTGCCCAGTTTGTAATAGGGAATTTTACCTTCTTTGACCCATCGTCTAATGGTTATGGGGGACTTATTCAGATATTCTGCGGTATTGGATAGGTCAAGCCATAATTTGAAATCATCCATGTATTGACTGATAAACAATAATTCAATACCAACCACTCTGCCCTCAGAATCAATATCCACATTGCAGTAATCTGATACGGATACGGTTTTTTCTATTTTATTATTGGACAGCTTGATATATCCGGCATCTGCCTTTCTGTCAATTTCAATTTTCATTTATTTCTCCAATTTATTAACCTGACCTATTCATAAAAAAATGGCGATACTTTCCTTCATTCTTTCTTTGGCATGTCTTGTTAATATATATTTAATCTTATTCAATTCTTATTTTTATTGTTCTTTTTTAATCGTTACTTATCATATCTTATATAAATAATCCGTTTTTGTCAATGTTTACTGTATAGGGATTGGATGGATTTTCTGAATGAGTCTAAAATGCGGAATTTCGCTAATTTTACTCTATAATCTCATATTCATAAACACACGCCTCGTAATAGGGATCGATCAAATAAAGACGGTTTCCGTAAATTCTTTTCTTGAAATGAGAAACAGGGACTTCGCTTGCTGCAGAAAATCGCAATGATAGAAGGAAAAAACAGCCTTCTCCAATGGATGTATGGTAAATATAAAATAGAGTAAGATTTAGGGACACAATAACGATGCCCAAAAAAGGGTAAAAAGGTATTGTGTTACTGTTTTTTATTGACTTTTGGGGGATTCCCTGGTATTTTTGGGTCAGAAAAAAATAGGGGAAAAAGTGGTGAATATATGCCCGAAATGCCAGACTGAAAATCCTGAGGACTCCAAATTCTGCAAGGTCTGCGGAAGTCCACTTCCTGAGGCTCAGAACGCAGCCCACACTAAAACCATGGAAACCGCTCAAGAAGAGCTGACCACAGGCTCCACTTTTTCGGGCCGCTACCAGATCATCGAAGAGCTGGGAAAAGGCGGCATGGGGCGGGTCTATAAAGCCCTAGATCAAGAAACCCACGAGAAAATGGCGCTCAAGCTGATTAAGCCTGAGATCGCCGCCAACCAAAAAACCGTTGAGCGCTTCCGAAATGAACTGACCACCGCCCGTAAGATCGTTCACAAGAATGTGTGCCGGATGTACGACCTGGGCAGAGACAAGGGAAGCTATTACATCACAATGGAGTATATCCCGGGTCAAGACCTCAAAAGCTTCATTCGGCAGTCCGGTCAGCTCACAGTAGGCAAAGCCATCTCTATCGCCAAGCAGGTGTGCAGCGGGCTGGCTGAAGCCCACAAATTGGGAGTGGTGCATCGTGATCTGAAGTCAAACAACATCATGATCGATCAGGACGGAAATGTCCGGATCATGGATTTCGGGATTGCCCGCTCACTCGGAACAAAGGGAATAACCGAAGCTGGAGTCATGATCGGAACTCCGGAGTACATGAGCCCGGAGCAGGTGGAAGCCAAAGAGGTGGACCAGCGGTCGGATATTTATTCTCTGGGGATTATCCTTTATGAAATGGTCACAGGACAGGTGCCTTTTGAGGGAGACACGCCTTTTGCGGTGGGGGTGAAGCACAAAAGTGAGAGACCCAAAGATCCCAGAGAATTAAACACGCAGATTTCAGAAGACCTCAGCCGGCTGATCCTCAAGTGCCTGGAAAAAGAAAGAGAAAAGAGATATCAGAGTGCCGAAGAAGTGAGTTTTGACCTGGAGCAAATAGAACAGGGCCTTCCCACCGCAGAGAGAACCGTGGCCAAAAAAAAGCCTCTCACATCGCGTGAGATCACAGTTCAATTCAGCCTGAAAAAGCTTATGATCCGGGCACTGGCTGCGGCGGCTCTCATTATTGGGGCTGTGTTTTTGTGGGTGGTTCTTGCTAAAAAGGGAGCCGTTCCTGCACTTCCCTCAGACAAACCATCCCTGGCCGTGGTGTACTTTAAAAACAACACCGGAGATGAGGCTTATAATATCTGGAGAAGCGCTCTTTCGGATTCCATCATCACTGACTTATCCCAGTCCAAGTATATCCGTGTGATGAGTGCTGACCGGCTTTACAGCCTTTTGCGAAAATTCAATCTTCTGGAAGCTAAAAGCTATGCTTCCGAGGACTTGATGAAAGTGGCGGATGAAGGAAAAGTGAATCATATTTTACAGGGAAACCTATCCAAAGCCGGTGATAAATTTCGAATCGAGTACACTCTTCAGAACATGAGCACAGGCAATATCATTGGCTCAGACCGGGTGGAGGGAAAAGGCGAGCAGGCTGTTTTTTCCATGGTGGATGAGATCACCAAAAGGATCAAAGCAGACCTGGAGCTTTCAGAAGATGAGATATTTGGGGACATCGATGAGGAAATCAAAAAGATCACCACCAGCTCTCCTCAAGCCTTTAAATATTATGTGCAGGGAAGAGAATTCAATTACAAGGGTGAATACAGAAAAAACATTCAATACATGGAAAAAGCCCTGGAACTGGACCCTGAATTTGCCATGGCTTACCGGAGCATGGCCATGTCCTATTCTAACCTGGCTTTGTTTTCCGAGAAAAAAAGATGCATCCAGAAGGCTTTTGAGCTCAAAGACCGGCTGTCTGACAGAGAGCGATATCTTATCGAAGCTGAATTTTATAAAGGCTCAGAGGTCACCTATGACAAGGCTATCGAAGCCTATAACAAGCATCTTGAGCTTTATCCGGAGGATTCCATCGCCAGAACCAACCTGGGTGTTCTCTACATCTCGACAGAACAGTGGGACAAATCCATAGGGTGTTATCTTGCCCAGATTCAAGCTAAAGATGAATCTTTTTTCCCGTATATCAATATCGCAGAGCCCTACAGAGCCAAGGGAGAGTATGAGACAGCCAGGAAAGTGCTGGAAGGGTATATTCAGGATATCGGCGACAGGATCATGATCCGGCTTGATCTGTCATTGAACTATTTAATCCAGGGAGACTACGATCTTGCCCTGGCTGAAGCGAATAAAGCCCAGTCCTTTAATCCGGATAATGTGATGGTTTATATTACGAAAGGAAATGTCTATGTGGGCAAAGAAGATTTCGATAAGGCCGAAGAGCAGTATCTCAAAGTTTTTGAGAGTGAGGAGCTGGGATGGCATATGTACACTCGAATCGTGCTGGGCAGTTCTTGCATTTTGAGGGGAAAGTTCAAGAGCGGAAGACAGCACTATGGACAGGGACTAGACCTGGCAGAGAAGCTTGGCGATAACTGGTGGAGAGCCTGCTTTTCTATTCGGAGGGCTTACAGCTATCTTAAATCCGGGCAGCCTGAGAAAGCTTTAAACGACTGTGAGACAGCATATGATATTGCTCTGGAATCAGAAGACTCTATGAAATGGCAGAGACGCGCGCTTTATTGTAAGGGGAGGGCGTTTTTGATGATGGATTCGGTTGATGGGGCACAGAAAACCGCGGATGATATTGAAGAATTGGTGGAAAAAGGCACCAACAAAAAAGACATCCGGTACGCTCATCATCTGCTGGGGCTTATGGAACTTAAGAGAAAAAATGATGACAAAGCCATTGATTATTTTAAGCAAGCCATTTCTCTGCTTCCTTGCGAAAATGGGATGCCACCGTTTGCCAATGATCAAGCTATTTTTTTCGAACCTCTGGCTTCAGCTTACTATGAATCCGGGGATCTGGAAAAAGCCCGGGAGGAATATGAGAAAATATTGACCTTCAACATGGGCAAAATCTATTTTGGAGACATCTATGCGCGAAGTCTTTACTGGCTGGGAAAGATTTATGAGGCACAGGGTGATGCAGCCAAAGCTGCGGAATATTATGAACAATTTCTGGAGCTTTGGAAGGATGCGGATTTGGGTTTTGATGAGGTTGAGGACGCCAGAAAGAGGCTCGCCGATTTAAAGAACCAATGATATAAATCGGGGGAAAAAAATAAAATTAATTTAGTTTCCCACGATCCTAATTGACCAAAAGACCGACAAAGAAAAGAGGAGTCCCCTTTAAATCTATTCGATTTTGAAACTTATTATCTTTCTATGGGAGGCCTCTTAACGATTAATTCTGGGTCGTCTGTGTAGATTTTGTCACCAACAAGAACAGCAATCATATACCTATAATAACCAGGCGGAGCGTCTTCTGGCAATTCTGCACGGATTTCCTCCCCTTTTAAAGAATGGAAACTGCATGCCTTAAAAGGTGAATTCCAGCCGATATGAATCGTGAAGGGACCTTTAGTGATACATTTCCAAATAACTGTTTCTCCCGGATAGACTCGGATCAGACCATTTTCGTAATCAAAATATCCCCTCTCATTCACCATAACCGTCGTTATATGAGATATCTTGCTGGCTTCCATTACAGGAAACTCCTGAACAGGCTTCACCGTCTCTTGAGTCACTTCCTGCGGCTCCTCATTTCTGCAAGCTTGAAGAATAAGCACAGAAAAAACCACCACTGCCATAATGGTCATGACCACCAATAAAATTTTGTTTTTCATTGATTTCCCTCCCTTTTTTCTCTTTATCTTCCTAACTCCGAAGATAAAGATCTATATTCTATTCCTTCCGGAATGTTTTATTCGATGACCTCTTTACCTGTAATCTTCTGATAAAGGGAATCTGTGCGGAGTCCCGAAAGATCAGCTTGACCGCGAATCTCTTCCAGAGAGCCTCCCTGCTGCAGGTATTTTTTAAAAGCCTGAAGTGCCTGATCTCTCTGGCCAATTATTTCAAAAACAAGGATGCTGTTAAGCAGAATAGAAACATCATTGGACGCCAGCTCTTCGGCTCTGGAGATATGGTCAAAAGCCTTCTTCTGATTTTTGAGTTGGGCATAAATCACAGCCATCCGAGAGAGAAGGAGAGCGTTGTTGGGATCCATTTTTAATTCTTCCTCAGCTAGTTGGATGGCGTGCTTATAGGCATCCGGCGCCTTTTCTTTATGTCCAGCAAACCGGCAGCTGTCCGCTAAATAGGACCAAACATAATATTCATCCCCTCCCAGCTCAATGGCCTCTTCATACATAGCCATGGCATCCGCATAACGGCGTTGATAAAAATAGATGGTGCCCATGTTGATGTAGGTATGGGCATCAGGTTCTATCGCCACCGATTTTTCAAAAGCCTCTCTGGCTGATTCAATATCACCTAACTGATAATATATGGCCATGAGATTATTGTAATCGTTCACATTCTCTGTCATAAATTCTGTGGAATACCGGTACATTTTTTCAGCTTGTTCATAGTTTCCCTGGTGATAGTAAAAATATCCTAAATTGCTGTAGACAGCCCAGTAACCTGGTTTTATATCTATAAATTTTTTTAAAAGTTTTATGGCTTCATCCAATCTTCCCTTGTTTTCATACATACGTGCTAATTCCTGAGCCGCCTCATAATCTAATGGATCAAGCTCCAATGCCCGTTGAAAATTTTTAATGGCTTCTTCATCGCGTCCCATTTTTCTATAAATGGCTCCCAACATAACATGAGATGAGCTGAAGCTCTCGCTCATCTCAACCGCATGCTGACAAGATAATTGGGCTTTCTTAACCCAGATAGGGTTTTTTGTCTGATCGAACTTTTTTAGATAAGCTCGACTCAATTCAATAAAAGCCAAGACATAATGGGGGTCTTCTTCCACAGCCTGCTCAAAAAAGCGGATAGCTTTATCCAGGTCTCCCTGTCTCTCTCTTCTCGGGGTATGACCAATCCCTTTAAGAAATGACTGAAAAGCATCCAGGTCCGTAGTCTCCCCGGCCCTCAAAACAGGGCCAGCCTGGGGTGAAAGCTCCAGACTCAACATCTCTAGGATATGAGTTGCCACTCCCTCCTGAAGAGTCGAGATATTTGCCATTTGATCCGTAATGGTTCGTGATTTAAGCTGAGTCATTGTCTTGGCATCAATCAGATTTAAAGTCAAGCTGAATATATTGCCCATACGTTTGAAGCTCCCTGTGACAGAAAAAGGGACTCCGAAAACGCGATAGGCTCGACTCGGATTTGTGATGTTATACCGGATCACATTTTCAAGAGGAAGGACCCAGAGTGACTCCTGGAAAGACTCCAAACGAATCAGCTTGCGGGTTAATGTGTCCGTAAGACCTATGATCAAAGCGTGGTCTGATTCATCCCCCCCGACCACAGTAAACGGCAGAACTGCCAACCGTTTCTCACTCTTCACGATCTCAAATCCAAACCATTTTTCTATAGACTGTCGGGTAGAAGGGATTAAAAGCAAGAGAAAAAGAAGCAATATCATCAATGCGGCAGGGATGAGGGCTTTCTTCATGGAATGTGGAAAAGGCGCCTTCTTTACAGACCTAATAGGAAATCTCGTCTGCCCGGAAGCCTCATCTCTTTTCAACCGCCTCAAATCTGCTTTTAGATCCGCGGCAGTCTGGTATCGGTCATCTGGATCTTTTTCCAGACATTTGTTTATGACGGCTTCAAACTCCAAAGGAATACCGCTCCTTTTAGATGTCACCGGTGGAGGATTCATCTGGAGGATGGAGTGTAAGACCAGCTGGTCGCTGTGGGCTTCAAAAGGCAGTTTCCCTGTCAGCATCTCATACATCATGACCCCTAAAGACCAGATATCTGTGCGAAGGTCTACTTCTTCTCCAAGAGCCTGCTCAGGGGACATATAAGCCACGGTCCCCATAATCGTGGCTGTTTGTGTGATTTTTGACCTTTCTTTCAATTTGGCTAAACCAAAATCCATAATAACCGCCTGCCTCTTTTTGGTAATCATGATATTGGAGCTCTTGATGTCACGGTGTATGATCCCTTTTTCATGCGCCTCCTGAAGGCCTTCTGTCACCTGCATGCTGATATCTAAAGCTTCTTCCACACTTAATGGAGACAATTTGATCTTTTCTCCCAGACTAAAACCTTTGATATAGGACATTGCCAAGAAAATCTGCCCCTGGGCTTCATCGATCTCGTATATGGTGCCAATGTTGGGATGGTCCAAGGCGGCCGCTGCCTGGGCTTCACGGAGAAATCTCTTTCTTGATTCTTCTTTCCCCATTTTCTCCGTCGAGATAAACTTCAAGGCAACAGTGCGCTGGAGCTTCGTATCCTCGGCTTTATAAACCATTCCCATCCCCCCCTGGCCGAGTTTTTCAAGTATCTTGTAATGAGAAATTTTTTTACCCAGGATTTCTTCCATAGTCTTAAAAAGGATCTAGAAGCTTAAAAAAAAATTTCAGGTATAAAAAACCAGGTTTCAGGTTTAATATAAAAGAAAAAGAAATGCAGCGAGGAATATAAAATTTTTGGTCTTCTGCTTGCACGCTTCCTCTCTTTTGCTCATTATTATAGGCCCTTTAATTTTGTATTAATGATATTACAAGAAGAAAACCTATGTTGTCAAGAAAGTGAAACTCGAAATCATGGATGCCGGGAGGGTTACCCATTTAAAATTTATGAAAAAGGAATAGCGTGTAACTGCCTATTTCTGGGCGATATGAATGGCAGCCACTCCTAGGAACATCAAACGGTGTTGAACATGGGAAAATCCCGCTTTGCGGCAGAGGGAAGAGAATCCCTGAGCATCATAAAAACGGGGCATGGTGTAAGAAAGATAATTGTATCCGGCTTTGGAACCTGAAAGGAAATGTCCCACGGGTTTGACCACCCAGCGGATGTATAAATGATAAAGGGACCTTATGATCTCGAGAGGGGGTTGGCTGGTCTCCAGGTTCAAGAACTGACCGCCGGGCTTGAGGATACGGATAAATTCTTTAAGATAGAAAATCATGGTCGGAGGATTGAGATTAAGATTTCGAGTGGAAAAGGAAATAGTAATGAGATCAAAAGAATGATCAGGAAAGGGGAGACTTCCAGCATCGGCGATTATAAATCTGACTTTGCGCCGATGCTTTTTCTTTTTAGCGAGAAGAATCATGGAAAGACTTCCGTCTGAGGCATAAAGTTCAGTTTTTTCGTCCTTCAGAGCGGCTGTATTCCAGATAAATTCTCCGGTTCCGCTGCATACATCCAGTATGCGATGTCCGCCTATCTTTGCTGCCTGATGAGCTGCCCGTTTCCTCCACAGAATATCCAGACCAAAGGTGAGCACATGATTGATAATCTCATAAGTGGGCGCCACTTCCTGATAGATTTTCTGGATACCTTTTTTCATTTTTAGCTAAACCAAAAAGTCCTTGATTTATCCCATCATGGGATTTCAAAAATTAAAAGTCAAGAACGCATTGGAAAAGCTTTGGGGGAAAGGGTTGAACATCTTCATCCATAAAGTATAAAAAAAGGCAGCCTTGGGCAAAGGCTGCCTTTAGGTGGTTAAGGTAAATAAGACAGATCTACATCATTTTCACCAATACCCTCATTCAAACCAGACTTTGATGATTTCGTCGTCTTCGCAGATCTCAATAAGAGCCATGGGGCCTGCTTTCTTCAGTTCTCGAAAAATTTCTCGGACATCTACATCGTATTCGTCTCTGTCGATCCTAAAATGGTCATGTTCAGCTTCCAAAACCAGCTCAATGAGGGAGACGGGTAGGGTGATCTTTACTTTGTCTTTTTGAGTCTTGGTATCCGTGATCAGCACCTTAAACCATTTAACTTCCTGTCCTGGTTTGACATTTGGGTTCTCCTTAACGGCTTTCTTAATAGCCTGAAGGTCGCTGTTCACAGCGTCCTCTGCAGCTAAAAAATGAGCCGGAGCCAGACTTAAAGCAAATGTCAGTAAAACGAAAAATGTTATCTTTTTCATCATATGCCTCCTTAATGTTATTCAATCCAAATCTTTATAAAGCTGTCTTCGCTTCTTATTTCAATGATATTTCCCTTGATTTTGGTGAGTTTCTTCATGATCTCATCCAAATCATAACCTTCATTTTTCAGGAACTGTTTCTCTTCCTTAGGGATAGATTCCAGAGCAAGATCAGCAAGAGCCCAGGGAATATTCAGGGAAAAATTCGCTTTCTTCTCTCCTTCATCATAGACTCTTATACAAAGCATCTTGGGCTTGGTCTCATATTCTGTATCTTCGAGATCCCTTAGAACTTCAGGGTCTATTCGCAGCACAGCCAGCTTGGCCCGTTCGCGCAGTTCAGGATCTTTTTCTTTCTCAAGGATCTCTTCCAGTACGGGAAGGCCTCTTCGGGTTTTTTTCACATCCGATACATAACTTAATTTAAAAGCTGCATAATATTTGACAGCTTTATCCCTGCTTTGAAGTGCGCGTTCTATTTCATCAAGGTATGAAGTTTTACCCTGTTCAAAGAGATCATAGGAAAGGTCAATGATCTCTATCTCTGCCTCCTCGATTAGATTCTTATCCGCATCTTTACGCTCTTTATATTTTTTATACACCTCTAGAGCTTTCCTCTCCTCGCCTTCCTGTTCGGACAGGCATTTGCCTTTGTAAAAAAGCGCCTGTGAATAAAGATGGCTTTGGGGATACCGGACGAGGAGATCGTCCAGTTTCTGCTGCGCTTGTTCCCATTTTTTATCAAAAATCAGGATTTTTGCTTCCTGGAACAATTCCTCCTCCGTTTGTTCCGCACTGTATGCCTGAAGGAAAGAAAAGGCCACAATCAGCGCGATCAGACCTATTTTTATTTTTCTCATTTTAGACCTCACTTCGCTGTAATTCTTTTGTGATAAGATTTATTTTTAAGATCAGCTGTCTTTGTTCAATAAGCTCGCGGATCTGAGCACGCTCAGATGCTGTGAGTTCGCCTCTCATTTCAGTGAGCTGCAGTAAGAGCATTTCAATCTGGTCGCATATGGCCTTCGCTTTGACCATTTGATATTGATCCAGCTGCTGGTTCATGTATCTTTTTTTGGAAAGAAGCTCACTGGTTTTAGCTTCCACAAAATCAGTTCCCCAATATTGAGAAGCTTCTTCAGGCGAAGCCTGGACAAAGTCGAGCAGTAAAAATTTACTCTGTTCCAGGTAATCCAGGGTCTCGCGTCGGGTTATTTCCACATCCATGGTTTCGATAAAATCTCTCGAAACCATGATGGGGGAAGAAACCGTGCCTTCTGGAGCGGCACCCGGATGGAGCAATAGAAAAGTCAAGACCCCGCCAATGATGATTCCAGCCAAAAGAGCGGCGTAAACTGGGACCCGCTTGAATGTGAATAAAGAGCCTAAAAATTTCTTGAGTCCACTTTCACTCTGGGGCTCTTTTTGAGTCTTTGATAAGACTTGATCGGCAATTTGGGAGGGAAGCTTTTCCCAGTCTACCGATTTCATAGCTTGGTTGATATCTTTTTTAAATGTATCTGCATAGAGAAGGACATTTTTCAATTCCTTATATTCCTGCCTGCATTCAGAACAAGACTCAAGGTGATTTCTGACTTCCTGTTTTTTCTTTTCATCTATCTCGTTATAAATATAGGCTACCAAATCTTTTCTTATTACTTTACATTCTTTCATAACTGCCTCCCTAAATAAGGGCTCATTAATTCTCTTAACTTATTAACGGCTTTAAAATTGAGTGATTTCGCCGTTCCTACGGCAATGCCCAGTGTTTCTGCAATCTCCGTGTATTTGAGATCGTTATAGTGCTTCATCACAAATATCATCCGCTGTCTTTCAGGAAGTTGTTTTAAGCAATTTTCGACAATGCTCTTCATATCTGTGTCTGCTTCTTTCCCATTTCCTTTTTCATCTGTAAGATAGAGCTCTTCCATTTCTGTGCTGTTCAGGATTTTACGATCATGTGTTTTGTGGTTTTTTCTGTAACGATCAATACAGAGATTTTTAGCGACCTGCAGGATCCAGCTTTTAAAACTTTCGCCTTTATTATAATAATCAAGTTTTCTATAAAGCCTTAAAAAAGTTTCCTGAACAATATCCAGGGCCTCCTCTCTGTCTCGGAAAAAAGAATAGGCCAGCTGAAAAACATTTTTCTGAAACAGGCTGGTTATCGTCATGAATGCCTCCTGGTCTCCTTGTTTGGCTCTTTCAGTAAGAACAGTGATTTGATCCATTTCTGCTGAAGCTGCTTGACTCTGCATTTGATCACGAAACCTTTATTCTATCCAGATTAGGATCCTGCTCTCTTCAGTGTCTGCTTCCATAATCATGCCTGGACCCAAATCTTTGAGATCTCTGATCTTTTGAAAATTAAAATCACAGCCGATATCAATATCATGAATATCGCTGGTGTCCATACAGGCATCAATAAGACAAAGCGGAGCTTCGACTCTGATGATTTTTTGTTCGGAACTCTCGTAGACCAAAACACTGATGGTCGAAACCGGCCCTCTTCTGTCAGGAAACTGGCGCTCAAGTTTTCGGATCTTCCTGTTAGCTTCTCTAAAATATTTATCCGGATTTTTCACATTGTCCTTAACTTCCACATAAAGACATCCGCTCATTAAAAGGATGAAAGGAAGGATCAAGCAGAGCACCATCCATTTTCTGGTCTTTCCTAATTTCTCATTCATTTCCATACCTCAATAAGTTTTTTCATTTTTACTGAAATCTTTCTTTTCACCTGTTACTACGGAAGAGAAAGAAAAAAGGTTCACTTAGGATTTAAATATTTTGCAACAAAACAAATGGAGTGAGATGAACCCGGCATAAGTATTCATTGACTTTATTTTAAAAGCAAGTCAAAACGGTGACAGCCAGAAAGAAATAGGTGAATAGGTATTGTGGTCCTATTTTTGGCGGGAATTCTTGGCCATTAAGGGACTAGGGCCCCAGTCCTCTCCTGTATAGTAAAGGACTTCCGACAGCAACCTGGGTTTACAATCCGCCATTACTTTTGGGCTGAATTTATCTTGATCCCCATTTTTTTGATGGATTTCATTATATAAATTTCCAAATCGATCTGCAAACCTGATTTCTCTCAGCGCAAAGCTGAAATCAAACTCATAATAAATTCCAGTCCTAGACAATATAGATATAATTTGATCATCTATGACTTTGACTTGATCTATAACACCTCGTTCATAAATTCCCTCACCTACTGAAATCTTAGGCAAAAGGATGTAATGTTCCTCAACTCCTTGTTCCAATTCAGGGGATCTGTAATAGCCTGTCTGAGGAGAGCTCCCGCTTATAAAATCAGGCTTTAAAACCGTCAGGAATCCTTTATTATACTCATTGTTACTTCCTACTAAGAATATTTCTTTATTTCCATCTTTATTCAAGTCATAAAAACAAAAATCTTCAATTCGCCCTGAATTCCAGTATTCTCTTATAAGCTGACCTCTATGGTCAAGAACGGCAAGCTGAGTGGGGAACAAAGAAAGGTTATAAGAAACCACAATGACTTCAGATAAACCATCATTAAAAAGGTCATTGATCGTAAAACCCGAGATTTCATACTCAGAGGAATATGTTTCTTCTCCAAAGATCATCTCTCGGCCTGGATCAAAACTCCACTTCTTTTTGCCTCTGCTGCTGAAACAAAGAAGTCCATATTCTCTAAAATCAAAGCCAACGGATATGGGAGCAAACAACACTTCTCTTTTTTTATCACTATTGATATCTCTGATCATTATCAGGGGCAAATTTATTTTAAGGGGAATTCCTGAACATCTCCTGACCTGAAAGTGGCTTCTGTAAAATTCTTCACTTTCTAAATCTCTCATTCCCGTCTCATAGCGCCAGATCTCTTGACCTTTTTTATTCAGTATAACCAGATCAGAACCATCCATCCTGAAATCATGAGGCTCTGATGGCGGACTTAATGATAGAGACATGATATATATAAAAATGAGTGTCACTAGGGGGACCAAAAAATAAAGATATTTTCTCCGGCTCTTTTTTTCGCTTAAATTTTCTCTGCTCATCCACTCATCGATCTCATGTTTATAGGCAAACACTCTGGACTTTGAGGAATCAATAAATCGATGGATGGGCAATTTGAATTCTTTTTCCCATCTCTGACAGGTTCTTATCCCGCAGTCTAAATAATCCGCAATTTCCTTCCAAGAGATCAGAATCTTTTTTTCATCTTCTTGAAGATCCACAGTAAAATCATTTTACCCATATAGCAGGGAACAGGTCAAGATAAAAAGTAAACTTATTTTGCTTTAAAGTCTCATGAAAATAGGTAAAAGGTATTGTGTTACTGTTTTTATTTGTTACTGTTTTTATTTGTATTTAACCCATTTGATGATCTCAGGAAAGCTGGGGCGCTTTCCGTACATGAGAAGTCCTACCCGGTAAATTTTTCCGGCAAACCAGACCATTCCGACAGTGGTGCCAACCAGCAGAACGATGGAAATCAATATCTCAATAAAAGGAGGAAGCAGAATAGAAATGCGGAGAAGCATTAAAATAGGAGAGAAAAATGGAATCAAAGACAAAACCACTGATAGAGTGCTCTCAGGAGCGCGTATCACAAACATCATCAGCAAAATAGGGATAACCAACATCATGGTTAAAGGCGTTCCCAGCTGTTGAGCTTCTTTTTCTGAGTTGACGGTTGAACCCACGGCGGCATAAAGAGTCGAGAATAAAAAATAACCCAATATGAAAAAGACCACAAAATAGATAAACACATAAGGAGGGATCGAAGGGATCTTAAAGCCTGATGCTTCTGGGAAAAAACCAGTCACAAGAGAGCTTCCATATGAAGAGATCGCCGCCCCAAAGACAGCCCAAATTAAATACTGGGTCAGCCCTACTGCGCCAATTCCCAATATCTTACCGGCCATTAACTGAAACGGCCTCAGAGATGACAGCATAATCTCAACCACACGGGAACTCTTTTCCTCAATCACTCCCCTCAAAATGATCTGTCCATAAAAAACCAGAGTCATATAAAGTATGAGGACTAAAATATATGAATAGATAAAGGTCCCTCCCGTATCTTCTTCCACTCCTTTTTTGGTGACTTTCTGGGTCTTAAAATCAACCTGCTTCATGTATTTGGAAACTTCTTCGGGATCCAATCCAGCTTTCTTAAGCCTTTTCTCAACAATAACGGTATTCATGACCTTGTTGATGTTGCTGATTTTCTCAAAATCCGATACATGCTCTGCTGCAAATTCCACAGTTCCCCCCTCAATGATATTTTCAGGGATGGTCATATATCCCGAAATATCTCCGGCCAAGACTCTTTCATTAAGACTTTCTTTGAGCTGATTGAGATCAGAGGTCAATTTATATTGTTCCAGGATGTATCTCTGCCTTCCGTCTTTTAACTTAAAATCCATCCTGCTCTCAAAGTCTTTGAAGACCTCTCCACTCGCATCGATCACTCCGATTCGCTCCTGGTCTCCCACCGATATCACAGAAACCAAAATCGGGATAAAAATTAATAAACCGATAATCACAGGACCCAAAATGGTCCCCAGTATGAAAGCCTTAGTCCTTACTATCTGGACATATTCTCTTTTAATGACAGCCCATATCTTATGCATTTTTCTCTCCTACTTTTTCAATAAAAATGGCGTTCAGGGTAGGCTCTTTGATTTCAAATCGATCAATCCTGACCTTTCCCGCAAGGGATGAGAGAAGATCCTGAGGGTCAGCATGATCCTTCAGCTTAATTTCCATGTATTTTCCGTAATCATCTATTTTTTCCACCTCTGAATATTCCTTAATCTGACGCGCATCTCCCTCATATTCCAGAATGATGGTGTTTCTTCCATAATTTCTTTTGATCTCAGCAAGATTCCCCCTGAGGACGCTCTGAGCTTTATTGATAAGACAGATATTGTCACAGATCATCTCAACCTGTTCCATCCGATGAGTTGAAAATATAATGGTCACTCCCTCTTCCTTCATCTCCAGCATGATATCCTTTAACAGCTTTGTATTCACTGGATCAAGACCGCTGAAGGGTTCGTCCAGAATAATGAGTTCGGGACGATGGATAACAGTGGCAATAAACTGAACTTTTTGCTGCATCCCCCTAGAGAGTTCTTCAATTTTTTTCTCTCTCCAGTTTAAAAGGTCAAATCTATCCAGCCATTGATCAATAGCATTTTTGGCTTCCTGCCCCCTAAAATCTTTCAGATACGCGAGAAAAACAAGCAGTTCCCCAATTTTCATCTTTGGATAAAGACCCCTTTCCTCAGGAAGATATCCAATTCGGCTTTTCATACTCTCACTCATTTTCTCATCAAGGACATGAATTTCTCCTTCATCCGGAATGATGACATTCATGATCATGCGGATGGTGGTGGTCTTTCCCGCCCCATTAGGACCGAGAAGACCATAAATGCTCCCTTTAGGAACATCAAACGATAAATGATCGACCGCTGTGAAGCTGCCGAATTTCTTTGTTATGTTCTCAACATCAATGGCTTTCATTTCTGTTTCCTTTGCGACTCTAATTTTCCCATATTATAGTGATTTTTTTTAGTTTATCAACGGTAAGACTTGTTCATGCAATCACTTGAAATTATGTCAAGGAGCACCAGCCGCATTCCCTCTTAACCTCATGAAATTCAGGTATGCGCTGTTAATAGTTAAAATAACTAACCTTGATGATTCATGATTCAAAATGGCTGCAGAGGAGAAAGGCAAGGAATGAGGAATCCCCTGTGAGGGCTGAGCGGGCAGGGTTCCTCTTTAGAGGAGAGTGAAGCCCGAGCGGGAGAGAGATTCATCGCTGGTGAATCGAACGGGTGACGAATCCCTTGCCTTTTCCTCTCATAAGGTTTTTGGGAGCACCAGCCGCACCTGAATGAAACCTTTCCATTTCACATTTCACACAAATTTGTTATATTACAGGTAATCCTAAAATGGAGTTGAGACAATGAAAAAAGGAAAATATATATTCATCATTTTTCTGATATTTTTTATCCTTCTTGCCGCCACTTTTGTTTCATTCTTGGTTTATGAATTTGCAAAACCTCCTTCTGTTAAGCCAGGCTCCTGTCTTGAAGTCAACCTTTCAGGTGAAATTGTGGAGAAATCCCAACCGGATTTTCTGTACACAATTCTCATGCAGAAGCCTCCCCTTTCCATGTATGATATCTGGACCAATATTCGCAAAGCTAAAGTTGACCCCAAAATAGACAGTATCCTCTTGAGACTGGGATACATCCAAAGTGACTGGGCCAAAATCAATGAAATCAGAGAAGAGGTGCTTGATTTTAGGAAATCAGGTAAAAAAGTTTATGCCTATATTGAAGAGTCTTCTGAACTGGATAAAGAATATTATTTGGCCACTGCATGTGATCAAGTGATCCTTCATCCGGAAGGAATCTTGATTATTAACGGAATCGGTGGCTATATCCCGTTTATGAAAAAAATGCTGGACACAATCGGAGTGGAGGCTGAAGTGGAACGAGTCGAGGAATATAAGACGGCTTACAACATGTTCACCAAAGACCATCTCACTCCGGCTCACAGAGAAATGATGGAATCTATCTACAGTGACATTTTTTCTTTTTACATTGAAACTGTATCCAAAGAAATTGGGAAAACCAAACAAGAGTTTAGAAAACTCCTGGACCATGCCTTTTTTCAAGGGCACAAGGCCAAAGAAGCAGGTCTTGTGAATGAAGTCTTTTATGAAGATGAACTCTGGAATTTCATAAAAGGAGAAAATAAAAAAATACACAAAATCAATCACTTCCAGTATTTAAAGACTTCTCCCTCCTCACTAGGGCTTAATAAAGGTAAAAAAATAGCCCTTATTTACGGCATTGGCCCCATAATTACAGGCGAAGCAGCCTATTCCGTGATGGGAAGCCGGACCGTTTCAAAATGGATTCGAGATGCCAGAAAAAACGAATCCATTAAGGCGATTGTGTTCCGCGTGGACAGCCCTGGGGGCTCTGCAGCCGCCTCAGACTCCATATGGAGAGAAATCAGCCTGGCCAAAAAAGAAAAGCCGGTCGTGGTGTCCATGTCGGATGTTGCGGGTTCCGGAGGGTACCAGGTTTCCATGGCAGCTCATAAAATTGTGGCCCATCCTCAGACCTTAACAGGTTCTATCGGAGTTATTTTTGCCAAATTCAATATGGAAAAACTATACGAAAAACTGGGCATAACGGGAGATCGAATCACTTTTGGAGACAAAGCTGACATTCTAACCACATTCAGAGAAAGCACAGATGAAGAACGATCTTTTCTCAAACAAATGATCCTGGATACCTATAACCACTTCATCACAAAAGTCGCTAATAATCGAAATATGACTAAGGAAGAGGTTGATAAAATTGGAAAAGGAAGAGTCTGGACAGGTATTCAGGCGAAAAAACTTGGACTTATTGATGAAATCGGCGGTCTTGATAAAGCGGTGGAAATAGCTAAGCAAATGTCTGGAATCCCTGTGGATGAAGAAGTGAGATTTGTGGTGATTCCCAAAAAGGTATCCTTTTTTGATGTTCTTTTCAGCAGAGCAACAGCACAGGCCCCATTCGAAATTTCTATATGGGAGCCGGAAATAAAAAAATGGCTCCAGACCTTCCAGATGCTGAGAGATGAAGTGATCTGGGCGCTGATGCCTTTCTGGATCTCCCCGGAATGAAATTCAGGTATGGCTTCAGCTCCCTGAAACCTTATGAGAGGGAAAGGGCAAGGGATTCATCACCCGTTCGATTCACCAGCGATGAATCTCACTCCCGCTCGGGCTTCGCTCTCCTCTAAAGAGGAACCCTGCCCGCTCAGCCTTCACAGGGGATTCCTCATCCCTTTCCCTTCTCCCTCTAAAACCATTTTGAATCATGAATAATCAATGTTAGATATTCTAACCATTAACAACGCACAGCATCATGGAATTCAGGTGTGGCTGAAGCGACATTGAAGATTTAGCCTTCTGAGGGCTGTGTTTGAGGGAACTCAGCTGAGCTGAGCTGGGAGCATGTTTGACCCACGGACGGGGGGAGTTGCGCAGCAGCCGAAAACACAGTGAGAAGAATGGCGTTAAAAATCTGAAGGAAGCTGAAGCCACACCTGAATTTCACCTGATTTTATGAATAACTAAAATTCCATTTTAGTCATTCACGAGTTTAGGTTGCGGCAGATGCGAGGCGCCAGGGCATGAAGCTGTGGTCCTTCACCGCGAATGCCCTGCAACGAAACAGATGCTGCAAGATAAGCTCGCCTGAAAGGTAAAATCAGCCTGCATTTAAGTTTAAATATAAACAGAAATAAAGAGATAAACTTTGTTTGCTGA
>CAZRGM010000040.1:0-15159 GCA_964599635.1 uncultured Eubacteriales bacterium | reverse complement strand
AATGTGGCCATGGAGAAAGGGCAGCGGTTTGCTATAAGAGAGGGCAGCCGAACTGTGGGAGCAGGGACGGTTACTGAAGTCGTCGAGTGATCTATCTGTCGGATATAAAAAGGATTAAAAAAAATGAGGGATATCGTCACACTTCAATGTACAGAATGTGGAAGAAGGAACTACACAACCACCAGAAATAAAAAGGCAAATAAAGAAAAAATTGTTATAAAGAAGTACTGCAAGTTTGACAGGAAGCATACCGTTCATAAAGAGGTGAAATAGAGAAAAATTAAAGAAAACTCTGCCTTTGGACAAAAGGAGGATTCATAAAGAAAATAGGTGAGTAGCTCAATTGGCTAGAGCATCGGTCTCCAAAACCGAAGGTTGCGGGTTCGAGTCCTGCCTCACCTGCCAGTGATTCTTCTTGTCATAATATAATTGATAAAGGAGCGAATGAAATAAATTTTTTTATGTTGAGTTAAGTGAAAATTATGAACAAAAAAGATAGATGGTACAATCGCATAATTCCTTTTCTTAAAGAGGTAAAAGCAGAGATGAAAAAAGTAACTTGGCCTTCCCGCAGAGAAATATACAGCACAACTATAGTTGTCATTATCGCCACCATATTTTTTGGCTTTTATCTCTATTTCATGGATATAATTTTTTCATTTGTTGTCAAGAATATACAATCTTTGTTTTTATAGAATTAAAAGTGAATAAAATGGCAAAAAATTGGTATGTTGTGCATACGTATTCAGGGTTTGAAAAATTTGTGGCTGAGTCCATACAGCAAAGAGCTATAGAGCATAAAATTGAAGACCAGATAGGCGAAATCATAATTCCCACAGAGGGTGTTGTCGAAATCAAAGACGGGAGAAAAGTGGTCTCTACCAAGAGATCATATCCAGGATATATTTTGATTGAGATGGAAATGAGCGATGAAAATTGGCTGATCATCCGAAATACACCTAAAGTTACTGGTTTTGTGGGATCAGGGAAAAAACCTTCGCCCTTAAGTGAGGAAGAAGTGAGCCAAATTGTGAAGCATATGGAAAGCACTTCTGAGAAGCCAAAACCCAAGCATTCCTTTGAAAAAGGAGAGGCAGTGAGAATTATTGATGGTCCTTTTTTTAACTTTAATGGAATAGTGGAAGAAGTGAATCATGAAAGAGACACTTTAAAGGTAATGGTCACTATATTCGGCCGAGCCACTCCAGTTGAACTGGAATTTTTACAGGTGGAAAAAATATAGGAGGCAATATGGCAAAAAAAGAACTTGTTACAGAAATAAAACTTCAGATTCCAGCCGCTCAGGCTAGTCCTGCTCCTCCTGTTGGCCCAGCTCTAGGGCAGCACAATATACCTATTATGGATTTTGTCCGGCAGTTTAATGAAAAAACAGGAAAAATGGAGCCAGGTTCTGTTGTCCCTGTCGTTATTTCTGTTTATAAAGATAGAAGCTTTAGTTTTATTGTTAAGTCTCCACCAGCTGCTTATTTATTAAAAAAAGCTGCCGGGATTGCAAAGGGTTCGGGTGAACCCAATAAGGAGAAAGTTGGGAAAGTAACCAGAGCTCAGCTTGAAGAGATAGCCAAACAAAAAATGGCTGATTTAAATGCTTATGATATAAAGGTAGCTGTCAAAATAATTGAAGGGACTGCAAAAAATATGGGATTGGAGATAATAAGTGGTTAAAAGAGGGAAGAAATACAGAACATCTAAAGATTTAATAAAAAAAGAGGAATATCCTTTAGACGAAGCCATCAGCCTTATAAAGAAGGCCAGTTATGTGAATTTTGATGAATCTTTGGATATTTCTATGGCTCTAGGAGTTAATCCAAAGCATTCTGACCAAATGGTGAGGGGGACACTTATGCTTCCCCACGGAACAGGAAAGAGTCAAAAAGTATGTGTCATTGCCTCTGGAGAAAAGATCAAAGAAGCTGAAGAGGCAGGAGCTGATTATGTGGGGGGAGAGGATCTCATCGAGAAGATATCAAAAGGTTGGTCGGATTTTGATGCGGTGATTTCAACTCCTGATATGATGAAAGGGGTTGGAAAACTCGGGAGAGTGCTGGGGCCGAAGGGTTTGATGCCGAATCCAAAATCAGGAACTGTGACTTTTGATATAAAAAAAGCTTTAGAGGAGATAAAAGGGGGAAAGGTTGAGTTTAGAGTTGATAAGACCTCTATTATTCATTCTCTAGTAGGGAAGGTTTCATTTTCTGAAAATCAATTGAAAGATAATATAAGAGCTTTTATCCAGGCGGTTCTGCAGGCAAAACCAGCCGCGAGTAAAGGGAAGTATGTCAAAAGTATTTATGTTTCTTCAACGATGGGGCCTTCTGTAAAAATTTCTGAGGATGAGATCGTCAAATAGGAGATATGGAATTGAGTTTGAATCGTGAAAAAAAGGAAGAAAGAGTCAAAGAAATCCGCGAGGATTTCAATAAAAATAAGACGTTTTTTTTAGTGGATTATGTGAACATACCGGTTGCTAAATCTATCGAACTTAGGACTCAGCTGAGGGAGAATAAATGTTCCATAAAGGTGATTAAAAATCGGTTGGCAGTCAAAGCTTTAGAAAATGAAATATCAGAAGAGTTTAAGGAGAAATTTAGAGGGCCTACAGCCATAGCTTATACGTCTGACGATGCCATCAATTTGGCTCGCATTCTAAATAGTTTTATCGATTCTAATAAGATATTAAGCATAAAAGCTGGACTGGTTGAAGGTCAGCTTATAGATGGTGACAGATTTAAGGAAATCGCGGGTTTAGGTTCTCGAAGGGAATTAATGACTCAAATTGGATATTTAATGGCAGCGCCATTAATTAAATTTTTAGGGACTTGGCAGGCTCCTTTTCATGGCTTAGGAAGCATGTTGAGTCAATTAAAGTTAAAAAAATAGAGTTGGAGGAAAAAATGGCTAACGTACAGACCAAACAATCAAGTGCTTCACCTAATAAAAAAAAGGAGACCTCTCAAAAAGCAGCTTCAGAAAAAGCAGAAAAGTCAAAGTTGACTAAAGAGCAGTTTTTTGAGCATCTGGATAATCTTACAGTTCTCGAGCTTGCCGATTATATTAAAGAATTTGAAAAAAGATATGATATAAGTGCCTCGGCGGTTGCGGCTCCCGTAGCTGTTTCAGGGGCTCAAGCTGCAGGAGAAGCTCCTACTGAGGAAGAAAAGACTGAGTTTAATGTTGTGCTCAAAGAAATAGGTGATAAAAAGATCAATGTGATTAAGACAGTTAGAGAGGTAACGAATCTTGGATTGAAAGAGGCTAAAGACCTTGTTGATAACGCCCCTAAACCAATCAAAGAGGGTGTCTCTAAAGAAGAAGCTGAAGAAATGAAGAAAAAATTCGAAGAAGTCGGGGCGGTGATAGAATTAGAATAAAAATATTTTATAAGTTTTTTGTAGCAAAAAGAGAATATAATAAAAGGTCTCTTTAGAGAGAGAAAACATGCATACGGAATTTAAAAATATTTATCGGGAAAGGATTGATTTTTCTAAAATCAAAGGAACTCTGCCTATCCCAGACATGTTGGCTATTCAGACAGAATCCTACAAAAAATTTCTGCAGATGGAGTTGCTTCCGGAAGAGAGAGAAGACACCGGACTGCAGGGAGCTTTTAAGGATATATTCCCTATTTCTGATTTTAAGGAAACGACTCAATTAGAGTTTGTGAGTTATTCAATTGGAGACTGGGAATGCAAATGCGGTAATCTTAAAGGCGTTGAAAACTCGCGCTATAAGTGTAACGCGTGCGGGACTTTATTACCTGCAGATACTGAGCTGACTGAGAAAGAAATTTGCCCTTATTGCGGCACTGCTGGAAAAATCGAACTTCCAATATGTGAGCATTGCGGTGATCGAGTTAGACTTAAAATGAAATACAGTTCTACGGAATGTCTCCAAAAAGGATACACTTACAGTGTTCCTCTCCGCATAAAGGTAAGGCTGATATCATGGGAAAAAGATCCCAAAACAAAAGCAAAACGTCTAAAGCATATCAAAGAACAGGAATCTTATTTTGGTGACATCCCATTAATGACAGATAAAGGAACTTTTATTTTTAATGGGATTGAGAGAGTCATCGTCAGTCAGCTGCAGAGATCACCTGGGGTGTTTTTCAGGCCTGATAAAAGAAAAAAGGAATATTTTGTGGGAAAAATCATTCCCTACAGAGGGGCCTGGGTAGAATTTGAATACAGTAAAAATAATTTGCTCTACGCAAGGTTAGACAGAAAAAAGAAATTCTACGCAAGTGTGTTTTTAAGAGCCATTGGATTTGGATCTAATGAGGAGATATTAAGACTTTTTTATAAAAGCTATAAAGTCATTCCCCAAAATAACCATTTATACTGGGAACTAACGGAAGACCTTATCGGCAAGACTTTGGCGGCAGATATTATAGATCCAAATTCCAAATCCCAAAAGGTTTTTGTTCCTGCAAAAAAGAAATTGACAAAAGATTTATACAGGAAGCTAAAAAGTCATAACATAAACTTGATCCCCATTTCAGAAACCCAACTGAAAGGGGCTTATTCAATAAGCACCATACCCAATAGTGTTAAATGTAATGAGGAAATCGAAGATTCTCAGCTTGAAAGACTTATTGAGTCTGGAGAAACTTTCGAAATCTTTTTCCCATCCAAAGATAAGATAGGGAAAATTATATCCAATACCTTGAAAAAAGATAAAAAGAAGGACACAAACCAAGCTTTAGGCGAGATATATAAAAAGTTAAGGCCGGGCGAACCTCATACGATGGAAAGTGCTCAACATCTTTTTCATAACCTTTTCTTTAATTCTCAGAAATATAATTTCTCCCGTATCGGTCGTCTCAAGATGAATATTAAATTAGGTCTGGATCGTCCTCTTGATGAGAAGACATTATCTCCTTTAGATTTTGTAGAAGTCATAAAATACCTGCTGAGACTTAGGATGGGGGAAGGAGAAGTTGACAATATTGATCATTTAGGAAACCGCCGTGTTCGTTCAGTGGGAGAGCTGGTCGAGAATGCATTCCGTATAGGATTGACCCGAATGGAAAGAACGATAAGAGAAAAGATGACCGTAGCCACAGATCTTGCGTCATCAATGCCTCAGGATCTCATTAATTCAAAGCCTGTTATAGCTGCACTCAAAGAATTTTTCGGCAGTTCTCAATTATCTCAGTTTATGGACCAGATAAACAGTCTTGCAGAAGTAACTCATAAGCGCAGATTGAGTGCTTTAGGCCCTGGTGGATTAAGCAGAGAACGGGCAGGTTTTGAAGTGAGGGACATACAGTCATCTCATTATGGAAGAATATGCCCCATTGAAACTCCTGAGGGACCTAACATTGGACTCATCTCATCTCTCAGCTCTTATGCTCGAGTCAATGAGTTTGGATTTATAGAAACTCCTTACAGAAAAGTTAAAGATGGAAGAGTTCTCGATTATTATAAAATCATTCATCCAGGAGATAGCCATTATAAAATAGGGGATAAAGTTGAAAAGGAAGAGCTGCAAAAAGAAATCGAGAGAATTAAGAACAAGAAAGGCGCTCATTTCCCTGTCCATGAGCCTTATTGTTTTTACTTGACAGCATGGGAGGAAGAAAATTATATCATTGCTCAGGCAAATTCTCCTATTGATGAAAAAGGATATCTTAAAAAAGACCTAATCAATACAAGACAGAGAGGTGAGTACAGGTTTGTGCCCAAAGAACAGGTGGATTATATTGATGTCTCACCTAAACAGTTGGTTTCTCTTTCCACCTCACTAATTCCTTTTCTCGAACATGATGATGCAAACAGAGCTTTGATGGGTTCCAATATGCAGAGACAGGCGGTTCCTTTATTGAGGCCAGAAGCCCCTAGAGTGGGAACAGGAATCGAGCATCTGATCGCCAAAGGCTCTGGTGATGTGATGATATGCAAACGCCCTGGAGTGGTTGAGTTTGTCGATGCAGAAAGAATACTTGTGCGGATTGATGAGCCGTCAGATGGCAAAACATATGATGTCGGGACAGATCTTTATTTATTGACCAAAAGATTACGAACTAATCAGAATACATGCTTGAATCACCGTCCGATAGTAAGAAAAGGAGACAAGGTTCATGCAGGTCAAATACTGGCTGATAGTTCCTGTACTGATAAAGGAGAGTTAGCCTTAGGCAGAAATGTTCTTTCTGCCTTTATACCTTGGAGAGGATATAATTTTGAGGATGCGATTATTGTCAGTGAGAAGTTAATCAAAGAAGATATATTCACATCTCTTCATGTAGCCGAAGAGACCATAGATGCCCGTGATACAAAGCTTGGTCCAGAAGAGATTACCAGAGATATCCCGAATGTTCCAGAAAAGGTACTTCGAAATCTTGATGAGAATGGAATCGTGAGGATTGGGGCTAAAGTCAAACCCGGAGATATTTTGGTTGGGAAAGTGGCTCCAAAGGGGGAGACTCAATTATCTCCAGAAGAAAAATTACTGAAAGCCATATTTGGAGAAAAGGCCCTGGATGTTAAAGATGCTTCTCTGTATTGCTCGCCTGGAATAGAGGGAACTGTTATTGATGTTAAGATATTTTCCAGACGGGGGATAGAGAAAGGTCCCCGAGCAAAAGTGATTGAAAAAGAAGAAATTGAGAGGATGAAAAGGAATCTCGAAGATGAGATCACTATATTAAATACAGCGAAGCTTCGGAAAATAAAAACAATTTTAAAAGAAGCTGTTGTTCAAAAAGGAATTAAAATAGGCAGAATGGATCTAAAAAAAGGGGATAAATTAACGGGATCTGTATTAAAGAGGCTCAGTCTTGAAGACTTAGCTAAGATAAAAGTAGAGGGAGTTTACCAGAAGAAAGTTTTAGATATTAAGAAAAAAGTAAATCGCCAGATAGAAGCTTCAAAATCTGTATTTAAAAGTAAATGTGATTCGCTGAAGAAAGGAGATGAACTGTCACCTGGTGTTATCCAGACCATAAAAGTGTTTATCGCGATGAAAAGGAAGCTTTCTGTCGGGGATAAGGTTTCCGGACGACATGGGAACAAAGGAATCATTGCCAAGATTGTACCTGAAGAGGATATGCCTCGTCTTCCTGATGGAAGGACTGTTGAAGTTATATTGAATCCTCTGGGGGTTCCCTCCAGAATGAACGTAGGCCAGATTTTGGAGACACATTTGGGAGGCGCGGCGGCAGAGCTTGGAATGTGGGTTTCAACTCCCGTATTTGACGGCATATCCGAAGCTGAGATTAAAAATCTTTTAAAGAAAGCTGGACTTCCAGAAAACGGAAAATATCCATTATATGATGGGATCAGTGGAGAGCTGTTAGACAGTGACGTTACAGTGGGTTACATGTACATAATGAAACTTTACCATCTTGTTGAGGATAAAATACATGCTCGTTCCACAGGGCCTTATTCATTGATTACTCAGCAGCCTTTAGGGGGAAAAGCCCAGTTTGGAGGTCAGCGGTTTGGAGAGATGGAAGTTTGGGCCTTAGAAGCTTATGGAGCTGCTTTTACACTCCAGGAGCTTTTAACAGCTAAATCCGATGATGTGGAAGGAAGAGCCAAAATATATGAAGCTATTGTCAAAGGTGATCTTGATTTTAAACCCGGGCTGCCTGAATCGGTTAATGTTCTTATTAGAGAACTTCAGAGTCTGTGTTTAAACGTCGAGTTGGAAAAAATAGAAGAAGAGGAAGTCCTTCCCTGGGGCATTGATGTCCCCAAAATCCTCAAAGGAGAAAAATAATGGATACAAGGCATTCTATGGGAGGGAAACCTAAAGTTGATTTTGATCAAGTCAGGATAAATATTGCTTCGCCTGAAAAGATTTTGAGCTGGTCTTGGGGGGAGGTTACCAAACCTGAAACCATTAATTATAGAACTTTTAAACCTGAGAAAGATGGACTTTTTTGCGCCAAGATATTCGGTCCTATCAATGACTATGAATGTCTTTGTGGAAAATACAAGCGCATGAAATACAGGGGAATTATATGTGAGAGATGTGGGGTTGAGGTGACTCGTTCTAGTGTAAGACGAGAACGCATGGGTCATATAAAGCTTGCTTCTCCTGTAGCTCATATTTGGTTTTCCAAGAGTCTTCCAAGCCGAATGGGGCTGCTGCTTGATTTAAAAATAAAAGATTTGGAAAAAGTACTCTATTTTGAATCCTATATCGTGATTGATCCTGGAGATACTCCTCTTAAGAAAAGGCAGTTGTTAACTGAGGAGGAATATAAGGAAGCACAGGAAAAATATGGAGATGGATTTAAATCTTCTATTGGAGCCGAGGCAATCAAGACACTGCTGGAAAAAATTGATATTGATAAAGAAAGCAGTCGTTTGAGAAAGAAAATGAAAACTGAAACATCAAAGCAGAGAAGGCTTCGTGCAGCCAAACGACTCAGAGTCTTCAAAGCTTTAAAGACTTCTGGCAATAGACCTGAGTGGATGGTTCTAGACGTGATCCCTGTTATTCCTCCAGATTTACGACCTCTTGTTAGACTGGACGGAGGTCGATTTGCTACTTCTGATCTTAATGACCTTTATCGAAGAGTTATAAACAGAAATAATAGGTTGAAAAAATTGATTGAGCTTAGAGCTCCAGAATTGATCATTCGGAATGAAAAAAGAATGCTTCAGGAAGCTGTAGATGCTTTATTTGACAATGGACGTAGAGGAAGGGTTCATTTAGGTCCCAACAGGAGACCTTTAAAATCTTTGAGTGAATCTTTGCGGGGAAAACAGGGAAGGTTTAGACAGAACCTTCTCGGCAAGAGGGTTGATTATTCAGGGAGATCTGTCATTGTGGTGGGTCCAGAACTCAAGCTGAATCAATGCGGGCTCCCCAAAAAAATGGCTCTGGAGTTGTTCAAGCCCTTTATCTTTCATAAGTTAGAGAAGGAAGGCCTGGTTCCCAGTGTGAAAGTCGCTAGGGAATGGCATGAACAAGAAAGGCCTGAAGTATGGGATTATCTGGAGGAAGTGGTTAAAGAACACCCTATCCTTTTGAATCGGGCACCCACACTTCACAGACTTGGGATTCAAGCCTTTCAGCCTATTCTGGTAGAAGGGAAAGCCATCCAAATCCATCCTTTAGTCTGTGCGGCGTTCAATGCTGATTTTGATGGAGATCAGATGGCTGTCCACGTACCTCTTTCTGTTGAAGCCCAAGTCGAAGCTCAGAATCTCATGCTTGCAACCAAAAATATCTTGTCTCCTGCCAATGGCCGTCCTTTGGCTATTCCCAGTCAAGATATGGTTTTAGGTTGTTATTATTTAACTCTTTCCCAAAAGGATCAGAAAGGAGAGGGAAGAATTTTTTCATCTAAAGAAGAAGCGCTGATGGCGATGGAAAGTAAAGAAGTCAATCTTCATGCTCATATAAAAGTAAGGTTAAAAGGGTTTTTTATGAACCTTTCAGCTTATTATGATGATCAAGATGTCCTAACTTGTCCTGTGAAAGAGGTAAACAATGAACTGATAGAGACAACCCCAGGTCGGATCATATTTAATGATATATTCCCTGATGAAATTCCTTTTGTGAATGGAAAATTGAAAAAGAAAGGAATTGAGAGTCTTGTTTACTACACTTATTTGAAACTCGGACGGGATACCACCATTAAAGTTTTAGATGACATGAAAGAGATTGGATTTAAATATGCAAGCAGCGCAGGATTTTCATTGGGTATAGATGATTTTGTTACGCCTCCAGAGAAAGCCGATTTAGTTGACAAGGCTCATAAAGAGGTCCAGAAAATTGAGGGCCTTTATAAAGAAGGAGTGATTTCTGCTAGAGAAAGATTCAATAGAGTTGTTGGAGTTTGGGGGAGTGTGACAGATAAAGTTTCTCAAGCTATGATTGAAGATATGCGAAAAATCAGTTTTGAGAGCAACAAATTAAATCCGTTATTTGTTATGGCTGATTCGGGGTCAAGAGGCAATAAGCAGCAGATTCGTCAGCTAGCAGGGATGAGGGGCCTTATGAGTAAGCCATCAGGAGAAATCATAGAGACTCCTATTATTTCTAATTTAAGAGAAGGTTTGAACGTTCTGCAGTATTTTATCTCTACTCATGGAGCCAGGAAAGGATTGGCTGATACGGCTCTCAAAACGGCGAATTCAGGATATTTAACCCGAAGACTGGTGGATGTTTCACAAGAAGTCATTGTCGATGAGCATGATTGTGGGACTCTCAAAGGGGTTCAGGTATCAGCTATTGTCGAAAATGGAGAGCTTATTGAGCCTTTTGTCGATCGGATTGTCGGGCGGACTTCTTTAGAGAAAGTGACTCATCCGGATACGAATGAGATTATTGTTGATGTCAATGAGGAGATAACAGAAGAAATTGCTCAAAGACTGGAAAGCATTGGTGTTGAAAAAATTAAGATTCGGTCCGTTTTAACCTGTGAGTCAAAAAGAGGTGTATGCCAACTTTGTTATGGTCGGGATATGGCAACGGGGGATCTTGTTGAATTGGGAGAAGCTGTCGGAGTGCAGGCCGCTCAGTCCATTGGAGAGCCTGGAACACAGTTGACAATGAGAACGTTCCATGTCGGTGGGATTGCAATGGGAGGAGCAGAAAAGTCAAAGCTTGAGGCAAAAAATGATGGAGTCATCAAACTTGATAATCTAAAATATGTCACTAACAAAGAAGGGAAAATTATAGTTGTTAACCGGAATGCTCGGATCGCTATCCTTGACCACAGGAATCGTGAGATAGAACATTATCAGGTTCCTTATGGAGCCCAGGTTTTCAAGAAAGACGGGGAAAAGGTGGAGGAAAGACAGCAGTTCGCAGAATGGGATCCCTTTAATACCTACATCATCAGTGAAGAAACGGGAAAAGTGCTTTTCCGTGATGTCGTTCTTGGATTGACAATGGAAGAAGTCCAAGATGAGTTCACCGGATTGATCACTCAAGTCATAACAGACCCTAAGGACGATAAGATGCAGCCTCAAATTTTAATAGTGGACGAGATGAGAAAATATGATAAAGGAAAGCCAGTTGTGTTGAAAAAATATTTTCTCCCTTCAGGTGCGAATCTTGAAATTAAGGAGAATGACAAAATATTTGCAGGTGATGTTTTGGCTAAGATCCCAAGAGAAGCGACCAGGACTAAGGATATTACAGGGGGACTGCCAAGAGCTGAAGAACTGTTTGAAGCAAGAAGGCCGAAAGCCCCAGCCACGATATCCGAGATAGATGGAGTGGCCAGTTATGGAGGTTTAGTCAGAGGGAATAGAAAGATTATCGTAGAAAATGAGCGTGGAGGTGAAAAGGAGTATTTTATTCCTAAAGAAGCTCATGTGATTGTGGGAGAAAAAGAGAGGGTTAAGGCAGGCACTCCTTTAATGGACGGACCTGTGAATCCCCATGATATTCTGCGAGTGTTAGGAGAAAAAGAACTTGCTGAATATTTATTAAGAGAAGTGCAGGGAGTTTACAGACTTCAGGGAGTCCCAATAAATGATAAGCATATGGAAGTTATTATACGGCAGATGTTGAGGTGGGTTAAGGTGGAAGAAGTGGGGGATACTGATTTTCTGATCGATGAAAAGGTTGATAAATTTATTTTTCAGGAAGAGAATAAAGAAGTTATAGAGAAAGGCGGCAAACCAGCTAAGGCACGGCCGT
This sequence comes from uncultured Eubacteriales bacterium, assembly GCA_964599635.1. Lineage (GTDB taxonomy): Bacteria > Acidobacteriota > Aminicenantia > Aminicenantales > Aminicenantaceae > WJMT01. Next base: position 3,525 of record CAZRGM010000040.1, on the reverse strand, counting down.
TACTTCTTGGCATAACCAAGAGTGCCTTAAGCACAAGCAGTTTTATTGCTGCCGCATCCTTCCAGGAGACAACGCGGGTTTTAACTGAGGCAAGTCTTTACGGGAAAATCGATCATTTGCGTCGACTTAAAGAGAATATAATTATGGGAAGATTGATTCCTGCTGGGACTGGTTATAAAGCTCATCAGCGGATTGAATTAGGCGAAGAGAAGGGAGAAAAAAAGGAAGAAGAAGTCGACCTTCAAATAAGCCAGTAAAAATCTTTCTAAATATTTTTAAAACCTTGACATAACAGGCTGGGTTTGCTATCATCCGAACATTCATTTTGGCGGATTTTAGCCAAATTTAATGACAACATGATGAATATTAAAAAGGAGTAATCTATTGCCAACTGTAAATCAGTTAGTGAGGAAAGGACGGAAGAGTAAAAAAAGCAAAACTAAATCTCCAGCTTTAGACAAGTGTCCCCAAAAGAGAGGAGTTTGCACCAGAGTTTTTACCACCACGCCCAAAAAACCTAATTCGGCCATGAGGAAAGTGGCGAGAATCAGACTGACGAACAACAAAGAAGTTACAGGCTATATTCCAGGGATTGGTCATGATCTTCAGGAACATTCGATTGTTGTCATCAGAGGAGGACGAGTCAAAGATTTACCAGGAGTTCGCTATCATATCATTAGAGGAGCCCTTGATAGCGAAGGTGTCCAGGATCGAGCACAAGGGCGTTCAAAGTATGGAGCTAAAAAACCCAAGCAGAAAAAAGTAGGTGGATAGAGGAGAGAAGAATGCCCAGGAAAGGTAAAGTTAAAAAGAGAGAAAAAATTCCGGACTATTCTTATAACAGCACTCTAATTTCTCAGCTTATTAATGGCGTTATGAAAGACGGGAAAAAAAGCACTGCCTCAAGAATTGTGTATGGAGCGCTGGATAGGATAAAGAAAAGCAAAAAAGAAGATCCTTTAAAGATTTATGAAAAAGCTCTTAACAATATAAGACCGATTTTAGAGACCAAGTCAAGAAGAGTGGGAGGGGCCACTTATCAAGTTCCTGTTGAAGTCGAAGAGAAAAGGAGCATTTCTTTGGCCATAAGATGGCTTCTCATTTATTCTGCACAGAGGCCTGGGAAGAGTATGGTGGAAAAGTTATCTGCAGAAATAATGGAAGCTGCTGAAAATAAAGGTGGATCTATCAAAAAAAGAGAAGATACTCACCGAATGGCAAAAGCCAATAGAGCTTTTGCTCATTATAAATGGTAGTCTAATACATATTTATATTAAGGATTTAAAAAAGCCAAGATGGAGTTCAGAATTGAAGAGAAGAGACCCCATAGAGAAAGTCAGGAATATTGGGATAATGGCCCATATCGATGCGGGGAAGACTACCACCACAGAGCGTATCCTGTTCTATACTGGTATTACCCATAAGATGGGAGAGGTTGATGAAGGGACAGCTGTTATGGACTGGATGGAGCAGGAGCAGGAGCGTGGGATAACAATTACATCTGCGGCGACCGCATGTAGATGGAAAAATTGTAGAATTAATATTATTGATACTCCGGGACATGTGGATTTCACAGTAGAAGTTGAACGGTCCCTTAGAGTTTTGGATGGAGCTATCATTATCCTTTGTGGAGTTGGGGGAGTTGAAGCTCAATCAGAAACTGTTTGGAGACAGGCAGATCGATATAAGATACCAAGGATTGTGTATATAAATAAGATGGATAGGATTGGAGTTAACCCTGAAAGAGCGATCAGAAAGATGAGAGAAAGATTTAATATCAATCCTTTAATCGTTCAGCTGCCCGTAAGGAGAGAAGAAACTTTTCAGGGTATTATTGATCTAATTCATATGAAAGAAATCAATTATGGTGATGACATTCTTGGAGTGAGATATAAAATAAGAGAAATTCCTTCAGAATATAGAGAACAGGCGAAGCAAAAAAGAATGGAACTGATTGAGAATTTGAGTGATATTGACGATTCAATTATGGAGAAATATTTAGAAGGCCAGGATTTATCATCGAATGAAATTGTCAATGCGGTAAGAAAGGGGACTCTGTCACTCCAGGTTGTTCCTGTTCTTTTTGGATCGTCATTTAAGAACAAAGGAGTCCATCCTCTTCTAGATGCAGTGGTTGACTATCTTCCATCTCCAGCAGATGTTCCTCCAGTAAGTGGATATCATCCGAGGACAAAAGCCATAGAGAAGAGGATGCCTTCCGATGATGAGCCTTTTTCTGCTTTTGTTTTTAAAGTTATGAACGATCCTTATGCGGGGACGCTGGCATTTTTCAGGGTGTATTCAGGAAAAATCAAAGTTGGCTCTTCTGTATATAACTGTACAAATGAGCAGGAAGAGAGAATCAGTCGCTTATTAGAGATGCATTCGAACAAAAGAAAAGATATTGGAGAAGTCTTCTCAGGCGATATTGCAGCTTTAACATCCACTAAGGTGATTTCAACAGGAGACACCTTGAGTATAAGAAGCAGGCCCATTCTATTTTCTACAATAGAATTCCCTGAGCCTGTTGTTTCGGCTCATGTGGAACCGAGATCTAGGAGTGAGCATCTAAAATTAAGTGAGGCTTTAAATAAGCTGGCTAAAGAAGACCCTACATTCAAAATAAAAAAGGATCCTATGACAGGACAAACATTGGTTTATGGGATGGGAGAACTGCATCTTGAGATTTTAATGGAACGGATGTTGAGAGAATTTGGAGTGAAAGCGAATCTAGGAAACCCACAAGTTGCTTATAAAGAAACCATTACTCAGGAAGCAGAGGGGGAAGGAAAATACATTCGACAAAGTGGAGGACGAGGCCAGTTCGGTCGATGTAAAATAAGGATTGAACCTTCTGCGGAGGGTCAAGAGTTTGAATTTACGAATGAAATAAAGGGAGGAATCATTCCAAAGGAATTTATTCCTCCTATTGAAGACGGGATCAAAGAATCTATGGAAGTCGGTGTGTTGGCTGGTTTCCCCATGACTAATATTAAAGCAGCTTTGATTGATGGTTCTTATCACGAGGTTGATTCAACGGCCATGGCTTTTAAAATTGCAGGATCTTTAGCTTTTAAAGAAGCTGTCAAAAGGGCAAATCCTACCTTGCTTGAGCCTATTATGAGTCTTGAAGTTTTGACCCCAGAAGAATATTTAGGGGATGTCGTAGGAGATCTTAAGGCGAGGAGAGCTAAAATAGCAAATATGGACTCGAGTGGAAGGAGCCGGGTAGTAAGGGCTTCCGTCCCTATGTCAGAAATGTTTGGTTATGCAACCGATATCAGGACTCTGACTCAAGGCAGAGGATTTTTTACCATGGAGTTCTTTGAATATAGAACTACCGGTCCTTTAGTTATGGAAAAGATAGTTGCGAGAATAGAGGGAAAGGTATCTTATTAATCATAAAAATGAATAATAATAAGAGAAACTAGGAGGTAAATCAATGGCGAAGGCAAAGTTTGAGAGGAAGAAGCCGCATTTAAACATAGGGACGATAGGGCATGTAGACCACGGGAAGACGACGCT
>CAZRGM010000039.1:0-257423 GCA_964599635.1 uncultured Eubacteriales bacterium | reverse complement strand
AAAAAAATGGCGATTCAAATAAAAAAGGCTCACAAGAAAAATGTTCCATTCATCGTTCTTGAAAAAATTATGCAGATCGCTGAAAATGAAAAAATAATGGTTAATTCGCCGTTTTTTTATGAATAGGTCAGGTTAATTTTTTAGTAGATAATCCCTAACAAGATTCTTTAAAAAATCTGATTTTCTTTCTGTCTCTGGATCTTTGACATTGATCATTAAACAATCGTTTAGATTATATTCTGCCGTCTTCACAGCAATCCATCCGCATAAAACAGCAAATTCACAGTCTGTATGAATTTGTTTTTGAATAAAATCTGAATTTTTGAATCTTTGATAAATGATTTTTTGATTTCCGCTGTACCATAAAAAATGTCCGTTTTCATGTCCGATGGTATAAATCCTGCTGACTTCATTTAAATCTTTTTTAATTAAAATAACATATCCATATGCTTCTTCCCCTTGACATTCTGCTTGTAAAAAACCGCACCAACCATATCCTTGAACGCAATCAGAGTCATGGTTGGAAAGTCCAAATTGTTTTCTTATCTCTTTAATCCTTACACATAAATCAGCGACCTTTTCTTCTTTTTTGAAAAATTGATTTTTCCCCAGGTTAACTTCCACCGCTAACTCAGGAATTTTTATTTTCCCATTCATAAACCCTTTATCTACAAAATAATTGTGAAACATAGCTTCAGATGATACTCTATCCTGTATTCCAGTATTGAAATGACTCATATGGGATTCGCCTGATTTATAGGCACTTGCAATAGATAAAGAAGTCAGAAAACAAAACAACCCTATCAATAATCTTCTCAATATTGTTTCTATTTCCATATTTAAAACTGTCTCATATTCTAGTCAAAAAAATCTCATCTACACTCTTTATCACATGAAGTCAATTATTTCAAATAACAAGTAAAAAGTATTATTCAAGCCATCCTGAATCTCTATACATTCCTATAAAATTATCAATTGATAAGATTCTTTTCTCCAAGACTTTTCGTGTTTCCTGTTAAATCTTGACATAAAGCTCCTCCTCTGTTATATCTCAAAAAAACAAATGGACCTTAACCCTCAGATCCAGATTCATAATTCTCCTGATCATCTATTGCTTCAGATGGCACATATTGAAAAATCTTTTTCCGGAGTTAAAGTGCTTGACGATGTCTCCTTTGACTTGAAAAGAGGAGAAGTTCATGTGTTGGCAGGAGAAAATGGAGCCGGAAAATCTACATTGATAAAGATCATTTCTGGAGTTTACACGAGTTTTAAAGGGAATATTTTTTTAAATGGAAACCCTGTCCGATTTCGCTCTCCATCTCATGCTCTTGATCATGGAATCTCAGCTATTTACCAGGAAATGTCTCTAGTTGATTCCATGTCAGTGAGGGATAACATTTTTCTGGGCAGAGAAAAGACCCATTTTCTTAGAGGTATAGACTTCAAAAAAGAGGAGGAGATTTCCCATAGAATCCTTCAACAGTTCGGAATAAAAATAGATCTAACCAAACACCTCAGTTTTTATCCGCTCTCTGTAAAACAAATGATTGAAGTAGCCAAAGCCTTAGTCAACCAATCCAGTATCATTATAATGGATGAGCCCACAAGTACTCTGAATACGGTTGAGGTCTCCCATCTATTTGAAATCATTAAGGATCTCAAACAAAAGGGTCATGGGATTGTGTTTATATCACACAGACTCGAGGAAATTTACAGGATTGCAGACCGAATCAGTGTCCTTCGTGATGGAAAGTATATCGGAACATCAACTTTAAAAGAACTGCCTTCACCTAAATTGATTCAATGGATGGTGGGACGAGAACTTAAAGAACAGTTCCCCCCTCGAAAAGCATACAAAAGACAAAAAAAGAAAACAATTCTTTCAGTCAAAAACATTTCCTTAGTCATGCCGGATAAAAAACAAAAATCTTTGGGGAAAGATATCTCTTTTAATATTCAATCTGGTGAAATATTAGGAATCGCGGGCCTCCAAGGCTCTGGAAAAAGTTTTCTGCTTCACTCTTTATTTGGGAGATATGGAGAACTAGGTAAATGCCAAATAACTCTTGATGGACGAGATTATTTAGTCAGATCTCCAAGAAAATCTATTCATAAAGGTATTGCTCTCTTAACTAATGACCGAAAAAGCACCGGCCTTATTCCTAATATCTCAGTTAAAAAAAATATAACCTTAGCTTCTTTATCAAAATATTCAAAACTAGGTTGGATTCAAAAGAAAAAAGAAAGAACAGATGTGATTGAAATTTTCAATTCTTTTTATATCAAAGCCTTTTCCGTTGACCAAATCATTTCTACTCTCTCTGGAGGAAACCAGCAAAAGGTTCTGCTGGCAAGATGGCATATGACAAATCCAAAAATCTTACTCTTAGACGAACCCACCACAGGAGTTGATGTTGCCTCTAAACACGAAATCTATAAATTAATGAATAAGTGGAGCCGCGAAGGGCTTGCCCAAGTACTTGTTACTTCAGAACTTCCTGAACTCCTGGCTTTATCAGATCGGATCATGGTTTTACACAGGGGCCGCGTCGCAGCAGAATATGATAGGAATGAAGCGACTCAAGAAAAAATCCTTCAGTCTGCTATGGGAAAATGAGAGTGAATAAAAATCAATTTCCTGGAAAAATAATCTATTCTTTAAAAAAGGTATCCGAACTTCCGTTAGGGCGTGCCTTTGCCGCGCTTTGTTTTGTGATTATTTTAGGGTTGATTTTCAATGCTGATGGCTCATTTTTTAAGTGGGATACTCACAGAGATATGTTAAGGCATATTTCGGTGTTTGGAATCTTGGCCTGCGGGATGACTCTGGTTATCATTACCGCAGGAATCGATCTCTCTGTAGGAAGCATACTCGGCCTCACTGCAGTTTTGTTTTCATTATTCAGTATTCACCTGGGATGGCCTCCTATTTTAGCTATCATGATCTGTCTTCTGGCCGGGCTCAGTTGCGGCCTTACCTCAGGATTCATTATAGACAAATTTAAAATACAACCTTTTATAGCCACTCTGGCCATGATGGTCTTTGCAAGAGGGATGGCCAAATGGATATCAGGCGGACAAAAAATCTCCACAGCTGTACTTCATACAGATGGAACTTATAAATATGTTGAATCACCCCATTTATTCCAGGTCCTCAACTCTAAGATACTGCATGAAAATATAGCCGTGGTAACACTCATATTTCTGGGCTCTGTATTCATTTGCTGGTTGATTCTTTCAAAACTTAAATGGGGCCGTCATATCTATGCGGTGGGAGGAAATGAAGAAGCTTCCCGGCTTTCCGGAATTCCTGTAACTACCACAAAACTTCTTGTTTACGGGGCTAGCGGCTTTTTTTGTGCCGTCGCCGGAATTTGCCAAGCAGCCCAGGAATTCCAGGGGGATCCAGAAGCAGGCATGTCTTACGAACTGACAGCCATTGCCATCGTAGTCATTGGGGGAACAAACCTTATGGGTGGAATAGGAGGGATCGGACTTACTTTGATTGGAGCCATGACTATAGGATATCTTGAAAAAATTCTCAGTATCAATGCGGTGGGAGAAGCCAGCCGCCTGATGTTAACTGGAGTGATCATCGTGGGAGCTGTATTATTCCAGGAATACCGGAAATGACAAAGAGGTAACGATGAAAAAAATTTGGGTTATAACCATCATTTTTTCAGTCATATTCATGTGCTGTTCTGGAAGAAAGCACGGCTCAGATTACGAGACTCCTGTCACTAAAGAGCCCAAACATCAATGGATCATAGGGATGAGTCAGTGCAATCTGGGAGAACCCTGGAGGGTTCAGATGAACCAGGACATTAAAAATGCCTCAGAAAAACATTCTGAAATCAAAGTAATTTTTAAAGACGCTCAGAATGATTCTTTGAGACAGAGATCTCAGATAGAGGAATTTATCAATGCAGAGGTTGATCTTCTCATCGTTTCTCCAAAAGAAGCAGCCCCTATGACCCCTCCCATCTCTACGGCTTATGAGCAAGGAATCCCAATTATCATTCTTGACCGGCGTATACTTGGTGAAAAATATACCTGTTTTATTGGAGCTGACAATAAGAAAATTGGAAAAGCAGCCGGACGATGGGTGGCTAAAAAGTTGGAGGGAAAAGGAAAAATCGTTGAACTCAAAGGATTGATGACTTCCACTCCCGGCCAAGACAGACATTCCGGATTTTGTGAAGGTCTATCTGGGCCTGATATCAAAATTATATTTGAAGCGGATATGAAGTGGCTTGAGCCTGAAGCAAGAAAAGAGATGGAATCTGCTCTCGCACGATTTGATCAGATCGATTTGGTTTATGCTCATAATGATCCGGGGGCCCATGGAGCTTTTCTTGCATCTAAAGCGGCTGGCCGTGAGAAAGACATCATATTTATAGGAATTGATGCTCTCCCCCAAGAAGGGCAGATCTACGTGAAACAAGGGCTTTTAGCCGCCTCATTTGAATATCCTACAGGAGGAAAAGAAGCTATAGATACGGCTTTATCCATACTCAATGGTCATGAGGTCAAAAAAGAAATCACTCTTTCCTCAAGAATATTCACCAAAGAAAATATCAATTCCGGAGGAGAATACATTGAACAATATTTCAAATCGAAAAATTAAAACCTCCAAAATAACAAAAAGGAGCTTTTGATGAATCCATATGTCGATCTATATTTACCCCTTGACAGCAGGTATGAACCCAATGCTGAAGTTTGGCCCATAGCAAAAAACCAGCTTTCCGAGCTCATTCGGGTTATAGAAAAATGCGGTTGGAAGGCCCATGTGCTCAATCCCGATAAACCAATCTCTAGTGTGGCAGAAGGAATGAAACTCATTAAAAAAGCAAAAGGCAGCCGATTCATTGATTTTATGGCTGGTTGGGCCTACCCAGATTTTTCAGTAAGTCCCCTTTGGCAACTCCCCAAAGATATGCCGAAATTAATGTTGGGGAGCGCCATTTCTGATTACCCCGGAGCGGTTGGACTTTTAGCAGCTTCTGCCGGTACTTCTCAAATGGGGATTCAAACTTCCAGACTGTTCGTAGAGAATTTTAAAGATCATGAAGCCTATCTTGAACCCATAAAAACCTTCTTGGAAAAGGGACAATATGTTCCAGAAAACCAAAATTTCATTGATATAACAGTCAAAAAAACAGACCGTGAGAAGGCAAAAAAGGTATTAAAAAAACTTTCAGGGTCCATTTATGGAGCGGTTGGACCCAGATCCATGCAGATGTGGAATAAAATTTCAGATGCTCATTTTTTGAAATATTTCGGAACAGCCAGAGAAGGATTTGACGGACTGAGGCTTTTCAAGATGGCTGAAAAAATTTCTGACAGAAAAGCGGAGAAAGCCGTTGATTTTTTAATCCAAAAAGGCATGGATATCCGTTTAGGCACCAACCCCCAAAAGCACCTGACCAAAGAAATGGTCATTTTCCAGATGAAAGTTTACTTCGCCATCCTTGAATTAAAAAACCAGTTTGGGTTAGATTTTATGGGAGTCCAAGACCAGCTTGACTGGATCGAACACTACCCTGCTACTGATCTCACCTTGGGGATTTTAAACAACCGACTAAGACCGGACTCTGATGGGGAAACATTCGTAACAGCGACTGAAGCAGATGATGGAGCTGCAGTCACTATGCAGGTTTTGAAGCTTTTAAATGACAATGAACCCGTTGGCTTTAATGACCTTCGTTACTGGAACTCTGATCAATCAATTTATTGGTTTGTTAATTCAGGGTCTCTGGCTCCCTATTTTGCCAAGGGAAGTCATAAATCTCTTGAAGGCTCCTGGTCTGAACGTCAGACATATATGTATTTTAAAAAAGGGGGCGGAACCTGTTCTTTAATTGCTAGAATACCTGGAATCGTCACATGGGCTCGTTTTTCTTATAAAAATCATCAGCTTTATTTGTGTGCGGGCCGAGGTTTTACTGATATCCCAACTGACAAAATATGGAAAAAGCGTTCAAAAAGCTGTAACCCTGAATGGCCTCATTGGTATCTGAAACTATGTGGGAAAATAGAGCAGCACATCAACTCCAACCACCCCATGACAGTCATGGGAGATCATCTGGCAGAACTGAAAGCTCTTGCAGAGGAGATGAATATTGAATTCGAATGCTACGACACTAAATATCCTGAACAACTTTAAGATAAACATCAGGTTGATTTATGGAAAAAGTGATCAAAAATAGTTTACGATGGGTTTTTTTTATAAATTAAGAAGGAGATAAAAAATGAAATTAGAAAAACTTTATAAAAAAGCAATTACCATAGGAATTGAAAATGATTTTAGAGATAAAAAAGAAATCCAAAAACTCTTGGAAGAAGAAAAAGGAAAATTTGATGGATTAAGTGAAGAGGAAAAAGAATTTTATGATAAAGACAGAATTTTCAATCCCTTTTCAGACACCCGGATCCTGTATGGAGACCCAAATTCTGAAGTGAACCAAGTGATTGTGGGGATAGATATGGAAATCGGAGAAATATTATTAACCCACACTTTAAATAAGGAAAACAAAAAGGATATTGATTTGATCATATCACATCATCCTGAAGGATTGGCTCTAGCCCAGCTTCATGATGTGATGAAACTTCAAGCGGATATTCTTTCTCACTACGGAATCAGCATAAGTGTGGCTGAGCAACTTTTAGAAAAAAGGATCAGTGAAGTTGAACGAGGGATTCTTCCTGTCAATCATAACAGAGCTGTAGATGCTGCAAAAATTCTAAATATTCCTATGATGTGCATTCATACACCGTCAGATAATTGTGTGACCCATTATCTAAAAGGACTCTTTGAAAAAGAAAAACCTTATAACCTCAAGGAGCTCATGGAGTTACTGAAAAAAATGCCTGAGTATAAAAAATCATCCAGACTTCAATCTCCTCCTAAAATCATAAACGGCTCTGAAAACAACAGATGTGGCAAAATATATGTTGATATGACAGGAGGAACCGGAGGATCAGAGGATATATTCGACAAAATAACAAACAGCGGAATCAGCACTCTCGTAGGAATGCATATTGGTGAAAATCACCTCAAAAAAGCGAAGCAAGCTAATCTGAATGTCGTTATAGCAGGTCATATTTCAAGTGATAACTTAGGGTTAAATCTTCTTTTTGACGAAATAGAAAAAGAAGATAGACTCAATTTTATTGGGATATCAGGATTCGAGCGTTTCCGCAGAATTTAATCTTAAAATAAGATAGAATAAAAATTTTCTAAAATTGTCATAAGAAAGGGGTGCTGGCTGTTTTTTTTAGGGGAAAATAAGCAAAAAGGGGATAATGAAGGAGGGTATTATAAAATCTTACCCAGCCAGCACAATAAGATTTTGTTCTATTATAACAAATTATTTATTTTTTTCAAGTAATTATATAAATTTTTTTACTAATGTTTGTGGATATCTTTATGCATTATGTTTATTCTCTCTATTTCTCTTTTAGAACCGTATAAATCAATATCTTCCTCTTCTAATAAACTTATCACATAATCAATGACATAAGAAGGAAATATTCCTTCTCTTTCATATAAATTCCTTTTTTCCGATAATATCCTGCTCGATTCTCTACAGCTATTTGGAAGAGACCTGTATTTCTTCATCGTATTTTTGTCTTTTCTTAATTGACCTTTAACGTAAAGATTTTTCGCTGTATTCAAAAACTCTTTCTGTTTAAGACCCCCTTCAGCAGCCAAGACAATTCCTGCGATAAGCAAATGGATCAGAGCACTTCCATCAGGACTCCTCAATTCCACGGTTTTGCTTTCGAGGCTCTTTCCAAATCGTGAAGATTCCTGGGGATTTATTTTTCTTGCTATGTCATTAAATTTTGACCAAGCCAGAGGAACCCTTATGAGCGCATGACGATTTAAACCGCTCCAGAATATTCGGGTGGGAGCTTCCTGGTTTGGGACAAGTCTCAAATATGATGATGGAACCGTGTTTCCAAAGGCAGTCAGTGAATCTGCATATTCGCAAAGTCCCCCCACTAAACGTTCCGCAGGCTCAGAAAGCCTCCCATCAGATCTTTTCATTATGTTATCCCCATTTTTCATCAATTGAATATGTATATGGAATCCATTTCCGGCTGTTTTATCATCAATTTTAGGAGCAAAGGTTGCAATGCAACCATGTCTATAGGCAATATTTCTGATCAGCCACTTTCCCAAAACCAAATCATCCGCCATTTCATCGACAGGCCTAGGCATAAATTCAATTTCCATCTGCTCTGCTTGTTTCCCATTTATCTCATTTATTTTTGAATTGATTTTTTCTATGTATCCTGCTTCAGAATGAGCATACTTGACTGCATTCGTCAGAGACATAATGTGGCGAAGTATTTCTGTTAAAAGAGGGCCGTTTTTGACAAAAGGGGATGACTCATGATAATTATTCTGTATTTGCTGTTTATATATATCACTTTCTCTTTCAGATATAATAAAAAATTCGAGTTCACCTAAACAGTAAATATCTAGACCCGTATTCTTTTTAAAGAGTGCATAGGCTTTATTTAAAATCGAATCAGGGGCAAAAGGAGCCAGCTCACCGTCTTTTGTAAAATAACGACATATAAAATCAAGGCTCCCCTCATCAAATGGATTGAGAAAAGCAGTTTTATATTGGGGAACCACATAGAGGTCAGAAAGTGATGTTTCCACTAATCCTTTAAATAACGAAGAACCATCCACACGTTCACCGTTTGCAAGAATTCGCTCAGCACCAATTCTGCTTGATATGGGAAGCTTTAATTCTTTGAGCCTTCCATCTATGGCTGTGTAATGAAAAGTAATTCTTTCAATTTGCTTTTTCTCTATGATTTTTAATAAATCGGCTCTTTGGAATTCCTCCACTGGTTTATTTAATAATAAAGACAAGGGATTGGTCAGGGCATATGATAAATTTTTATGATTCATTATGACAAACTCCATTATAAATATTAAAATCTGGATTCTATATTTTACCTTTCACATAAAGCTTTGTCGAGCTTTCCAAGTATTATTCCACTGCCTTTCCCTATAAAACAGAAAAAATGCGATTTTCCCTTGCAATTTTAGATAAAAAAACAAATAATGTAAGTACTAACATAAATATTAAAGAAGACAGATTATCATGAGCTTTTATAAAGAAGCTGGCGAATTGATTTTTGGCACCCGATTGAAACGCATAAGTGATCGATTTCTCTTTGATGTATCCAACATTTATAAAAAACTAGGCATCCCTTTTGAGGTAAGCTGGTTCCCTCTTTTTTATTTACTTCACCATAAACATCATTTATCTGTAACCGAAATCGCTAAAGAGCTGAGGATCACACATTCAGCAGTCAGTCAACTTGTCACCAATCTTGAAAAAAAAGGTCTTGTTAAATTTATTAATGATAAAAACGACAGAAGAAAGAAGATTATTGCTTTCACAGAAAAAGGCAGAAAAATAATGAACCAAATAGGGCCTGTATGGAAATCAATGAGAGAGTCAATGCAGTTTTTGCTTGATCAAAAAGAGAACAGCTCTCTTCTTTTAAAAGCTCTGGATGAAATAGAAGATACCCTTGAAAAAGAAAGCCTTTGTGAAAGGGTATTAAAAAACATGAATCATAATGAGGAGGAATCAAATGGAATATTCTGAATTTATAAGAAAGTATGCGGATCATCCCAACTATAAAGCCCCAGAAGGCCCTGAGATATCTGCAAAGAGTTGGGAAACAGAAGCCCCTTTGAGAATGCTGCTTAACAATTTAAATCCCGAAGTAGCCGAAGACCCTGAAAATCTCATTGTGTACGGAGGAACAGGTCAAGCAGCCCGTGATAAGGAATCCGTTAAGAAAATCATTAAGGCACTCCTTGAACTTGAGATAGATCAAAGTCTTCTTATCCAATCAGGGAAACCAGTAGGAATTGTCCGATCTCACCCTGAAGCGCCTCGTGTTCTCATTGCTAACAGTAATTTAGTCCCCTATTGGGCAACATGGGATCATTTCAACAAACTAAAAGAAAAAGGTTTAATGATGTTCGGACAGATGACAGCAGGAAGCTGGATCTATATTGGAACTCAAGGAATCCTACAAGGAACTTATGAAACTTTTGCTGCCTGCGCTGAAAAACACTTTAAGGGAGACTTAAAGGGAAAATTATTAGTTACTGGAGGCCTTGGAGCCATGGGAGGCGCTCAACCTCTGGCAGCCACTATGAATGGAGCGACTTTTCTAGGGATCGATGTCAATCCTGAAAGCATAAAAAAAAGAATTAAAACGAAATATATCGATCAAATGACCCATTCATATGAAGAGGCCAAAAAGTGGGTACTGGATGCAAAAGAACAAAAAAAGTCCATTTCAGCGGGCCTAGTAGGAAACATAGGTGATGTTCTTGAAAAACTCCTCAAAGACAATATTATCCCTGATGTTTTAACAGATCAGACCTCAGCTCATGACCCCATCAATGGATATATTCCTGCTGGCATGACCCTTGAACAGGCCAAGAAGCTTAGAAAATCTGACCCAGCTCTTTATAAAAAGAAAGCCCTGAAAAGTATGGCCAGACACGTCTCCTTTATGCTGAAGATGAAGAACCGGGGAAGTAATGTCTTTGATTATGGAAATAATTTGAGGGAATTTGCCAAACAAGGAGGCGAGAAGAATGCATTCGATTATCCAGGCTTTGTCCCAGAATATATCCGTCCCCAATTCTGTGAAGGAAAAGGACCTTTCCGTTGGGCTGCCTTATCTGGAGATCCTCAAGATATATATGAAACTGACCAAGCCTTGATCAAAGCATTTCCAGAAAACAAAAAGATGATCAACTGGATCCGACAAGCTCAAAAAAAGGTTGCTTTCCAAGGACTCCCCTGCCGAATCTGCTGGCTTGGACTGGGTGAAAGAGAAAAAGCAGGGTATGTTTTTAATAAATTGATCCAAACTGGAAAACTCAAAGCGCCGGTTGTTATTGGAAGAGACCATCTGGATGGGGGCTCAGTAGCCTCTCCGTACAGAGAAACAGAAGGGATGAAAGATGGCACTGATGCGGTATCTGACTGGCCTCTCTTGAATCTCATGGCTAATACTTCTGGAGGAGCCACATGGGTTTCTTTCCATCACGGGGGTGGCGTGGGAATAGGTTATTCCCAGCATGCAGGAATGGTTCTCCTTCTGGATGGAACTGAAAAATCAGAGAGGCGTATAAAAAGAGTCCTGTATAATGATCCAGCAACAGCTATTTTCCGTCATGCAGATGCCGGTTATGAAAAGGCCATTGAGGTTGCCGAAAAATTCAAGATCAATATATTTAAATAAACGATAAGGAGACCAAAAAATGTCTATTTTTTTAGATGGCACAGGATTAACTATAGAAGATGTGGTAAGAGTAGCCAGGAATCATGAAAAGGTATCTCTCCATGGAGATGCTGAAGAGCGGATAAATAGATGCCGCGATATGTTAGAGAAAAAAATCAAATCCAAAGAAATCATGTATGGAGTCAATACCGGAATAGGTGAATTTTCGGAAGTCGTGTTGGACGAAAAACAGCTTGAAAAATTTCAGAAATATCTGATATATAATCACGCGGCAGGTATTGGCGATCCAGCTCCTATCGAATTTGTCAGAGGAGCTATGTTAAGCCGCATCAATGTTCACGCTCATGGTAATTCTGGATGTCGGCTTGAAATAACCCGAACTCTTGTTGAAATGTTAAATAAAGGAGTCACTCCGTTTGTGTGCCAAAAAGGCTCTGTCGGAGCCTGTGGGGATCTTGCTCCGATGGCCCAAATAGCCCTAGTTCTTTTGGGAGAAGGAAAAGCTTATTATAAAGACGAACTCATGTCAGGGGGACAAGCCATGGCCAAAGCCGGTATATCCATCCCTGGATTAAAAGCACGAGACGGACTCTCCATAATAAATGGATCTAATTTTCTCACAGCAATGAGCGCTTTGCTTCTCTATGACGCCAACAGATGGCTCAAACAGGCAGAAATAGCTGCGGCTATGTCTTTGGAAGCCTTAAAAGCCAATATGAAGCCATACAGCCCTAAGCTACACGAAGCACGAGGTTTCTCAGGAGCCGTGAGATCTTCAAAAGCCATATCCAAGCTGATCCAGGGAGGAGACCTTGCTGAAGGGAAAATTAAATGTAAAGTTCAGGATGCTTACTCCATGCGGTCAACTCCCCAGGTTATTGGCACAGCTCATGATGTCTTATCTTTTGCTCTCTCCCAAATAGAAATAGAACTAAACGGAGTGGGAGACAATCCTGTTTTTTTCCCGGAGGATGACCTTCAGCTTTCTGGGGCTAATTTCCAGGGTACTCCCGTATCTCTTCCCATGGACATGGTTGGAGCCGCGATCACGATGGTCTCTGTTATGTCCGAAAGACGCCTGAATAGACTCAATAATCCCGCTCTAAGTGCAGGACTTCCTCCTTTCCTTATCAAAGGTGCGGGAATGTTTTCTGGACTCATGTTAAGCCAGTACACGGCAGATATGCAGATTGTTGAACAGAGGATTCTGTCTATGCCTGCTTCCATTCAATCAATTCCCGCAGCAGCTGATCAGGAAGATTTTGTTTCAATGGGCATGAATACAGCACTTAAAAATTTACAGATCCTGGATAATGCATATGGAATATTAGGCATCGAATTTATGGCAGCGGCTCAGGCACTTGATTTTAGAGAATATAAATTTGGTAAAGGAGTCACCGCAGCTCAAAAAGTGATCCGAAAATACATCCGCTTTCTGGATAAAGATCGACCTTTATACTCAGACCATAATCGGATGAAAGAAATAGTAAAGTCTGGTGAAATCTTAGAAGAAACAGAAAAAGTAGTCGGCAAATTAGATTAAGGAATGATTTAAATCCATGAAAACAAAAAAAATATACAATAATATTGTAGAAACCATAGGAAATACTCCTGTGGTTAAGCTAAACAAAATCACAGAGGGACTGAAATCAGATATATTTGCAAAAATTGAATTTTACAACCCCGCAGGTAGCGTCAAAGATAGAATCGCAAAATATATGATTGAAGATGCTGAGAAAAAAGGAAAGATCAAACCCGGGGATACTATTGTAGAAAATTCCAGCGGCAACACAGCTTTAGCCTTAGCTATAGTCTGTT
Organism: uncultured Eubacteriales bacterium; assembly: GCA_964599635.1. GTDB lineage: Bacteria > Acidobacteriota > Aminicenantia > Aminicenantales > Aminicenantaceae > WJMT01. Next base: position 244,298 of record CAZRGM010000039.1, on the reverse strand, counting down.
TAATCAAAGGGTACAAGCTAAAAATAGTGATCCGTGATTCAACCAGTCCCGATAAATTAAAAATACTCAGAGCCATGAATGTGGATTTAATCCTTGTTGATTCAACACTGCCTCCAGAATCCCCAAACAGCTACAATAACCTAGCACCTCGGATTGCAGAAAAAATACCTCACAGTTACTATTTAGACCAGCACAACGACAAAAAAAATAATGAGGCTCATTACAAAACAACAGGCCCTGAAATCTGGGAACAAATGGAAGGAGATATCGATTATTTTGTGGCCGGTATTGGAACAGGAGGCACTATATGCGGAGCTGCTAAGTATTTAAAAGAAAAAGATCCCCGTATCAAGGTCATAGGAGTGGATCCGGTGGGATCCATATTTTATGATTATTTCCACAGAGGGAAAAAATAAAACCTTCCCCTTACCTACTCGAAGGACTGGGTGATGAATTTCTTATTAAATGTGTTGATTTTTCAGTTATCGATGATATTTACCAAATTACTGATAAAACTGCCTTTGAAATGACAAGAAAAATTGCAGAAACAGAAGCCATCCTTGCTGGAGGCTCTAGCGGAGCTGCCATTTGGGCCTCTCTTAAATTAGCCCGAGAAATTGATAGACCTGCCAGAATAATAACCATATTTCCAGATTCAGCCAATAGATATCTCAGTAGTATATTTAATGACTCCTGGTTAAAAGAAAAGGGTCTTTTGCCATAATTCATTCATGTTAAACCGTATCCTCTGCTAGAATTTGCTCAAGTTTGGATACAAAAAAATCAGCGTTCTCTCTATTAAAAACCATAGGAGGTTTAATCTTCAGAACATTCTGGAAAGGGCCATCACTGCTGACAAGAATTCTTTCCTCTTTCATTCGTTCCACAATATATTCAGTCTGTTCTGTAGCCGGAGTCAGCATTTTTCTATCCTGGACAAATTCCACTCCCAGAAAGAGTCCCATCCCTCTGACATCACCTATAAGGGAATACTTGTTCTTTAATTCTTCAAGCTTTTCCTTAAAGTATTTTCCCGTTACCTGTGCATTTTCTATCAAATCTTCCTTTTCAATCACTTCCAAAACAGCCGTTCCCACAGCACATGAAACCGGATTCCCTCCAAAAGTATTAAAATACTCCATTCCATTGTCAAAGGCTTCAGCAATTTCTGGACTGGTAATGACTGCAGCTAAAGGGAACCCATTCCCGATGGGCTTCCCAAGAGTCACAATATCAGGCAATACATTCTGGGTTTCAAATCCCCAAAAATGAGTCCCGACTCTTCCAAAACCTATCTGGATTTCATCAGCGATACAGACTCCTCCTGCTTCTCTGACATATTTATAGGCATATCTGAGATAACTTTCGGGAAAAACAATTTGTCCGGCACACCCCATTAAAGATTCAGCAATAAAGGCAGCCAATCCTTTCCCCTCATTCTGCATCCTTTTTATAACATCCTTCACATGATCCGCATACTTTTTCCCGGCCATAAGATCTGAATATTTGTACTCTCCTCTAAAACCATCTGGAATATTGACTTTATGAACATAGGGAGGAACTCCCTTCCCCCCTTTCCCATCGAATTTATAAGGACTGATGTCTATAAGAGAACTCAAGTTTCCATGGTAGGCATGATCTACCACCATCACATCTTTTTTTTGAGTGTAATTCCAAGCCATTCGGAGAGCCAGATCATTAGCCTCACTTCCTGAATTGACTATATAACAAACTTTTAGTGGCTCAGGCATTTTGGCAGAAAGCTTTTGGGCGTATAAAACAAGATTATCATGGAGATATCTTGTATTTGTATTGAGCATACACATCTGCTTGCGAGCCGCTTCATTGACTTTTGGATGGCAGTGCCCCACATGGGGGACATTATTTCTTGCGTCTAGATATTTTTGGCCTTTCTCATCATATAGATACTGCATAAATCCTCTGACAATTTTTATGGGTTTTTTATAAGACAATCTCAAGGACGGTCCTATATACTTTTTCCTCAATTGAAGTGTTTTCCGTTTATCCATCTTATTTCCTAACCTGGTTGATTCATGATCGCTTCAAAAAAAATGAGCCGGATTGATCTTACCTTCTCTTATTCTTTTTAAAAGCTCCCAGGATTTTTTTTCTGATATGGATAGATATTCATTATCAGGATACTGTTTTTTTTGAAATGCAGAGAGTGCCACACTCATACAGAGTCTCAAATAAATAAAATGATGAATGGCTTCAAGCTCTTTATCTGAAATTTTTATAATTTCATTATATCCTTTGATCAGATAAGAAGCAGACTCCCAAAAGTTTTTTTTGCCCATCATGACATAAGAAGCAGCTACCGCAATATCTCCCATTGTATAGGAATAAACCATGTCCCCGAAATCAATTATTCCATATGCTTTTTTTTGATTTGAGTCTTTTTTATCAGGATGGCTAATAAGAATGTTATAGTCATTTCCATCATTATGGATGATTGTTTTTCCCAATTCCGAAATAATAGGAGAAGCTTGGGAATGAAATTTATTTAGGAAATAATTGATCAAATCAAGCTCATCCGGGTCATTTATATAACTTTTAAAATTTTTGATAACTTCTGGGCCTTTCTGCAGATCCCAGTAAAAATCCCTTTTGGCTGCAGGATGGGAAAATTCTTTGAGGACTTGATCAATCTTTGCGATAAATCTTCCGATTGACCGAAGAAGGCCTGGTGAATGGGGGCGGACTTCTGCTAAAGGCACCCCTTCAATGTAAGTAACCAGACGAACAAAATGAGATTCCCTGTTTTTATTTCTCATTTTTTCTGTCTTTTTTCCGCTAGCAGTCAAACATATTTGAGGACATGAAGAGGTATTCAAAAACAAACCGATCCTTTCCATAGCTGAATTTTGGAGCTCAAGGATCTCTTTCTTTTCTTTCTGATTTGATATTTTAAGAACATACTTATTCCCCGACTTTTTATCTTTTAATAAAAAATTCTGATCTCTTTCACTGGGAAGCGGCTGAACAAAAACATCCATTCCATACAGTTCTCTAGAGATAAACTCAGCATCTTTACCCGAAAATCGAGGAGCAAAATCAATATATCTGGTTATTTCCATAAATCTTATGGGATGATCCCTGAAATTTTTTCTTTAATCATCCCGGCAGAAAAAAATCCCTCATTAACTGATTGTTTTTCAAAGAATCAACCTTCGGTTGGTTCCTTAAGAATATCCTCAGGCATTTTCATCAAGCTTTCAGTTATCCATTTGGTGAGTCGGAAGGGATAATCATTCTCAGATGACAAGGCGGGGTATTCATCTTCTTCTTCCCTATTTTCATATATAGAGAGCTTATAATCTTTAGTCCCCTTAGCAATAATGGTATAAACTGGATTCTTGAGGTTCTCTTTTTCTTTTTCATCCATATAAGAATCACAATTTAAACTAGATAATTTTGATAGAAGTGAATTGATCTCATCGGCTTTAGCTTCTTGTCCATCCTTTGTCAACCAGATCTCTTCATTTCCAGGAGGATCGATTCCTTTTTCTTCCTCCCCTTTTTGTTCTTTTTTATCCGATTCAATTTGTCTTATTTCTTTTTGAAATTCAAGTGAACCAAATTCCCCTTTAAGGCTCAATCCTGTTATTTCCTCCTTGTTAAATTCCATAACTGATTTATCTCTGAGCCCTGAAATATCCAGCTCAAAAGTACTTCTGAAGGAATCTCTGGCATGGAAAACAGAAGGTCTATCTGCCGTTCTTATGTAAGTATGACTGTAAGTGGGGGATGCTTTGCCTATGTAAAATTCTCTGATTATTTCTCCATGACTGAATGCTTTGACCTGAATTCTGTTTTCTTCATCTAATTCATATCGACTGTAATTTTTTTTATCTGAAACAAGTTCAGTTAAAGTCAAATCTCCAATGACCTCCAGCATCCCATTGATTTTATCTGAATCTGCCTTATATTGCTGAGGCATTATAAGCCAGTCATTTTGGCTTCTTTTGATCAAAATGGATTTCTCTTTATGGTTGATTTCAAATTGGCTGATAGAATCTGATTCAATTTTATCCAGTTTCGGAAGGCTATAAGACATTTTATTTTTTCCTGAGCTCACAATAAGAACTAAAACCAAAATGCAAATAACCGCAGTTAATATAATGTATTCTTTTTGTAACTTCATTGAGTTCCTCCAGAAACTATTTTTGATTCGAAAAAACAGCCTTAATCATTTTTTTCTTGGCTTTACGTCTGACCCAAACGAAAATTCCAAACAGGATAAAGAGCGCGGGAAGACCTCCTATATTGACAATTTTAAGTAAACTTCGGGTGATGGGCTTGGTATCTTTTAAAGGATTGAATTTTTGATTTTTACTTCTCATAACTGCAATTTCATCTCTTTTGTTTAAATAATCAATGGAGTTTAAAACAAACTGGGCATTAGGCCCTTCCCCGCTTTCATCAAATAAATTATCCTTGAGTATTTCAGATGATCCTATGAGAAACAATTTTCCAGACCTTCCTGATTTAATGACTCCCTTCCCTGATTTTAAAGGGGCCTCTTCCGTTTCTTTCTTTTCCTGTTTTTTCTCTTCTTTGCTCTCTTCTTCGTCTTCAGATTCTTCTTTTGGTTTTTCCGGGATTTCTTTATCAGAAAAATAACTTTGAAAATTCCCTTCTGCGAGATAAACCAAAGGAAAACTTTCCATCTTTTCATGATCTTCAGGAGGCCTTATCATCAGAGGGTCTAAATTAATTTGGCCAGACATGGTCCAAGACCGCTTTGAACTTGAAATCAATGGTTCTAAATCAATACCATTTTCTTTGATCTTTTTTTCATCAGATGATAAGGGGGAAACCTGGATCATGATGATTTCTTTAATGTTTTTTAAAAAATCAAATTTATGATTAATATTCTCATTCTTTATAACCGGAGCAAAATAAATAGGAGTTTCTCCCATTCTCTGATCTCGACTTACATAACATTTCTCGTCTAAAACATATGATTTTCCGACTTTAAGACCATAATGATCCAACAAGTTTCCTAGCCTGGTATTGATTGGCATATACATAGGCTGTCTCATTCCATGCATCTGGCTTTGCCCCTGTTGAACTTCACTAAAAGAATCTATAAAAAGAGCCAAAGATTTTCCCTTCATGAGAAATTGATCTAATTGAAAGAGTTCCCAGTCTGAAAATTCATCTTTTGGCCCTGCAATGATGAGAGTATCAATACTCTCTGGAATCTCTTCGTTCTTTAAATCAATTCTGTTTATGTTGTAATTATCTCCCAATAGAGAATTAAAATTGTTCAGGGATCCGGCCTGCTGCTGCATCCCCTGAAATTTGGGAGGAAGGGAATAGGATAAATTCAATGTGGAATGAGACTCAAGGTATCCAATCTCTTCATGGATATTTATAACATTGTCCACATTCTCTTCTATGAAACTTTTTATGGCGTCTTCTTCAATAAGGGAAAAACTTTCTTGCAGTCCTCTGCTGGTCAGGTTGAGACTTCGGTCAAATAAATTTCTTTCCACAGATCGATCTTTATATTCAATCCCAAGAGCAACCAGACCTTGACCAGCTTTTATCACCTGCCCATCAGTTCCTTTTATTTCAGGCCATTGAAGCGTAAATCGTTCGTATTTTGTCATATCTTCTTCTGAAATCTGTTCCACGCTGGGATCCATATATTTAAATGTCAATTGACCATATAATTTGGTATTGAGTTCAGACACAATGTCATTGATCTTATTGGCTAGGTCATCCAGCCCCTCCATTCCGACTTCTTCAGCAATATCCTTCAGAGAGGAAGATTTTATGAGATTTACATTAATTTTTTCATCCAGATTTAGGAGAGCTGAAATTTTATTATTCATTTTCTGTATTGTGGTTGTGATTTTATATTCCAACCTTTCCGTGGATGCAACAGCTGGTATTTTTTCTATGATATCCCCATGAATAAAAACCATTCCCATATAAGCACGCTGGAGCTTAGCCTCGTCTTGTTCTATTTTCTGAACATTGACAGGGTATATGCCATAATCCTGAGCTTTTTTTCGGTTCTCCTCCGCTTGCTCACTTAAATCTCCTTCTTTGGCTGTCACATCAAAAAAACGATAACTAAGATATTCATTGGAATGCAAAGCATAAGCTTCTAAAAGATCATGCAGATAAGATTCAATGTTGTTATAAGGCGCTGGAAGGTTTTTTGAAAAAAATATGTTTATGGTTAAAGGTTCTCTCAAGGTGGCTACAGCTTCTTTGCTGGCTTTAGATAAAGAATAAAGATTATTTTCGGTAAGATCTATCCTAAAGAAAAATTTCAATCCAATCAGATTGATAAGCACTGTTATCACTAAGTACAGACCAAATTTATAATAATTAGATTTAATTTTTACTTTTTCCATTCTGGACTCCTCATTTTTTTCCTTCGATGACTAAATAGGTTGCATAAAGTGCAATAAATGAAAGTGAAATAAAGTATAGAATATCCCTTAAATCAAGGACTCCTTTAGCAATATTTTGAAAGTGATGATTGGCACTCAAATATTGAAAAAAGCCCACGAAAGCATTTGGAATAAAAAACAAAACAAAATCAATTAATAAAGTCAGACTTAAACAAATGGCCATCCCTATGATAAAAGCAATGACCTGATTTTTTGTAAAAGAAGATGACAGAAGTCCCACTGAGCTGAAACTAGCTCCTAATAATATGGCTCCCAAATATCCTCCTATGACTGGCCCCCAATCCAGATCCCCGATAAGAGAGGTTGAAATGGCATAAAGGAGAGTCGGGCTTAACATGATGGAAACAAACGCAACCGCGGCTAAAAACTTCCCCAGAATAATATCTCTAAATGAGACAGGAAGTGTGATCAAAAGTTCATACGAACCGATGTTTATTTCTTCAGAAAAAAGGCGCATGGTCACCGCTGGAATGATGAATGCAAAAGTTACCGGAAGAAGAGAAAAAAATCTGGTCAGATTAGCCTGTTTTTCAAGAAAAAATGTAGAAAAAAACAGCCATCCTATGATGACAAGAAAAACAGAAATAACAATGTAGGCAATCGGAGAAATAAAATAAGCTCTAAATTCTTTTTTGAAAATATGATTCACATTCTTCATTTTTGATTCCCTTTGGTTAATTTCATGAAAATATCTTCAAACGAATCTTCCTTTAAAGATTCCCTCAGCCCATCCAAAGAATCGTCTGCCGCTATTTTACCTTCGTTGATAATCACAATCCTATCACAGGTTGATTCAGCTTCACTTAGGATATGGGTGGAATAAATAATGGTTTTTTTCTTCCCAATTCTTTTTATAATTTCTCTAGTCTCTACAATCTGATTAGGGTCCAATCCGGCTGTGGGTTCATCCAAGATTAATATTTCAGGATTTCCCATCAATGCATGAGCAATCCCTACTCTTTGTCGATACCCCTTTGAAAGCTCATAGATATTCATGTGCATGACTTCGTTGAGTCCGCAGAGACTGCTGAGTTCTTTGATATGGCCTATTTTTTTTTCTTTCTGTATCCCCCTTATGTTGGCAACAAAATCCAAATAATCATAGACCAACATATCCATGTAAAGAGGAGCAGATTCAGGAAGATATCCTATTTTACTTTTTATTTCTATCATATGGTTGTGAATATCATAATTCATCACTTCGACACTTCCTGAGGTCGGTCTTAAATATCCTGTAATGATTCTGTATATAGTCGTCTTCCCAGCACCATTTGGTCCTAATAAAGCTAATATTTCACCTTTTTTTACATCAAAACTTACATGATCCACAGCACATAAATCACCGTAATATTTGGTCAAGTTTTTAATCTTTATCATCTGTTTCTCCTTCATCTCTCAAAACTGAAGAATCAAAAAAATGTTTTTTTAAATAATTTTTATACAAAATCATCAACTCTATGTCAATAAACATGAAACAACATGGATGCTAAAAATATCAACTCGGATGATTTACAAGCCAGTATTATTTCAGAATATTGAGGAACACTCCAGGCTAATAAAGGACATCTTCTTCTCCTCTTTCTTTGATCATCTCTTTCACCTCTTTGACAAGAAGCTTTTTTCTTGCCAGTATAGCTTCAATCTCATAAAAATTCAAATATCCCTCAGTAACTTTTTTTATTTTATCGTAGCTCAAAGACTTCACTCTTTCATAAAATTTTCTAGGAAGTTTTGAAAACAACATCGTGCTTCTTAGGCCATGTTTGCCATATATAAGCTGGTCTGTGTATATTCTTTTTGTGCGGAAAGCCCGTGAATGATCAATTAAGATAAGGCGCCAGTCCTTTGTATATCTGATATTTTGCTGTGTTCGGTCTATATTTCCAATCAAATTATCAAAAGCTCTAGCGAGGAATATCGATTTTTCCCATGCCTCTTTTTTCTCCTCTGGAATTTCAATTCCCTTTTTAATTCTGTCCAGCTCATTGATCTCAAGTTGGACCCATAACTGAAGAGAACCTTTCCTTCCCCTGAATCTTCTTCCAACCGTTGGAGGAACCATACCCAGACCCAAAAGCTTATCCATTTGATATGCAGCAATTTCATATCTCCATTCGTCTTTAAATCCCTTTTGAATTCCTTCTGGATTTTTCCAAACACCGCATTCTTTTATTTCCCCCCTCTTTAAAAACAATTTCTTGGGTTTAGTGATTCCTTCTCCAATATTTTCATGCCCAGTTATTTCAGCAGATTTTAGAAATATTTCCCATTCTTTGTGGTTTTTGACTTTTTCAGGATCTAATTGAAAGCCAAAAATCAAAGAAAAACACAAAGGCAGCAAAAATGAAGATAAAAATAGAACTTTCTTATTCATTTTTTCCCTTTTGATTTGGTGACATTTCTGCTAAATTTATTTCATGATTATATCATAAAATAAAAATATTATTTGTGGAAAATCAGGATATTGTTAAAAAATGAGGGAATCAATGTTTATACTGCATGCGATCCCGCCAAACAGAAAATCCATAATCGATAAGTTCTCTTCTCTTAACTTTGTCCATAGAGTCAAACTGCAGACCCAATTCAGTACTTACTTCTTCTGCGTTGATCCACTTTATCCTTCCTGAGACAAGGGGGAAAACTTTCTCCCCAGGAAGATCAACTCTAACTTCTATATTTTCTCCCACAGCCAATTCTCTGTTGCTTGTGATTATTTTCATCCCTTCATAGGAAATATTCTTAATGGATATTTTCTCGACTGAATTATTATGATACCTCGCCTCTCCAAAACAACTGCAACCAAAACGAAAATATTTCCGTCTTTCTTGTTCGATCATTTAACTCTTATATTTAGAAATCCATACTATATGTTGCGGATTTTTTTTTAAAATATACTTTTTAGAGTATAAAGTCAAGTGGTTATCTCTTGTTATTTTTATCATTAATTATTTCCAAAGCATTCTTAACTATTTAGTCGTTTATAAAATGATAAAATGGAAAAAAGCCGGCCAGGTGAATGACTAAAAAGCTGGGCGGTTAAAGATCAAAATTTATTTATTTGGCTTTGGACATATGATTCCTGCGAGACCTTTCTCTTCCAGATACGAATTAAACAGCGGTAAATCATCACCCAACATTTTTTGAAACAATCTTCTCTGTGCTTCAAGTCTTGTTCTTAAAACTAAATAAACTTCTTGCTGCTGTTTGTTTGGGGCAAAATCAACACTCCCTGCCAAATCTCCTGCTAAAACAGAAAGTTTACAGTATAACTTATTAGGATATCTGAACGACTTTGAGTCTCCTTCTGCTAAAATTGGCTGGAAAAGCTCATCTTCAATTTGACGAAGCTTCTGATCAAACTTCATGGCTTCTGATGCAGTCTCTTTCCGGTTCTCCTGCATTATGACATCTTTTAGATCATAAAGCTGTCTTCGCATCCATTCAATCTTGTTGATCATTTCTGTGACTTCATTAAGATCATTCCGGATTTCTTTCTGCATTTTAACCTGTTCTTTGATTCCATCAACCGTTCCTTCCGAGTTTGGATCTTTAATAATCGTCAATTCTCTAGATAGCTCTTCTCCATCTGTGATCACCTTGACTGTATATTTTCCAGGAGCTGCCAGGAATCCTCTGAATCCCCCTCCAGTGCCCCAGCTTAATATGGGATACCATCCTTCTTTTTCCCAGCTTTCAAGAAATCTTTTTTCTTCCACCACATGAGGATTTCCAGGGGGCTTTGTCCTCAGCTTAGCACTCCTTGCAGGATAATGGCTCAGGTTCCATATCACTCGATTTATTCCTGCATGATTGGTTCCATTGAGGGTGTTAACTAAATGACCTTCCTCATCCCATATTTCAACTTTCACTCTTTGTGCCTTATTTTCTTTAATGTAATAATCTATATAAGCTCGCGGAAAAACCCTTAGGCCTCCAGCCCGGCTGTGAATCCTGTAAACATCTTTTGGATTAAAAAGATAAATATTTTCCTTTAAAACTTCTTCATCCAACTGCTGCAGAGGAGATATATCATCCATGATCCAGAACCCTCTGCCGTATGTAGCCACGACCAGATCATTAAAATCCTTCTGAACCACCATGTGATGAACAGGAACCTGAGGCAAATTGTTCTGAAGAGAAAGCCAACTTTGACCATCGTTAAAGGAAATATATATTGAATTTTCAGTTCCTAGATAAAGCATCCCTTTTCTTACAGGATCCTCATGAATCCAGTGGGCATAACTGAAAACACTCCTTGGGATATCAGAGCTTATAGATTTCCAAGTTTTTCCATAATCCTCTGTTTTATAAACAAAAGGGTCCCGATTGTTCATCTGGTGAAAATCAATTGTAATGTATGCTGATCCCGAATCATACTTAGAAGGCTCAATATTGCTCACAGTCCCCCATTCTGGCAAATCAGGGATATTTTTTGTTACATTTGTCCAGGATTCTCCATTATCTCGGGTCACATGCACCAATCCGTCATTGCTTCCAACCCAAATACATCCTTCCTCAACAGGTGACTCAGCAATGGCAAACACACAACATCCGTATTCCACAGCCAAATTATCCCTTGTGAGTCCTCCTGATGGCCCCATTTTGGTTGGATCATTTGTGGTAAGGTCAGGACTTATCAATTCCCAGCTTCTTCCACCAGTTTTTGTCATATGCACATATTGACTTCCCACATAGACTTTATTGTGATCGTGAGGAGATATGTGAATGGGAAAAGTCCAGTTAAAACGATACTTCACCACCGCTGCATGAGAACCATAAATGGACTCAGGCCAGACATGAACTGTGTTGATGTGACCTGTCTTATAGTTAGCTCTCTGAAGGTCAGCGTTATAACTTCCTCCCCATACAATATCAGGATTGACCGGATCCGGGATCACAAACCCACACTCTCCTCCGGCTGTTTCTTCCCAGAGAGAATTATAGCTTCCCCATCTGCTGAAAGACCCTGTGCTGGGCCCTTTATAGGCGCTTCCATCCTGACGGCCTCCGTAAACATAATAAGGAACCTGGTTATCGACAGCCACATGGTACATCTGAGCAATAGGAAGAGTGACCCACTTCCAGGATTTTCCTCTGTTTAGAGTGATCATCGCACCGCCGTCATTACTGATCATCAGTCGATCAGGATTTTTAGGATCTGCCCACATGTCGTGACAATCTCCGCCCCATGGGACTGTTTCTGAGGTGTATCCCCCATCTAAAGTCCGGCTCTGACTGTTGGCTGCAAAATAAACTTCATTCTCATCTGCCGGATTAACCATGACTCTGGAGGCATAATGCGGTCTTTCATTCAAGATTCTGTTGTAGCTAGCGATTTTCCAATTCTTACCTCCATCATTCGATCTCCACAGTACTCCCCTGTTGGGATGTCCTGTTTCTATTAAGGCATAGACGACTTCTGAGTTACTGGGCGCTATGGCTATACCTACTTTGCCTATGGGAGGTTCTGGAAGCCCGTGCCCTGTGAGTCTCTTCCAAGTATCACCTCCATCTGTTGATTTCCAGATGCCTCCATTGGGTCCTCCGCTTTCTCTGCCATAGGTCCTAATGATAAGAGGCCACATCCCCGCAAATAATATTCTGGGATTATTTGGATCCATGGCTATTTCAAAACATCCTGTGTTCTCATCAACAAAAAGGACCTGTTTCCATGTTTTCCCTCCATCTTGGGTTCGAAACACGCCTCTTTCTTTTTGCGGTCCATAACAATGTCCCATAGCTGCCACAAAAACGATATCAGGATCTCTAGGATCTATAACTACTCTTCCGATTCTTCCTGTTTTATCAAGACCCATGTGTTCCCAGGTATCCCCAGCATCAGTTGATCTATAAACGCCGTTTCCTATGGAAATATTGCTTCGGACAAAAGCTTCTCCAGTCCCTGCCCAGAGAACATTGGGATCAGATAGCGCGACAGATATCGCTCCTATAGATTGGGCTGGTTGATCATCAAATATGGGAACCCAATGCTCCCCGCCGTCTGTGGACTTCCATATTCCTCCAGAGGAAGCTCCAATGTAACAAACAAGGAAATCTCCAGGGACGCCGACCACAGCGGATGTTCGGTTTCCCGGAGGCCCGATTGTTCGGTAGCGAAGGACTCTATATATATCAGAACTAATCACCTGAGTAAAACCCTGTGAAATCATAAAAAGAACTAGGATTACCCCTAAATAAGTAACCAAGACATATCTTTTTCTTATGACTTTTTGACTATAATCAACCATTCAATTCCTCCTAAAGAAATGTTTTTCTCCCTAATAATATATATAACTTAAAAGTTTATAGATTAATTTGGCCGCCAGAAAATCAGGCGATTTGTTTTTTTGATTTGGACACAGCTCCACCACATCAAATCCAATTACTTTTCTATTTTTTGCAACATTCTTTAAAAATTTCAAGACTCTATACCATCCCAATCCCCCCGGTTCTGGAGTACCTGTGCTCGGCATAAGGGATGTTTCAAAAACATCCACATCAATGGTTATATAGACTCTTCCGTCAATCCTTTTTACAGCATCTTCCATCCATTTATCATGATCATGAATATCTTTTGCTAGAAATATTTGCCCCCAATCAACCAAATGGATTTCTTCTTCCGCCACACTCCTTATCCCTACCTGGACAAGAGGGCAAATTTCCCTCACTCTTGCCATCACTGAAGCATGGCTGTAGAGGCTTCCCTGATAACTTTCTCTTGAATCCGTATGGGCATCCAGCTGTAAAACAGAAAATTTAGGATATCTCCTTCTTAGAGCTCTGACGAGCCCTGTAGTTATGGAATGTTCTCCCCCCAGCATAACGATTAATTTATCCAAATGTTTTTTGGCTTCACATTCAACTTTATCAATCACAAATTCAGGTTTATCTCTATTCCTTACATTCAAATGAGGTAATGTGTGAATTCCTTTTTTATAGACACAGCCTTTCGTTTCAATATCATAAAGTTCTAAATATTCAGAAGCTTCAATAATGGCGGTCGGCCCTTGAGAAGAACCTCTTATCCAGGAGCTCGTCCCATCATAAGGGACAGGCAAAATCACGATTTCTGAATTCCTGTAATTGGAAAACTCTTTTTTGGCTAAACCTCCGAACTGTTTAATCATCTATCAGAGTCTAATCTTTCAATGATTGATCTTAAGAGTAAAGGCCATGCTATAGTGGCATCAGCAATAACTTCGGCCCACATTCCCCCTTTCCTTTTTGGAATAAATTTCCCCCATGACACCCCTTCTTTGTAAGTACAACCACTGAGGCCTCCCCAATGTACTGGCTCCGGACATATTCTGACTCCGTATTTGAATCTCTTTTGAGGCAGTCTCTTTCCTAATTTATGGGAAATAATATCTATATAAGGCGCAACCTGTTGAGCCCAATTTCTAGGCACCCCACCGCCAATCGTGAAAATACCTATTTTTTTGCTTTTCAAGACCCTTTCTGTGTAATCATCCATGTCCAGGAAGGGATCAAAAGTAATCACAGGCTCCTGATTTGATTTCTGCCTTCTTCGAAAAACTCCCACATCAATCCCAAGCTCAGAATCAGTGAATGCGGGTATGTAAACCGGAACATTCTTCATCGCTGCAGATTTCAATATGCCCCTTCCTTTAGTCGTCTTTAAAAGATATCTTCCCAACTCTTTGCAAAATTTTTGACTCGATAAAGGACTTTTGGCATTCCAAGATTTTAAGACCTCTCTTATTATTTTTTCTATATCATCCAGGTTTTTTTCTAATTCAATGGTATCATAGACTCTATTAAATCCTGACTTGTAATAATCCCAATCATCGACAGTAGGATCGCATTTGAAATGAGTATACCCCACTGATTCCACAAATCCATGGGCCATCAGAGCCCCTGTGGAAACAACGGCATCCAGCATCTTCCTATCTATCATTTCACAAACCAATAATCCCATTTTTGCGATGGTCATTGCCCCTGAAAAAGTGCCTACCACAAAACAATCCGGATCTGTAATCATTCTATAAAGAACTTCATGAGCTTCCCCTAAAGCTCTCCCTCCAAAGGCTGTGTCTTTCATCTGTCTGATTAATTCAAGAGCACTCCCGCATGTCCCAATATCTAAAGGTTTCAGAGGTTCTAAGCCTTTATCAAATCCATCAGAAAAATTCTCATGTTTTCTCATGACTCTATCCTTTATACTTCAAGATTTTCTGACTATTTTCGAATCAGGATAGATACAAAAAATAACTTTTAAACTTCTCCTCTTCTATTCGTTTTGTTATGCCTATCAACTTTTCTACAAAACTCAAATTTATCCTGGATTATTCACAAGCCGATCGCTGAAAATAAATTAATCATGAAAACATCGCCATTTTTTTATGAATCGGTCAGTTTAGATATCTTCACTTATAAAAACAGCGGCTGCAATCACAGTAGTCCAATTCCCGTTTTTATCTCCCTTTGCAGATTTTGTGGTATTTCTTGTTTTAACAATCTTTCCGCTCATCTTAAAAACCTGCTTTTTCTCATTCCATGCTTCATCTACATTAAATTTTATTCCAAATGTGCTTGCTAACATAGAAGCAGCCAGATCTTCAGCATAATCCCCTGCTTTTTTGGCGCTTTCCCCAAATGAATGATGCTCTGAGATATATCCATAAGTTTTTTCATCTGTTGGGAGAGCTAGGCCTACAGAAGCGGTAACAACTCTATCAGGTTCCCGAGTAGAGTTTGTTGCCATTACACAATGAACAATTTGTCCTGGTTTAAGATCTTTCAAACCCTCTTTCCTTGAGACTAACTTGCATTTAGGAGGAAAAATACTTGATACAAGGACAATATTGAACTTCTCTATAGCCGCTTCTCTTAAGGCATATTCAAATGACTGAAGCTGTTCTCTGTGCACTCCTAGCCCCTTTGTAAAAAACATTTTTGTTGGAATAATCATTCTATTTCATCAATCTCCTTCTATGAAATATTATTAACTTCTATTTTTTCTAATGGTATCACTTAAATGAATTAAACAACAACTTTAATTATCAGAAGCAATTAGAAGATGATTGGACTTTATTTTTTAGAATCTTCGACACTTATATCGACTTTCTTTTCTAATTTTTTCCCGGATATATTGTCTTTAAGATAAATCACAAAGGTGTAATCGCCGGGTTCTATATCTTTTGTCTCTTTTTTCTCCTCAATAACTTCGTCACCTTTTTTTTTCTGGATCAAAACGGTTTTTTGGAGGCGCAGCGGCTGAGAAATGATAGGTGCCTCATAGGACCCTTCGGCATAGCGGACGATGACTTCCCCGTCTTGAATCAGTTCATAATAAGCATTCAAGTTGTATTTATTCGTTTCAGGGTTGGGCTGAGCTCCGAATATATAGAAAAACACATCCAGGGAATCCCCTTGAGTGAATACATTCTGGAGAACTGGCTTTATTTTCAAAACAGAATAAGTGAAAAACTCTTTATGGATTTTAGTTATGGTCTCTGCCGAATCCATCTTCTCAATTTCACGAACAAAAAAAACAGGGGAGGTCCCTAGATTATCCGTAAAACTCTCCGGTGCAGGAAGTTCGAATTCAAAGTATTGAGTGCCTATCTTCTGAAGGTCTTTGGATGTAACAGCCATGGCTAGCAGATATTTTCCTGGAGGAAGGGGATATCCAACCGAATACATAAATTCCTCTTCAGGGTCATAATCATCTTTCTCTACTTGAATCTTAACCGGAACATAAACTTCTTTGTTCTGGTCTCCATTCAATTGATGAAACCATAAAAAAGCGTTTAGATCTGCTAGAAGAAGATTGGATTCCTCAACGGTTTCCTGGCTTTCCTCTTTTTTTTCTGATCCTGCCTCTGAAGCTTGAGAAAAAGGAACAAAACCAAGATCTGAATTTTGGGCTCTGAAAAGAAAAATGCTGTGCAAGTTCTGACGGGCAGGGAGATAAAGATTCTCAAATATTTCAAAGGGAATGTCCAGACGAGGTCTGCGGTTTTCAATTCCTTTTTCTAATTCAGCCTTGACCTGCTTGGGTATGTATATAGGTTCGGTCTCATCTTGTTTTTTGTAAGCTATTGAAGGAATAGTCTGGATTAATACCATAATAATTCCCAGCACTAAAACTGGGACGAACATCTTTTTCATATTCATTTTTCCTCCTTGGATGAAAAGGTAAATTTAATCACTTTTTGGAAGCATATAAAAATACAAACTATATAAATCCATAAAATTATAACATATCAAAAAATGGGAAAAATTTCTATGATTTATCTCTTTATTGATCCACTCTGATCTGCTCAGAATTTTTAAAGCAGATTAATTTTTCCAATAAATCATCTTCAACTTATTGACCAGCTGTTTGGCTTTATTAAGGGCGAGAGTGGCTCTTGATAAAGAATAATCGGTGAGAAAATCCTTAGCCAAGTTTTTATCTTTCTCATAGATTTTCAAGGCAGTCTCTTCTAATAAAGGCTGCACAGCAAACTGCTGCTCCTCAAACGAATCCCATTCAGAACGGACAATTTTGATCCCATTTTTATAATCAATATCTACCAAATTTTCGAGCTCATTGAACACATCAAAAGCAAAATTCGGATCAAACTCTAATCTTTGTTCGGGATAATTAAAATGCTTGTTTAAATCAAGCTCTTCCTCAAGGTCACTCGGTTTATAATAATGGTTAGGCATTTCATCCATACTCAGATACCATGGAGTCAAAACACTGGAACAAGGTGCAGCAAGAGACCGCCAAACCACACATCCGATCTCCGGAGGCATCCAGTTTCTCAATTGATAGACGGCTCCTTCCTGAGTGGTCGAACCGCAAATCCTAGCGGCTTCAGATTTTATCTTATGAGGGGAACCCTGTTGATAATGATCTGTGGTGTCAAATGGTGTCCCTTCTAAATGACTTCTCAAGACATCTGCCACGCTTTGAACAGTCATCAGGTTCTTAGGTTTTACAGAAAAGGGAAGATCATTCACTTCATTCAAATCTATGGCCTCCCCTTTAACCATACACTGAGCGTACCATTGTCTTGGGTCAACTCCATACTTACCCATGAAGCTTTTCTCATAGGGAGGCGATGAAAAAGCCTCTTTAAAGCTGAAAGGCTTTCCTGATGAAGGATCATACCATCCCTTCTCAACCGCATATTCCACTAATCCGGGTGAAGCCAAAACATTTTCAGTGTCATTGATATCTGCCTCGGCCCCAATAATATGAATATTAGGAAGAAGAACCACTTCATCATCTGGACACTTCTGAGCGATCCAATGTTTTCCTCTTGCTATAGCTAAAACCCAGGCTTCATTGGGATCTGCAATGATGAGAGAACGTCCGGAAGAAGTATAACCAAATTGATTAAGCAGGTCCCCTGCGAGCTTCACTCCTTCTCTTGCAGTTTTAGCCCTTTGAGCCACCAAACGCCTGAGCATGTAGCCAATTCCTCCGTCTGTTATTTGTCCTCTGTTTATGAGTTCTTTATTAGAATCTTCTCTGGTGGAGCAACCATCTGAAGACACCACGACCCCCCATTCATTAAAATAAGAATCACCGAACTGAACTCCAGGATTCTGAAGCCATAACATAGCCCAGGTCTCCTCAACTTGGGGCAATTTTCCCCCATTTCTGAGAATCACTTCAGCTCCAGGCTGATATCTCATTCTGGGGATATATCGGTAGTTGACAATTCTACGCCCCCCGTTCTGTTCATTATGTCCAAAAAGAACAGCTCCATCAGCAGAACCATCTTTTCCCACTAGAATTGTGAAGCAGTTACCATTTGTATAAGAGGGAAGCAAAAACAATAGACAAAAGACTGAAAACATGAAAATTAATTTTCTCTTATTCATGGATTTCTCTCCATCATTTGAATCTGTCTTAATTTGAAATTTCTTGAATATCATAATATTCTGATGTTGATGTATGCAAGAATTAATCTGAACCATTCACAAAAAAATGGCGACACATTCATGATTCATTTCGTTTCAGCAATAGACAAAATCCTTTCCAAAAGCAGTCAATTGAAAATGGTCAATGGCCATGGTTTTCTCAATTTATTATTGACCATTCACAATTCACGACATTTCCTTCAAAGTCGCCTCATTCAACTTAAATTTCATTAAACCTCGACTTGTGAATAATCCAGGTAGATCCCGTTTCACTCTAAAATATTTTGTCAAAAATTTTGATCAAACGGTCTACTTCCTCCAATGTGTTGTAATGAACCATACTGACTCGTACCACTCCATTTTGTTTATCCAATTCCAATGCATCAATCAAGCGTTTAGCATAAAAATGGCCGTATCGAATGCCTATTTTTTGTTTGTCCACCTCTTTTGTAATGAAATCACTTTTCATTTGATCAACAACGAATGAAATCGTAGGCACTCTTTTTAAAGCATCAAAAGTTCTTTCCCCAATTATTTTGACATTAGATTTATTGTTCAAATAATTCAAAAGACGTGAGCTGAGGGTTTCTTCATGCGATTTGATAATACTAAACGTCTTAGATGCATTCTTCCTTAAATCATGGCTCCCTTTAACTTGGCCATGAATTTGCGCGAATTCATTCAAATAGTCACACAATCCCATCATTCCATAACTCAACTCAAAATTAATATTTCCAGGTTGAAATTTAAGAGGGATATCTGTTTTTTTAATAAAAAAATGGTTGATTCCAGGTAAATCCATTAAAAGTGACTCTTTTCCAAAAAGTAAAGCATAATGAGGACCATAAACTTTATAGAAACTGAAAGCATAAAAATCAACGTCCCATTCCTGAACATTAATTAGACGGTGAGGGGCATAGGCCACTCCATCCACACAGATCAGAGCCTTGTTTTTATGGACAATTTCTGTTATTTCCTTAATGGGATTGATGGTTCCCAATATATTGGAGACATGATTGATCGCCACCAATTTGGTTTTATGGGATATTAAGTTTTTCAGGTCTTCCAATTCCAACCTTAGTGAATCTCTGTTTATCTTCCATTCCTTAATTTTTAATCCTTTTTTTCCCAGACTTCTCCATGGGCCTATGTTGGCTTCATGATCACTGTTTGTTACAATAATCTCATCTTCTGGATCCAATGTTTCACCTAAGCATAAAGAAAGAATCCTCATCAATAAAGAAGTCGAGGAACCCATCACAACTTCAGACGATTTTTGGGCATTAACTAATTCGGACATGGCCTCAGCAGCTCTTCTCACTCTTTCTACGGCCAGCTGCGATATTTCATAAGAGGCTCCCAATTGAACATTTGAAGTCAATAAGTACTCACTTATTCTATCGACAACAGATTGAAGGGGTTGGGAACCCCCCGCATTATCAAAAAACACCCATTCTCCTGAAAGAGACGGGAACTGTTTTCTTACAAAATCAATATTTAACGCCATTATTTTTCCTTTTTATCCCTTTCTTTCTCTTCGCTTTCCCTCACCCAAGGTTTCCAATCCTGATTCAGCACATGTTTTTGAAACCATTTGATTTCTTCAATAGTTCGGGTTCTCTGGTGACGCGGTTCCTGAAATCCATGTGGCTCTCGGGGAACCCGGATGTACCGAACCGGAACTTTCCCAATATCTTTAAGTGCTGTAAAGAAAAGCATACTTTGAGATTCCGTATCCGTCGTGTCTTTCATGCCATGGATAAGTAAAGTCGGCGTTACTATGTTTTCTACGTATGTAAAAGCAGACTGTTTCAGCCAGGCATCTGGATTTTTCCAGGGATTCTCGCCAATATGCCAAAGCCGGACATCATGATTGAATCCTGGACCGTATTCGCAGAGCCAAGCATAGACCCCTGCACCTAAAGAGGCTGCCTTAAACCGTTTTGTCTGAGTAATGGTCCATCCTCCCAAAATACCCCCATAACTCCAACCCCGCAGGGCTAGTTTGTTCGGATCCGCATAGCCCTGAGCAATAACTCTGTCAACTCCCTTAATCAAATCCCGATAATCTCCCTGCCCGATACCATCGCCAGCTTGGATTGTGTTCCCTTCGCGCAGCTGATCTGTGTATCCACTGGAGCCACGAACATTAGGAGAGAGAGAAATGTAACCGAGGCCGGCATAGATGTGATAATCAGCACGAAAGCTGTTCGTGAAACAGCCGGCAGGACCGCCATGAATATTTAATATAAGGGGAAGTTTCTGCCCTTCTTTATAGCCAGGAGGAAGATGAAGGAGTCCCTCAATGGAAAAATCCTTGACGCTTTCCCACTGAAGAAGCCTCATATCGGCCAGCAGCAGTTCCTTCTCCACCCATGGATTGGCATGGGAAAGACGCACCGGATGAAACGAATTCACCTCAGTCATATACACATCTGATGGAGTATTATAATCAGAAAAGATATAAGCAATCCGGCTGCAATCACGAGAAAAGGATCCTATCCGCAGGCTTCCGGATACATCAGTCAAATTTTGATATTCACCGCTTTGAACATCCATTCGATATAAATTGGAATTGGTTCTTTGTTGGCCGTTGAAGAGAATATTTCGGCTGTCTGATGTCCAAGCAAGATTCCTTATGGATCCTTCATATTTTTGAGACAGCAAGCGTTGTTCTCCGCTCTCTACATCTATAAGAAAGATCTTAGCATTGCGGTTAAGCCATAATTTATTGCTGGAAGCCAGATAAGCAATCGTTTTTCCGTCTGGCGCCCATTTTAAGCCGCTTTCCGGAGCATTATTATGAGTCAATTGTTTCATTTCTCTGGATCTAATGTCAAAAAGATAAACCTCGTCTTTATAGCCATCATTGCGTCTGTTGGAATACCGGGCTGTCAAAACAATCTTTTTATTGTCAGGAGAAATATCAAAATCTCCCAGCATGAATTTTTCCTCGGTCAGCCTAATTTCTTTTTTGGTCTCCAGATCGAATACCCAGAGATTCTCCCAGCTGTCTTGAGTTTGACCATTCGGGCCTTCGTCCACAAATATAGAATCAGTGCCGGCCTTTCGTTCTTCTTTTTCTTCCTTGCTCAAAGGTTCTTCTGCTACGAAATAAATTTTCTGAGACTTCGGCCCCCATTTATAGTCTTCGATGCTGTTTTCATGTTTTGTTAACTGCACTGCTTCTCCACCTGAAGTCCGCATCAAAAATATTTGCTGGCTCTCATCCTTTTTTCGCTTAAAGGTCAATGAACTTCCATCAGGAGAAAACTGGAAGCCGCTTCCCCCCTCTTCTCCAATATACTGAAAAGGATCCCCGCCTTCAGCTGATACCATATAATGCTTTGTCTGTCGCTTGTTTTCTCTCCAACTGAGTTCTGACTGAGAGAAAAACACCCATTTCCCGTCAGGAGAGATGAGAGGGTTTCTTACCTGGATCATATTCAGGGCATCGTCCACCGTCATAGCCCTTTTTTCCTGTGCAGGGATACCTATGCCAGTCAATGTAAAAAGGAGGATACCAACCATCACAAAAGTTTTTTTCATACTATCTACCTCCATTCTATGAATCAGTCTCATGTTTTCATGATAACTCAAGGCTTTTTAATTAATCTCATCTATTTATAAAAAAACGGCGATGCTTTCAATCTTTCCTTATTGTGATTTATCAATAAGTTTAGATCTATTCCACCATTATTCTGTTTTCATTACCTTCCAATAAAACGATTGATAAACTCAAAAGTGCGTTTGTAGGCTTCCATCTTATTTTTATAAAGCAAAAATTCATGCGGTTCATCAGGAGCAATCATAAGTTCGATATGAACATCTCCTTTTGCTCTCAGCTTTTGTACAATATCAGTTGTCTGCTGGAAAGGAACATTACGGTCATCGTCACCATGAATAAAAAGAACTGGAGAAAGCCAGGTCTCAATATGGGCAACCGGTGATGACTCCCATGCGGTTTTGCGCATGTTTTCATTAAGCCGACTCCGCAATTGGGACCAATCATGCACACCAGCCATGTCAACGCCCACCTTAAATATGTCTGAATTCCTAGCTAATGCCATGGCTGTCAGGTACCCTCCATAAGAAAGGCCCCATTTCCCAATCCTTTTTGGATCGACTTCTGGACGACTCTGGAGGTATTGGGCCCCTGCCAAGACATCCTGATATTCAGACGCCCCCTGCATACCAATATTCTCTGCATCCCTAAATGAACGACCGTAGCCTATTCCACTGCGATAGTTGATCGATATCACTACATAACCTTTGTTGACAAAGTACTGGTTAATTCCGTATGCCTCTGAATAGAACTCCATATAATGCCATCCCAAGAGCATCTGGCGGATAGGACCGCCGTGAGTATAAATCAAACCTGGACGATTATCACCGGGTTGAGCATCTTTGGGAAGAAACAATTGGCAGGGAATCTCTAGCCCGTCAGGAGCTTTGACCGTCACCAGTTCAGGAATAACTAAATCATCAACAGGATATTCCTCGGGAAACTTCTCTGGTGCGACAATTTCGATCTTCCCTCCATCAGCAGGAACCATAGCAATAGAAGTGGGGTAAACAGCCGTGGCATAGAGAAAAGCCACCTTATTGCCTGTACCAAGAGCTTTTGGATAAGTTCCGATGGTATTTTTTTTGGTTAGCTGAACCATCTCTCCCCCTGAAGTAGGGACTTTCCAGATATGTCGTCCGTGGATATCCGCTCGGTTACTGCTGAAAAACAGAGTTTGTCCGTCACTGCTGAGTCCCAATTGTTCAACAAAACCTTCTCCAGGTGTCAGATCTAGCGGTTTGCCTTCTGAAATAAGAAGAGAATACACATGATTCCATTCTTCATTTTCCGCTGTAAATAGGATTCTATCATTAGCTGTGAGCTCAAAGTTTCGGAAAGAATAAAAACGAGGTTGTTCTTTAGGAGAACTCCATATCTTACTGGCAGTCCCTTTGTCTGCATCCGCGATCCAGATTTCAAGCTCAGCGGGTCCCCGATATCGGAAACGAGAAGGGGCATCATACTGAAGACCTGGCTGGCGAACAAAAGCGATTTTCTGCCCATCTGAAGACCATTGAGGATCACTGTCCCGGTCAATAGATGGTGCAATCCATGTGATTTTTCTTTTGAATATATGGTAAACACCTATCAGACTGTGATCCCCGCGTCTGCTGACAAAAGCTATCTTTGTACAGTCAGGAGACCATTGTGGAAATCCATTTTGTCCGGCAGCTCTAAACATCAACTCACTCTCCGGCAATTCATTAGGATCCGGAGGAAGAGATAAGGAAACCCGATAGATCAGACCGTCCTTAACCAACAAAGCCCATTTCCCATCTGGAGAAAGAACCGGATCTCTTCCCGGAGCAAGTTTCCACATTATTTGACTGTCTGTTCGAACGGCCCATACAGCCTGTTCTCTTCCAGCGGGATCACTGTCAGAATTTGTAACCCAATCCTCGCTGTTCGGCCGGCCACCTCTAACGAAAACAATAGTTTTGCCATCTTGAGTTATGTTAATATCTGGGATTTCAAAGACTTCATCACGGGAAAATTGAGTCAAGTTAACGGGTTTAAAATCGGGTGCTGCGGCAGTCCAAATATTTCTAGCTCCTTGGGAATTAAATACCCAGGCAATTCGATCAGCTTTTTGGGCAGATACTAGACCCCAGGGATAGGGCGGACTCAAGATTTGTTCTAATGTCAATGATGATTCTGCCCAAATTTGTATGCTCGTAATAAAAAGTATTAACATGAGGAAAAAACAAAAATTCTTTTTCATTTCAGTTTAACTCCTTATATTTTTTTTCATTGAACACATTTAACCATACTATTCTACAGTGTGATAAATCAATAAAATTTATAAGATATTTTTCGTGATCGTTCTGTCTGGGCATGATCGATTCGAGTAAAACAGGATTGAGAATCTCACTCTTTGAAGAGGCTGCATCGGTATTCGAGTCATCATCAACTTCCTTCTTGACTAGACTTGCTTTTTGTATGTATGATGGCAATAATGCCATTCAGAGGGTGGAAATTAATAAAATTAAAACTGCCATCATCAGAAAAAAATCCTGGAAGAGGATCTAAGAATTTTGAAAGATCCTACCCCTAAACTGATGAGCCAACAGAAAATAAAGCAAATTCAAGAAATACTTTCTCAAAAAATCGTTGGTATCGCTGGAGCTGGCGGTCTTGGTTCAAATGCAGCCGTGACATTAGCCCGATCAGGAATCGGCCACATCATCATTGTTGATTCTGATGTTGTTGAAGAGAGTAATTTAAACCGGCAATTCTTTTTTTTAGATCAAATCGGTATGAAAAAAGTCGAGGCTGTCAAAGAAAATATTCATCGAATAAATCTACAAGTGA
The DNA here is from genome assembly GCA_964599635.1 of uncultured Eubacteriales bacterium. Lineage (GTDB taxonomy): Bacteria > Acidobacteriota > Aminicenantia > Aminicenantales > Aminicenantaceae > WJMT01. The sequence goes on along the minus strand of CAZRGM010000039.1, from coordinate 219,581 downwards.
CTGTAGATGCGGTACAACTGAAGATAAAACAAGGACAAATGCATTTACCGTTTACGACAGCCGATATAATCATTGAAGCTTTAGATGATGCGGAGACAAAATTAACCTTTATCGAAGAAATCCTTGAGAATCTTCCGTCTATTCCTCTCATTGCTGCTTCAGGTGTTGCTGGTTACGGTCAAAGTGATCGGATTAAAACAGAACACCTTGGAAACCTTCATGTTTGTTATGATGAAAAGGCCAAATCAAGTGAACACGACGTCCTTATCGCTCCTAAAGTTTGCCTAATGGCTAACTGGCAAGCAAATATCGCTTTAGAATTACTTTTAGGCGATGATATATGAACATTTATCCCTGATAACTCATCAAATTCGAATAAGGAGTCTCCATTTTTTTGACTCGGTCAGACTGGTAAATTATTTGCGTAAGCACTATAATAAATAAAATATAATAGGTAACATGAGAAAAAGAAGCCAGCTTCATTGATTGAAAAATTATAACCCTGAAAGATAAAAAATAAGAACTTTAAAGGGATATCCAAATGAGAAAAATAATCATTTTCATGATGTTCTTTGGGTTAGGTATCCTGATTTTTTGCCCCTATTCTTGGGGCCAAAAATCATCAGAATGGGAGCTTAAAGTCAAAAACGATGAAACAGACGTTCATGTGATTCCTGACACAGAGAGCACAGTTGTGATCACTCTTCCTAAAGGATTTGTCTTGAAATCCTATGAAAAAAACAATGAATGGTTCCGGGTCATTATTGGTCCTGATGAAGAGGGAATTGTGACCATAGGATATATTAATTCCAAGGATGTTGACGTGATGAGAAAGAAAATCGTTGAGGAATTAAATTATTGGGAGGAAGAATCCGAATTTTTCGAAGGAATCGGACTGAGTCTGAAAATGACAGCTGGACCTGCTTTTTTCAATGGAGGAGACATAAGAAAGGGAGATCAGGGACTCTATGATTCAGCTTCTGATTTAATTTCCTCTTATGGATTTGTCATGGACGATCGGTTTGAAAACTTTGACTCAGGATTTGAGGTCTTTGCAGATCTTATGTACAATCTCAATCCAAAATTAGGTGTCGGGATCGGCTTTGGGTATATTCACCTCACCCAGCAGAGCCGCCTTTTCTTTCATGAACCCAATGCTTACGATGAAAACCAAATGGGAACTTCTCCCAGGATCACGGCTTATCCGATTCGGCTGGGTGCCTTTTATAATCTTCCAATGAGCCAATTGATTCATTTCAACCTAAATGGTGGTGCTTCTTTTTTTATCACAAATTATTCAAACAGACTTTACTCCTCTTGGTATCCTCTGGATGTTATCAACCATAAAGCTCATGCCACGGGGTTCGGCATCCACGGCGGATTGGGGATTGAAATCAATTTTAATCCAAGGGCTTCCTTCATTCTAGAAGGCCGAGGCCGATACGCAAAGATCTCTGGATTTAAGGGAAAAAGCAATAAAAAAAAATCTGTTCTTCCTCCTCTATCGTTTGATGACATTGAAGAAGAGGGAACGCTTTATTATCTCGAAGGAGAAGGCCCTCCCCAATTAGCTTTCTTTACACAGGAACCCACAGGATACTCCACGGCACGAAAAGCAGTGTTAGATCTTAGTGGATTCATTTTTCAGACCGGACTTAAGGTCAAATTTTAAGGAGTCAAAAAATGAGAGAAAAATTATCATCAATCCTCTTAATTGTTTTTTTGATCATACCTTTAAGTCTATTTTCAGCTCAGATAAAAAACCTTTCAGAGAAATATAAAAAGTGGCTTCAGGAAGAGGTCGTTTATATCATTTCTTCAACAGAAAAAGATGTTTTTCTTTCATTAAAGACAGATCGGGAACGGGATCTTTTCATCGAGGAATTTTGGCGTCAGAGAGATCCAACTCCAGGGACTCCGCGCAACGAGTTAAGGCAAGAGCACTACTCTAGAATTGATTTTGTTAATAAAGTGTTTGGCCGGGGAACTCCTGTCCAAGGATGGAGAACAGATAGAGGAAAATTTTACATCATGCTGGGTCCTCCGGACGATGTCCAAAGATACTCCACATTTGATATCCATCCTATCGAGATCTGGTATTATACGGGAAAGCCTGATTTAGGGCAGGAACCCAATTTCCGCCTCACTTTTTTCAGAAGAGGAGGGATTGGCGTGTATGAACTTTACAATCCTATGCGGGATGGGCCCAAGGACCTGGTTCCTTATCACGAAAAATACCCTGATTTGGCAGATTTTGATGATGAAGGCGGTTTCCAACTGGATGAAGCGACTGCAAACGAAATAGGGACCATGGCTCATTCACTTGATAATAGAGATATCCAAGCTTACATGATCCTCAAAGATAATGTGGGACATGAACTGGCCGATGCCTCTCTTTCTAACTTTCCAGGGAGAAAAGGTTATACCTACAGGCTTCCCTCAGCCATTTTTATCAAAGAAGTGGAGACTTACCCCACCAAAAAATTGGATGAAGATTATGCCTATGAATTTCTGGAACACAAAGCCACCGTAGATGTCAGCTATTCAGTTCATTACATCGGAAACCAATCCAAAGTGGATGTGCTTCAGCATCCCTCAGGCCTGTTTTTTGTGAATTACACCATTATTCCTGAAAATCTATCTGTGGATTTCTACAAAGACAAATATTTCACCAATTTACTCGCATCCCTAAGAGTTACAGATCCAGAAGACAAGACCATTTTCCAAATGGAAAGAAATATTCCCATCGAACTCAAAAAAGAGGAGCTTGAGGCCATAGGCAAAAGGCCTTTTCATCTCTATGACTCCTTCCCCATCATTTCAGGGAACTTTAACTTCAACCTTCTTCTGGAAAACACTGTGAGTAAAGAATTCACCTCCTTTGAAACCCAATTAAGGGTCCCTCCTACCGAACAGCTTCAGATAAGCTCCCTGATCTTAGCTCGAAACATAAAAAAAGACATTCAGCAAGGAAAAATCCACAGAGCTTATCAGGTTGGGAATATGCAGATTTATCCCACATTAAGAAATACTTTTCTGGGAGAAGACAGGCTTTACCTTTTCTTCCAGATATATAACTTGCCCCCTATACTCAGGGAAGAAGGAATTCTGAAATATACTTTTTTTAAACAAGGACAGACCTCTCTTACTTTTAATAAAACAATTCGCGAATACCAAAGCAGCCGCGATTTTCTAGAGGAAATCTCTTTAGAAAGATTAGAACCTGGAAGATATGCCATCAGGGTTTCGCTTTATGATAAAACCGGAAAAGAGCTCTTATCAGGAACCCAGGAATTCAGGATCACCGATGAGTCGATCCCAGGTTCCTGGGTGTCTGCCCAGACCATCCCCCCACCTGATGATCCCTTTCATTCAAATATTTTAGGAATCCAACACCTGAATAAAGGAGAAAGGGAAAAAGCACTGGATGAATTATCCAATGCCTATGAGAGAGCACCGGAATCGCTGGATTATTCTCTTGATTACTGCCGAGCTCTATTGATTTCTAAAGAATACAATAAGGTAAGAGATATTCTGAGGCCGTTTGAAGAATCCAAACAAGATGACTTTGACCTCTTTTATTATTTGGGTGAAGCTTCCAAGGAGATCAAGCATTATGAAGAAGCTATCTATTATTATCAGAGTGCTCTTTCTGTAAGGGGGAGTGTGGTGGAAATTCTCAATTCTATTGGTACCTGTTACATGGAGTTGGGAAACAAGGGAGAGGCTCGACGTGCCTGGGAGAAGTCATTGGAAATCAATCCAAACCAGGACAAAATCAAAGAGCTGATTGAAAGTCTTAAAAAGTAACAATTCCTTTTTGGTTCCCATCATCAAACAGGAGGACACTCAATCCTTCTAATTAATAAGACATGATTCAGTATGATTTTTTCTCACTTTGATTAATTTTTTAAAAAAAATCTAAAAAAAAAGTAAATTATTATTTTCAAAATGAGATCATGGTCAGCCGTTAAACCTTTATAAAACTTTTATTTGACTCTCTCCTGAGTAAAAAGATATCGGTTTGACCCGGTCCTCTTTTTTTGGTAACATAATTTGTTAATGTGATTTAGGCCCTCGAAATGATGTTTTTCTTTATTTCCTAATTTCTAAATCAAGATAGTTAAGAGTGGAGGAATTTTATGTCAAAGACAATCATGATATTAGGAGCAAGTTACGATCAAATACCTATGATCCAGAGAGCAAATCAAAAAGGATTAAAGGTTATTTCAATTGACGGAAACAGTGAAGCTCCAGGTTTTGCCATAGCGGATGAACACGAATGCGTGGATGTGATGAATTCAGAAAAAATACTGGAAATGGCAAGGAAGAAAAAAATAGATGGAATCACAACAATGGTCAGCAATTTAGGGATGAGAACAGTGGCTTATGTTGCCCATGAAATGGGTTTGCCGTCAATTCCAGTAGAATCAGCAAAGACAGCTACCGATAAACATGAAATAAAAAAGACGTTACAAAAAGATAATATTCCGGTGCCTAAAGGTTTCAGCTGCAGTCATTATGAAGAAGCCAAAGAAAAAATTCAAGAGTTGGATTTCCCCTTTATAGCGAAACCCGTCGACGGGACAAAAGGTAGAGGTCTTATCATGGTGAAAAACGAAGAAAAACTCGAAGAAAATATAAACTATTCATTAAAATTTTCGCCGAGCAAAAAGCTCATTATGGAAGAATGGATTGAAGGCCCTACCGTTGGAGCTGAATGCCTTATTGTAAATGGCGAACTCATACCGATTTTACTTACGGATAAATACAACACAAAGCCTCCTGAATGTGTAACAATTGGTTTGACCACACCATCGAATCTACCTAAGAAAATACAAGGAAAGGTCATAGAAACAGCCAAGAGCGTTGCCAGAGCCCTTAGACTCAATACTGGAGCAGCCCATATAGACATGGTGATTGATAACGAACAACCCAAAGTGATCGACGTCGGACCCAGGCTGGCAAGCGGACCCGTTATATTTGATTTCGCTCCAAATATTATGGGAGTGGATATGATTGGATCCGTTATAGCTATGGCTTTAGGAGAAACTCCCGTTGTTAAGAAACGCTGGAATGGAAAATATGGGGCAGAGAGATTCCTTCCACCCACTGATAAAGGTTGTATGTATACTATAAATTTTCCTAAAACAGACAAAGAATTTGCTTATTTCCCATATAAAGAGCTTGGAGTTCCTGTTAAAAAGCCTAAAAGTGATAATGATAGAATAGGTTGTTTCTCCATTGTGGCTGATTCTTATGAAGAAGCTGCAAACGATGCAGACCATCTTTTAGAGGAGATAGAAGTAGATATCCTTAACTAAGCCCCAAAATTATCAAGAATTTATTTTCAACTTTCTTAAGTTTGTTAAATAGTGATCAAAAAAATAATCAAAAACGAAATTAAATTTCTTAATGAAAAATAAGACATTTCAGAGTGCCGGAGGTGGGAGTCGAACCCACACTCTCTTTGAGGAGAACTGGATTTTGAGTCCAGCGCGTCTGCCAATTTCGCCACTCCGGCAGAGGTGACTTCTATTTAAACATTTTCCTTATTTTAGGTCAACAAACTTTAAGAAAGTCATTCCATGAATTCCTATCATTTTAATATAAAAAATTTCATTAAATTTAAAAAAATTGTTTTATTATTAATATTTTATGCTATAATAAATTAAGCTTTCTTTTGCCGGCTGGAGAAAGTTCCCGCCTTTTTGGTTCCCATCATCAACCCCCCTTTTGCTGACATCAGCCGGCATTTCTGTTGGATTCTTTTTAACCAGATAAAGATAAAAGATTTTATCTTTTCTCTTAGCTCATTTTTGATAAAAAAATAAATAAAATGAAATAGAAATTGGGTCACACTGACTTTATTTTTTGAATCATTCTTCCTGATAAAAACACAATAAAGGATACGCCTAATCCAACAATGGATGGCTGAATAACCTGCTGGTATCCTATCGTCATGTATCCTACTGTTGCCAGGGTTGAAATGACCATAACAATGAACATCAAATCATTCAATTTTTTGGATTTATGTTTTGAAAATACTCCATAAATAACAGGGATGATTATCCCAGGAGCCCATAAGTTATAAGTTAACAACAAAAGTTCTATTATATCGGGCAAGATAAGAGCTATCCCAATACCGAATAATCCTAATGAAAATGAAAACGAACGAGCGATCAGCAGCTCTTTAGGGTGTTTTTTTCTTTCTCTGTATATGTACTTTTCGAATAAATCTTTTACAAAAATGGTGGTCGAAGAATTCAAAACAGAATCAGCCGAAGACATGACTGCACACATCAGGGCTGCAATAATCAATCCTCCCAAAAAAGGATTATTCAATTTTAATATGGTCATAGGCAGAGCCTGTTCTGGGTCAATGCTGGGAAAATGAAGCTTGGCGTACAACGCAATAAAAAATAATATCACTGGAAAGAGAACAGCCAGAAACACACCAGCTCCCACTAAACCTTTTTTTGTCTGTTTGATATTCCTTCCCACACAGTATCGGGTGGCATAGGCAGGAGAGAATGTCTCTCCCAAAAGAAAAGCAAGAAATGTAGTGATTAAGAAAATCCAACCCTTTCCTCCCTCGATTTGAAAAAATTCCTGGGGAATATTCATTCTTATTTTTGAAGCCTGAGCGAGCAAATCAGGCATACAAAGTAAAAGCGTTATGAGGAATCCAGCTATCAATATTATGAACTGGAACACATCTGTATGGATCACAGCTAGAAGCCCTCCCGCTGTACTGTAGAGAATAACCATGCCACCGCCGACTATCACGGCCCATACATAGGGAACTTCCGGAATCATGGTGGTGATAATTTTTCCAAAAGCAACCATTTGAGCTCCCAACATACCCACTGAAAACATAAGAGATAATAAAAAGGCTACAAAGCGGCTTTTCTCCCCATACCTATTCCCAAAATAACCGGCTACTGTATAAAGCTTTTCTTTTCTGAAATAGGGAGCTACAAAAAGGCCTGAGAAAATAAAATGTATGTACCAAGCGGCAGAGACCACAAGCATGAGTATCCCCCATTCATAGGTCTTTCCTATGGCTCCTATGGAAGCTCCTCCTCCTATGACCGTAGCTCCCATGGTGCAGAGAAGAAAAAACCACCCAATATTTCTTCCTGCGACTAAGAAATCATCGCTGTCATCTATATCTCTAGATTTCCGGATTCCTTTGGTAAGGATAAATATAAAATATGCAAGGATGATGGTGTACTGAATCCATGGATGCTTCATAAATTAAATCAATTTCCAGCGTTTGAATAATTCCTTGAGATGGTCCCCAGAATCTAAGATAGACATCTGGGCTGGTTCAGCCCGAAGTTTATCTAATCGGGAGGTTTCAAAATGATAAACCTCACCAGCATCTTTCCAATAGGTTTGAATCCACTCTTCCATCTGATCAAAACTGTACCAGTGGGATTCATAATCCGTATGAGTCCGGATCTGACCCGTCTTTATGACTTCTCTTATCCGTGCGGGATCTCTTTTGAGAACATGATCCTCTTTTACTAAAACTCCTTCTTTATCATAAACATCCACATAAAGGCTGGGCTCTTGGGTGTAAGCGCGGATATAATGCTTAGGTATAAACTTATATTCAGAAGAGGCATAGGTATCAGGCACCATCCACCGGGGATGACCTGAAACATCAAGGGTTGACTCATACTGACCCAGACCATAACTTTCAATATATTCCCGTTGATAGTTAGATATAATGGCAATCCCTCCCGCTTTCTCAACCCCTTTTCGCATAGATTTAAACAGCTTAACAGCTCCCTCAGGTCCCTGCATCACACAGATTGAATTGATAAGATTCACAGCCACAGGAAGTATCTCCTTTGGTTCTTCATTGATTTCAAACGCAGAACCCTGCTTCAGAGTCAAAGGAACACTCTGAGCTCGTTCTAACTGAGCTTCCTTGATTTTCGCCTCTGCCAGCTTAATCATTTTTAACGAGAAATCAATTCCCCAAACCTCAGCTAATCCTTTTGAAAGTTCAGGGTCATAGGCCAACTCAGGGCGCGTTCTTTTGATTTCTCTCAGTCTAGAATATTTCACTATCTCTTCATTAGGGACAGTTTTGGCTCCGTACCTCAAGTGCAGCCTTCCTGAACCGCAACCTAAATCAAGAATCTTAATCGGACGGTTTTGCTGCTCTATCAGATAGAGCAGAAGACGATCTAAAAAATCTTCCTCAAAACTTTCAAAAGCATAGATATCAGGATGACCTCCAACAATCTGCGCTTCATAGATTTCCGCACATTTATCCCAGGCAACATTGTCTTTTTTATACTTTTCTTTAAAATCAGTCATTCTCTGATTCATCTCCTTTCTGTAACCGCATTTCTAAATAGTCTTGTTTGAAACCAAATTTTTTTAAAAACCTAGCCGCCGGATTGTTTTTTCTTATATGAATTTTCATAGGCCCCTTGGAACAGGCAATCGCTTCTCTGATAAGCCTGGTTCCAATCCCTTGATTTCGATAATCCTTATGAACACAGAGATGGGCAATGATGTTTTCCGGAATGAATCCTGCGGTATCCGTATGGATGCATACGGCAACACCTAAAATTTTTTTCCCCACAGTAGCCAAAATCATGTAACCTGATCCCCGGGGATTTGAAGAAAGAGCATAATCCAATGTTTTATAAATTCTCTCCTCTAACTTTTGGTGAGGTTTTAAATTGGCCTTGAGAAAAGTCACTAATTCATTATAACTGATCCACTGGGGGAGTTCTTTTAAAGTTTGGGAAAACCTGATGATCATATCATCACTTTTCTTTTGTTTAAGTTTCAACTGAGTTTGAGAATCCTTATTAGACATCTTATACGTCCGGATAAGACTTCTTCCAAAACTCATCATGACTTCGGCTCCTATAGTCTCTGACTGCCCGGCCAAGTCATTCACACTAATCTCTTTGTCTCCCTGTTTGCCTATAATAATCACCTTGTCCCCTATCTCAACATCAGGAAGATCTGTGATGTCTAATGGTGAAGAATTCATGGAAATCCCGGATTCAAAATAAACTCTTTTCCCTCGAATAAAAACATAAGCCTTCTGAATCATCTTTCGGTTTAATCCATGGTAATATCCTAAGGGAATAATTCCAATCCTGGTTTCCTTCTCGATTTTTCTTTTTGAATGATATCCGATTTGGCTTCCTTTGGATAAATTCCGAATCTGCACAATTTCAGTTTCAAGGCTCATTACTGGCTTAACCCCGATAGAGGGACCTTTTTCTCTGTGCTGTTCCATAGGCAAAACTCCATACAGAAGAATTCCGATTCTCACTCCCTCTCTTCTGGTTTCTGGATGAGCAAGAAAAGTGGTGCTGTTTGCAAAATGCAAGTAACGAGGATGGTGATTTTTGTCCTTTAATAACTCATAGCCCTTTTTCAACTTATCAAATGCCTTCAATGCTGTTTCGGGTGTCCTGGGCTGGCCAAATAAAGCTTCTAATTTTAAATGAGGCTTGGAGGCGATCTGTTCGGCAATGAATACCAACTTAGAAGGAGCGATACCCAATCGGTTAAGACCCACATTCATATTCAAATGAACAGGGCCTATCTTTCCCACCTCCTCCGCTGCTTTTTCGAGAGGATCCAATATGGAAGGATGTATCACTGAAACACTTAAGTTATGCCGGACAGCCATCTCAGCCATCCAGTCGGGGATTGGATTCAGAAGTAAGATTTCATCTTGAATTCCCTGGTTCCGAATACGTATCGCCTCTTGAGGAGATTCCACCGCAAAATGTCGGCATCCCGCCTCTGAAAGAACTTTAGCCACCTCTCTTATCCCATGTCCATAGGCATCTGCCTTCACCACCGCAAAAAAAGGACATTGCTTAGGGACTTTTGATCTAAGAAGTCTGTAATTAGACCTCAAGGCATCAAGGTCTATTTGAAGAATATTCCAAGGGTCTTCAAAAGACTTATCGATAGATGGAGGTGAAAGAGCATCGGGATTCTTGTTTCCCATTGTCCAAAAGTTATTTTTATTCCCTTTGATTAGAAGAAAAAAACTAAGTTTTAATTCTTAAATGATAAATTTTTAAGACCGATAGTGATTGATAAGCCTGTCGACTTCTGTTTAATTTTTTTTTCTTTAACATTTTTCTAAAAAAAACATATCATATAGACTGTATTATGTCAAAATGAGATACTTAAAGATGAAAAGGAGGAAAAAATTGGGAAGAAACAAAACTTTGCTTAAGAAATTAAGCCTAATTTCAATTCTTCTAATCCTATTCTTTGTATCCTTTACCCATTCTAAGGACCATGAGAAATCAAAATCAGATTTTATCTCTTCTGAAGCCTGTACCGTTATCATTGTTGGAAAAGAAGCATCGACTGATGGCTCTGTTATGTCCACACATACCTGTGACTGTGGACTTTGTGACTGGACATGGCGTTACAAACCTGCGGCTGATCATGAAGAAGGCTCTAAACGAAAAATATATCACATCAATCAGTTTAGAACGTGGGATCCGGATGTGGGACTTAAATGGGAAAAATACAAAGATGACTTCACAGGACTTGAAATTCCCCAGGTCAGCCACACTTATTCTTACTTCCACGGATCATTTGGTTACATGAACGACCAGCAGGTCGCCCTAGGTGAATCCACAATTGGATGCCGTGAAAAGATGGAAAATCAAACGCCTACTGCAAAATTTGACATCACTATGCTGACCTTAATAGCCATGGAAAGAGCCCAAACAGCCCGAGGAGCTATAAAAATAATGGGTGAGCTTGGTGAAAAATATGGATATGGATACACAGATACGGGTGAGATGCTGGCTGTATCTGATCCTAAGGAGGTTTGGATTTTCGAAATCATGCCTGTAGGCCCTCTTTGGACTCCTGAAAGCGGAAAACCCGGAGCCGTATGGTGTGCACAAAGAGTGCCTGACGACCATGTGAGTGTCTGCCCTAATGAATCTAGAATTGGCGAATTAAATCTTGAGAATAATGACTATTTTATGGCCTCTCCAAATGTGATTTCCTTTGCTGTGGAACAAGGTTTTTATGACCCTGAAAGTGGAGAACCGTTCAATTGGAAAAAAGCATACTCTCCTTCTGAATCAAGCGCTGAAGGAAGTCAAGGTTCAATGGCTCGGATGTGGCGCTTTTTTGATCTTATGGCCCCTTCAAGAAACTTCACTCCTGATACTCCCAATATGGAATTTCCCTTCTCTGTGAAACCTGATAAAAAACTTTCCGTCTATGATGTCATGATGTTGACTAGAGACAAATATGAAGGCACTCCCTATTACCCTGCGAGAGGCCTGCAGGGAGGTGCTTTCAGTAATCCCAATCATCTTCCTTATGGATTCGAACTGGAGGGAAAAAAGTACAATACCGCCCGCCCTATCAGTGTCAATCGGGCAGAATACGTGACTGTTACCCAATGTAGAGATTGGCTTCCCAATCCTATAGGCGGAGTTGTCTGGCTGGCTTTTGGGGCTCAGGACACCTCTTGCTATATGCCATTTTATATCGGAATTAAAAAAATACCCCGATCTTTTGAAATCGGAGATCACTGGAACTTTAATAGAAATTCAGCACGATGGGCCTTCGATTATGTTGATTTCAACACTCAAGTGGTTTATTCACATGCCATCAAAGACGTCAGGGAAGCCCAGCAGAAATGGGAAAAGACAGCTGTCGACAGGACTTCTCAAATTGACAAATATGCTGAAGAACTTTATAAAAAAGATCCCTCTACGGCCTTAAACTTTTTAACTGATTACTGCAATAACAATGCCAATCTGGTCATTAATGCCTGGTGGGAACTAGGAGATCGCCTACTGGTGAGGTTCAATCATCTCTGGGATTATGATGTCAAAGAAAGAAAGAGAAAATCTTTGGAATATCCAGATTGGTGGCTAAAACTATTGGTTGAATATAACAATTTAAAGCCCATTGAAAAGAAAAAAGATTAGATTATTGTTCTTATAACTTTAAAGACAACCTATATCGATAACCCAGGTCTTTTTTTTTGAAGCGGATAGACTCTATAACTTTGATTTCAGGGACATTCCACTTTGCAATACAGGCATAGACTTCTTTATGACCTTTTCTCCTGGCATAATCAATAACCTTTCTGTGCAGTCTTTTCGATATTCCCTGATTCCGATATGGTTTTAACACAAAAGTGATTTGCAAATAAAACTCAGTTGTTGTTCCCTTCGAAGAAAAGGGCAGGACATCATACATATTATCGACTTCAGGAGCTCCTAAAGAAGGATATCCCATGAGAAATCCTACGATTTTATCATCAACTAAAGCGACAAAAGTTTTGTATTTATTTTTTAAATTTAAGTACCGATTTTGATAATCCTCAATTTCTGATTTCAAATTCACATCATTAAATTTTTTTTCTAACTCTGATTCAAGTTCTTTGACTAAATCAAGAACCTGGGTGAGATCTTGTTTTTTATAAGGTCTTATCTTTATCTTATGATCCATATCAGATTATGAGAATTAACAATTAAAAAATCAATGATGAGGTTCAAAACCGTCACCCTTGCTTTTAAGATCTTTTTGTTTTATATCCAATATCTTATAAATAGTTTTGACCAGCAACTCCATGTTTAGGGGTTTGTTAACGACATCTTCAGCCCCACTATCTCTAGCCTCTTTCTTGATAGCCAGATTATCCTTATACACAGCAGTCATTAATATCACTTTTGTTCCTTTATATTCATCAGAACTTTTGATTTTTTTACACAAATCAAAACCATGCATCTTGGGCATCAGCATATCGCTTATCACTAAAGAAGGTTTTTCTTTTTTAACCAACTCAAATCCTTTCTCTCCATCTCCGGCACTATAAACCCAAAATCCTTTCATGATTAAAGCCTTTTCCAAAAGCGCTAAGGTTATCCTGTCATCATCGACAACGACAATTTTAATTCCCATTTAATATCCTCTCTTTACTAATTATTATACTCATATTAACCAGAAATTAAAAATATGAAATTAAATGAGGGTATCAAATCTTTAATTTTATGCATTCGCAGAACCTCATCAGCACTCAAATAGGTATCATTTGATTTTTTTGTGATATTCTGATAAAAATCTTGTCTGAACACTATTGAATAAAGAAAATAAAATATTACTAGAAGTTACCAGAAACTTTTCAGGAAAGAAAATAATTGTCTGGGGAGATTATATTCTTGATGAATATATCTATGGATACACCCGGCGTATTTCAAGAGAAGCTCCTGTCCTAATCCTTTCGTATAAAACTTCCCAATTCTTATTAGGAGGGGCAGGAAATTCTCTCCTCAATTTAAAAAAACTGGGGGCAGATCCCATCCCAGTGGGAGTGTTAGGTCAAAATGCATCGGGAAAACAAGTGATAAACATCATTAAAAGTTACGGCATCTCTACTCAATATCTTATGAGTTTAAAAAACTATCACACTCCTTCAAAAACAAGGATATTAGCTGGCGAAGAACACACGAGAAAACAACAAATATTAAGGATAGATAAAGAAAGCAAAGTACCCGATACCATAAAAGTCAATACTTTTATCACCAATGCATTAAAAAATCTAATCAATAAATGTGATGCTCTCCTTATATCCGATTATAATTATCATACTGTCAAAAAGTCTATTTATAATGACCTTATTCCACATTTTAAAAAATCTGAAATCCCGGTTGCCTTAGATTCCCGATTCAGGCTGCTCGATTTTAAAAGCGCTACCATTTTAACACCGAATGAGAATGAAGCAAGGAAAGCTCTGGGAATTGATATTTATGATGTTATCCGTTCTCCAAAAAAATTAGGAAATCAAATTTTAGAAAAAACAAACAGTGATGCCATCCTTCTTACCAGGGGTTCTAATGGAATGACTTTATTCCAAAAAAATAAAAAATCATATAATATAAATATCTATGGAAATGATGAAATTGTTGATGTGACAGGAGCTGGAGATACTGTTATAAGTGCCTTGACTCTTGCCATGAGTGTAGGTGCAGGGCTGAAAGAAGCCGCCAAAATAGCAAACTTTGCTGCCGGGATCGTGGTGATGAAAAAAGGAACCGCCACAGTTTCTCTGGAGGAGCTTGAGGAGGCTATCGTTTCTGCAAATTGAAAAAAATACTCCCTTTAAAAAAACTGAAAAAAATAGTATCGAAACAGAAAAAAAAAGGAAAAACAATTGTTTTAGCCAATGGATGTTTTGATCTTATTCATGTTGGACACATCAGATATCTTAAAGAAGCAGGAAACATGGGTGATATTTTGATCGTTGCTCTTAACAGTGACTCCTCTGTGAGACGCCTCAAAGGTCCAGGGAGACCTATCTTAGCCCAAAATCAAAGAGCTGATATACTTTCCTCTCTTGAATTTGTCGATTACGTAACAATTTTTAATAAAAATGATGTTTCTGACATTCTTCTCAAACTCAAACCAAATATACATGCCAAAGGAGCAGATTACACAAAAGAAACAGTCCCAGAAAAAGACATGGTTCATCTCTATGGAGGAGTGGTTGCTATCGCAGGTGGTCCAAGGATCAAATCTACATCTGAAATAATTATCGACATCAATAAAAAATAATAATGACATCAAAGAATCATTTTTCAGAATACAATGAAATCATCATCATCAAGCTAAGTTCCTTGGGAGATATTATCCATACACTTCCTGCCTATTGGATTTTAAGGAAACATTTCCCTAAAAAATCAATAACATGGGTGGTCGAAAAAAAAGGGAAGCCGATCTTAGATTTAGTATCAGGTATAGATAGGATCATTACCTGTGATTTCAAAAATAAACCGATCTTCACCCGAAAATTTTGGTCATCCTTATCAGATTTAAGATCAAACATTCAGAATACCAAAAGCATCAGCATAGATTTTCAAGGTCTCATCAAATCAGGAATCATATCTTATTTATCCAAAGCCAAAAAAAAGATAGGTTTTCATAAAAAAAATCTAAAAGAACCGGCCGCTTCTTTTTTCTATACCGATCAATTGGAACCCTTATCTGAAAATATACACGTCATTCAAAAAAATCTAGAATTACTTTCTCTCCTCAAAATTCATGAAAGACAATGGACTTTCCCCATAATAATTTCTAAACATCTCCTCCAATCCACTCTAGATAAACTCAAATCAAAAGGAATCCCTATGAATCATAATGCTGTTATTTTTAATATAGGAGGAGCTTGGGAAAGTAAAAGATGGTTTCCAGATTATTGGATCAAATTAATAAAGTCACTCAATTTGATTAATCTATCCCCCTTAATTTTATGGGGAAACGAAGAGGAAAAAAAAACAGCTAATGAAATTAGTGAAAAAACAGAGGTGCCTACAGTCCCCTATCTCTCTATTAAAGAAGTCTTTGCTTTAATCCATGAATCCATTCTGGTCGTCAGTGGCGATTCATTCCCTCTTCAAGCTGCATGTGCTCTTTCTGTTCCGGCTGTCGGCTTGTTTGGTCCTACCAATCCACATCGAAACGGTCCCTTTAATAAGAGAGATAAAGTCGCTTTCCATGAAATCAAATGCAGCTACTGTTATAAACATCACTGCCGTAAATTGGAGTGCCTCAAAAAAATAAAACCTGAAGAAGTCGCCCATCTATGTAAAGAACTGCTGAACTAAATGAATATATCAAAACTAAAAAATAAAATTTACGAATGGAGAGTCCGCTCCGGATCTATAGCCGCTATCACGGCGCTGATTCTTTCCAGGCCATCCATCAAATTTATACTCCTAGGATTTCTCATATCATTACTCGGCCTCTTTTTAAGAGCTTGGGCCTGCGGGCACATCCAAAAAGAAAAAAAACTGACTATGTCTGGACCCTACGAATATACCAGAAATCCCCTTTACTTAGGAAACCTAATCATAGGAATTGGCATTTCTGTGGGTTCTCACTCTTGGTGGGTATTCGGAATTTTCTGCCTGTACTTTCTAATGTTCTATCCCGTCATCATAAATATTGAAAAGAAAAAAATGGAGAGACTGTTTCCCAGTCAATATAAAAAATTCAAACAAGTCCCTTTATTTTTGCCAGCTGTAAAAGCAAAACTTCCGCTTGAAAATAAGAATTTCAAATGGATCTTATATTCAAACAATAAAGAATACAGAGCTCTCCTGGGTGTTATTATTTTCTGGACAATTTTAATTTTAAAAAACGCAATCATTTAAAATGCCCACTGAAAAGAGAAAAAAAAGAGTCAGGGACGTTTTATCACACCGTCAACCGGACCTCAGAGTTGTGCTTGAAAACATCACTAACGTCCACAATGCCAGTGCTGTGGCAAGGACCTGTGATGCTTCAGGAATTCTTTACATAGATATCATCCATTCAAGACCTGATCCATTTTCAATCAATGAATCCATTTCTACAAAAACAGAAAAATGGCTCCAATTCAATCATCACTCCTCAACCAAGGAATGCTTTCAATTTTTAAAAAAGAAGGGACTAAAAATTGCCAGCACTCATCTTAATTCTGATGCTATCGATTACACTTTGATTGATTATACCCAACCCATTGCCCTTGTATTTGGAAATGAATCAGAAGGCGTTTCAGAACAAGCCTTGATCCTTTCTGATTATATCATTCAAATCCCTATGTTTGGTATGGCCCAGAGTCTCAACCTTTCTGTATCTGTCGGTATTATACTCTATGAAGCCTGCCGGCAAAGAATCCAAAAAGGACTGTACAGAAAAAATCGGCTTCCTAAAAAAACTTATCAAAAATTCTGGGAGGAATGGCTGGGGATAAAATAAAAAATCCTGTTTAAAAGGAGCAGGGAGTTTTCAGCTCCCTGCCTCCTCAAAAATTGAAACATAAAAGCAAGCCTAAACTTTTATGCACCGATAGCTGATAAATTTATTTTGAAATCTAACTTCCTTTTCCAAATACTCTCCAAGGTGTTCATTTTCTTCATTAAAATAAGATAGGAAGGGAAAGCTTGCTTCTTTCTTTTCCACTTGGACTTCAAATTCCTTTACTTTTCTATCACGAATAACTTCAATCCTGATCTTTCTATCATCTTTTTTCTGTCTGATAATCTCCTCGATTTCTATCATTTTTTCTATTCTTTTTCCATCAACTCTGATTATGACATCCCCGACTTTTAACCCTGATTTCTCTGCGGGCCCATCTTTGACAATTTTTGCTATCAACAAGCCCGTCCCTTCAGACACTCCAAAATACTTCGAAAGATCTCTATTGATTTCTTCAAGATACACACCAATATAATTCTTTTCCCTTCTCATGAAGGAAAAAGCTTTTTCTCTGGGTGTAATAATCTTTTCCAGCTTAAATTTGTCTGGAGAAAATAAAATCGGAAACTTTTCCTTAAACTCTTCCATAATGTATTTATCCGAATATTCACCCAACTCAACTTTAATGTTTTCTGTTCCTGTTCCTCTTTTAATCATTATCTCCACTTTATCGCCAGGTTTGTGCATTCTGATTTTATGAGCAAGCATATCAGGGCTTATGACTTTTTCTTTGTCAAACTGCAAAACAACATCACCTTTTTTCAGCCCGGCTTTTTCCGCTGGGCTATCCTTATCAACATCCAGAACTTCTATTTCTTCAACCTGGTTCTCAATGATCGATACTCCTAACCACCCTCTCTGGACTTTTCCTTTCTCTTTGATTTCTGTGGCCACTTTTTTTACGACATCAATGGGAATAGCCACAGCCAATCCAGAAATGGGAGTTCCTATGATGCTTAATGAGAAAGTCCCTCGACTCAACCTTCTGTCAATATCATCATCATCATAAACACCAAACTCAGTCTGTCCTGAATAGACTCCCCTTATCAGGCCCACCATCTGGCCTTTCTCATTAATAACAGGGCTCCCGCTTGAACCGGGCATCACACAGACATTCAAACGAATTTTATCCTCGGCTATAGAACTCACGATTCCCTCAGTTACAGCTGGGGAATTTTCTGGAGATACAGACACCACGCTTATCCATGAACCAACCTCAATATTCTTCTTTTCTCCCCACTCTATTGATTTCCACTCATTGGCTCCAGCTTTTACTAAAGCAATATGAGTCACGGGATCCATTCCGATAAACTCTGCCTCATACTTTTTCCCCTCAGAAGTTTCTACAGAAATCTCTGTTCCAACTGGTGAGACCAACGCAGTAGTGACGATAAATCCATCTTTTCCTATCACAACGCCGGTTGCAACCTTTCTCATGCCATTGATGGATTCTACTTTTACAACAGAGGGAACTACCTTTTTTGTGATCTCTTTTATATTGTTATCTAAGAGAGTTCCACCCAAATGAATTGTAAAAAATAGATGAGCTGTTCCCACTAAAAACACGAATGAGATTATTTTTAATCTTGCATTCATTTTAAACAGACCTCCTAATATTTTAATGTCTTATCGGTGCTATCTGAGACCTGCTCTAATATATAAATAGTTCTGTCTTGATTTGTTTTTTCTCTGATTTCCCCTGAATAATCAACAGCTTCAGTAATAGAAATCCTATTTTCATGACCAAAACTAAAATATCCTCCTAAATCCTGAGTATTTTTTAAGTTCTCTCCGGCAAATCTTGGACTTCTCTGCCCATGAAAGAAAAAAAGATTGGCAAGAATCAAAATAATAGCAAGGGTACCCGTAGCTCCTCCTAATGAATAACGTAAAACACGGACTTTTTGCCTTCTCTTCATTCGTTTTGACAAGAGGTCCTTGACTCCCTGCTCAAAATTTTCTGGAGCCTCGACTTTTTCAAGATTTCTCAAATCATCAAGCTCTTTCATTTTTAAACTCCTGATCTTTTATTTTAAGATCTTGACGCATATCACTTTTTTCTATCTCCTGTTTAAGGTATTGCCTCCCTCTGCTTATCTGAGCTTTAATAGTTCCAATAGGTTTCTTCAACATGTCAGCAATTTCTCCTTGAGAAAAACCTTCTATATCCTTAAGAACAAGCGGAATTCGGTAACGCCTTGGAAGAGTATCCAGTGCCTTTCTTATTTTTAGGCTCATTTCCTTTTTCTCAAAATCATCTGTATTTGATAATCCTTCCTTATGACTGTTATAAACATTTTCTAAAGGTATATGTTGTTGTCTCTTCATCCTTTTTAACTCTGTTTTTGCCAAATTCGATGCAATAGTATAAATCCATGAAGAAAAAGGAGCTCTCGGTTTGTACTTACAAGCATGGTAATAGACTCTGATAAATGTTTCCTGAGACAGTTCTACTGCTTTTTCATAATTTCCAGTTAAATTAAAAAGAAAATTAACGATCTTATTTTTATAGTTTTGCATAATCTTTTCAAAAGCATTTTCATCTCCCTGTTGAACCAACAAGATCAATTCTTTATCATCCATTCTCTAATTGTCCCTAACTGAATCTTTCCCTAAAAAGTTGCATTTATGTCTTAAATAAATATATATCTATTATGATAACTTCATCCATTTTTTGCAAATCCCTTCCTTAAAATCAAATGTGGCTTTCGATTGTTAAAAATGTTATGAGGGAAAAAGCCATTAACCATTTTCCATTAACCATTTACTGGTGACCCATGGACGGGAGTGATTTGCGCAAGCGCTGAGAAAAAGGAAGAAAAATGGCGTTAAAAATTTTTAGGAAGCACAAACCCCACCTGAATTTCTACTCTTTTTTCTCTTCAAGCTCCATAATGGGATTATCAGAATCAACAAGGTCCCCCTCAGAAGCAAAAACCTTCTTAACGATTCCTTTTATGGAACATTTAATCTCGTTTTCCATTTTCATGGCTTCAACAATAGCCAGAGTCTGACCAACAATCACCTCTTCTTTCTCAGAGACTTCAATTTTTATAACTTTGCCAGGCATTGTGGATTTGATTTTTAGCATATCCTCTCTTGACTTTTCTTCACTGCTCTGAGCCTCATCTTCATCCTGGCTTGATTCCTTAATAAAATATTGATCACCCTGGCATTGGATATGGAATCCCTCTTTACTCCTGGCAACAAAACATCTGTATAGGCGATCTTTTATATTTATAGAAATGATATGGGGTGATAAATATTTTATATCCGCACTGTACTCATTATGATCAATATGGATTAAATATTTATCTCCCTTTTCTTCAAAAAATATTTTGAATAACTCATTATCGGCAATAAATTCATGTTCCACTCTCTTCACTCCTCCCAAGTCTCCATCTTCCTAATGCTTTCCACGGGGAAAAGGACTTTTCATTTCTCCCTTTTTCTTCTATTTTTAAATCATATCCTTTATTCTGGACCAAAAAAGCAGCCGCCATGAGTGACAAATCTCTGTTTGCCTTGTCCTTTTTTGAACCAGACCATTTGCCGAAATGTTTTTCAATAAAATCAGTATTTGTCTTTCCACTCCTGAAACTCGTGCTGGAGATAAGTTCTTTTAAAAAAGGGATACTTGTTTTGATCCCGAGAATGACATACTGATTCAAAGCTTGGATCATTCTCTGACAAGCTATATCTCTATTTTCTGCCCAGACAATCAGTTTGGATAAAATGGGATCATAATAGATGGGAACTTGACATCCACTATATATACCACTATCAAGGCGAATTCCCGGTCCAGAAGGCTCATTTAAAAACAAAATCTCTCCTGAGGAAGGAAGGAAGTTATTTTCCGGATCCTCAGCATAAATTCGACACTCAATCGCATGTCCATTTTGTTTTAATGATTCCTGATTTATATTCAGCTTTTGACCTGCGGCAATATTAATCTGATGCTGAACAATATCTAATCCAGTTATCAATTCAGTGACGGGATGCTCCACTTGGAGTCTCGCATTGACCTCTAAAAAATAAAAATTTCTGTCCTTATCCAAAAGGAACTCGACTGTTCCCGCATTATTATAACCTGTGGCTTTAATAACTTTCTTAGCTACCTCACCCATCTGACTTCTTAACTCATTATCCAAAGCTGGGGATGGAGATTCCTCAATTATTTTTTGATGTCTTCTCTGAATAGAACATTCCCGCTCAAAGAGATGAACAACATTTCCATAATTGTCAGCAAGAATCTGAAATTCAACGTGACGGGGCTCTTGGATGCATTTTTCTAAATAAACGGATTCATCGCCAAAGGCAGATTTAGCCTCCCTCATTCCTGCTTCAAGAGCTAATCTCAATTTTTCTAATGACTGAACAATACGCATCCCCTTACCGCCACCTCCAGCAGAAGCTTTTATCATCAGAGGGTATCCGATTTTACGGGCTTCTTTCTCATACTCAGATAATTCTTTGTGAATACATTTCATCCCTGGAATTATAGGAACTCCTGCTTTTTCCACAGTCACTCTGGAGCGCACTTTGTCTCCAACCAAATCCATAGCTTTTGAATTCGGTCCGATAAAGACAATCCCTTCCTTTTCGCATCTTAATGAAAAAGACGGATTTTCAGCCAGAAAACCATAACCAGGATGAATAGCCTGAGCTTTTTTTTCTTTAGCTGCTTTGATAATATTATCGATATTAAGATAACTATCCACCGCTTGAGCTGGACCTATACACACAGCCTCGTCAGCAAACTGCACATGAAGGCTCTTGCGGTCCGCTTCTGAGAAAACAGCAACAGTTGAAATTCCCATCTCCCTACAGGCCCTGATGATGCGAACCGCAATTTCTCCTCTGTTGGCAATCAGTATTTTTTTAAACATGATTCTTTTTCCTCTGATCAACCATCCAATCAGGTTTTCTCTTCTCCAGGAAGGCGTTCATGCCTTCCTGCCCTTCATCACTTATCCTAAGGTCAGCAATCATTTTTGCGGTAAACTCCTTCGCTTCTTTCAATGTCATCTGAGGCACTCTAAAAAGAAGTTCTTTACATTTAGCTAGGGCATTGGGTCCAGAAGATACCAAAAGATCGACTGCTTTTTGAGTTTCTTGATCAAGTTTATCATGGGGAAAAACATGGTTCACGAGACCTATCCTTTCCCCTCTCTCAGCAGACATTCTCTTCCCTGTCAAGAAATATTCTCTGGCTTTGCTTTCTCCGATTCTCCGCAC
The DNA here is from genome assembly GCA_964599635.1 of uncultured Eubacteriales bacterium. Classification (GTDB taxonomy): domain Bacteria; phylum Acidobacteriota; class Aminicenantia; order Aminicenantales; family Aminicenantaceae; genus WJMT01. Next base: position 197,558 of record CAZRGM010000039.1, on the reverse strand, counting down.
CACATAGGGTGAAATGGCTGCCGGAATAAGTCCAATTTTTACCTCACTGAGACCAAATTTTGCCGTTTTGGCTGCAAGGACAATATCACAGGCTGAAAGAAAGCCAACTCCTCCTCCTATAGCTGTTCCATTGACTTGAGCAATAGTGGGTTTGGGGATAGAGTATATGGCATAGAGAAGTTCTGCTAATTCCAAAGACTCCCTGATGTTTTGTTCATAAGAATAATGGATAATTTCTTTCATCCAGTTTAAATCAGCTCCAGCACAAAATGAACTCCCCTGACCTGTCAAAACAATAACCCTAACAGATGCATCCTTTTTTATTTTTTGCAGAACATCTAACAACTCAGAAATCATCATTGAATTGAAGGCATTATGGACCCGAGGCCGGTTTAAAACCAGCGTTGCTAAATAGTTTTCTTTTTTATAAATGATTGTTCTATATTTATTTTGGGACATCCTGTCTACATCCTGAAAATTCCCATTTTATAGTCAGGGATCGCTTGATTGAGACTCATGGATATAGCAAGAGCCAAAGCTTCTCTTGTTTCCAAGGGTTCTATAATCCCATCATCCCATAACCGGGCCGTGCTGTAATAAGGGCTCCCTTCATACTCATACTTTTCCAAAATAGGCTTTTTGATTTTATTTTTTTCCTCTTCTGTCATGACCTTTCCCTTTTGCTCAAAACCTTTTTCTTTAACGGTTAAAAGAACATTGGCGGCTTGTTCACCACCCATAACACTGATTCGGGCATTGGGCCACATCCATAAGATACGTGGAGCATAAGCTCTTCCGCACATAGCGTAATTCCCAGCTCCATAGGATCCACCAATAATGACTGTAAATTTAGGGACATCAGCGTTGGCAACCGCATGAACCATTTTAGCTCCATCTTTGGCAATTCCCCTATGCTCATATTGTTTTCCAACAATAAACCCAGTTATGTTTTGAAGGAAAACTAAAGGTATTTTTCTCATCGCGCACAAAGTGACGAAGTGAGCTCCTTTTAAAGAGCTCTCAGAAAACAGAACTCCATTATTGGCCACAATGCCAACTGGATATCCCATAATTTTTGCAAATCCACAGACAAGAGTTATCCCATATTTCTCTTTAAACTCTTGAAAGCGGCTTCCATCAACAATCCGAGCAATGATCTCTCTCATATCAAAAGATTTCTTTAAATCCCGCGGGACAATTCCCATGAGTTCTTCAGGATTATAATAAGGTTCTTCAGGTTCTCTCCAATCAAGAGAAAATTTTTGTGGCGGATCAAGAGTCATGATGATATTTCTAGCTATTTTTAAAGCATGTTCATCATCCTGGGCAAAATAATCAGAAACACCAGATATTCGACAGTGCACATCAGCCCCTCCTAGTTCTTCATCGGTCACCTCCTCCCCTGTGGCTGCTTTAACTAAGGGCGGACCTCCTATAAAAATAGTTCCTTGTTCTTTAACGATCACAGTCTCATCACTCATGGCCGGAACATAGGCCCCTCCTGCGGTACAGGACCCCATGACAATTGAGATTTGAGCGATCCCCATAGCAGAAAGCCGCGCTTGGTTATAAAAAATACGCCCAAAATGCTCCTTATCTGGAAACGTTCCTGCCTGATGAGGAAGAAATATCCCCCCCGAGTCAACTAAATATATACAAGGAAGACGATTTTCCATGGCGACTTCCTGGGCTCTAATATGTTTCTTAATGGTCATAGGGAAATAGGTGCCGCCTTTGACAGTCGCATCATTCGCAATCACTAACACTTCACGTCCATGAATGACTCCTATCCCTGTTATAATGCTGGCTCCTGGAGCCTGATTGTCATACATCCCGTAAGCAGCCATGGGACTTAATTCGAGAAAAGGGGTATTTTTATCGAAAAGTCTATCCAAGCGTTCTCTGACCAGTAACTTACCTCTTGATTTATGAATCTTTCTGTATTTCTCAGGCCCTCCCTCTTTGATACAGGCAAGATTTTTTCTGTATTCAGCAACCTGATTTTTCATATACTCAAAATTTTTTTGAAATTCAGAGCTTTTTGTATCTATTTTGCTTTTAATTCTAAACATTCCTCTATCCTCTAATCCCCAAGCTTATGATTTTGATTCTTCGATCAATATTTTTATATAATCGTTTTTTTATAGATCAGGAACAAATTTATATCCATAACACAGTATACCTGAATGTCCAACTTTATAAATCTTTCTAAATTCGATTTTAACTCGCTTCCCCACTTCCAAATCTTCAAAATTACAATCAACGATCTGCCCCATAATTTGAACTCCATCATCCAATTTGACGATCCCAATGGCATAGGGAGCTTGGTCTTTAAATTGAGTGGGAGGCACCCTTATAATAGTATAAGATATAATTTCCCCTTTTTCAGCAATTTTTGTTTTCTTTAAATCACGATTCCCGCATTCGGGGCATACAAGTCTTGGTGGAAAATATTTTTTTCCACATTTTTCACACACATTTGCTTCCAATCTATACCTTTGAGGAATCTCCCTCCAATATCTTGAAGGTGTTGACATTTTATTTCTCCTTTCTCATTCTCTCTCAAATATATGAACGACACTGCTGGCACCACTGCCCCCCATATTTTGAGTCAGCCCGATACGAGCTCCCCTGACCTGCCTTTCTTCGGCTTCGCCTCTGAGTTGCTTCACGATTTCAACGATTTGAGCTATTCCGGTGGCCCCAACAGGATGACCTTTTGATTTCAATCCACCGCTCGGATTAACAGGGATATCACCCTCGATAGCTGTCCTTCCTCCTTCTACCGCTTCTCCAGACTTCCCTTTATCAACTATCCCCAGAGCTTCCATGACACAGAGTTCAGCTATCGTGAAACAATCATGGGCTTCAAATAAATCAATATCACTTGGTTTTTTATCAGCCATCTTGTACGCACTTTGTGCTGCCCTATACGTTGACTCTAACCAGGTCATATCTTTTCTTTGACTGATCGCCATAGCATCTGTGGCGTGGCCGCTTCCTATGACCTTAATAATAGATTTATTCATTTTTCTTGCCATTTCAACCGGACAAATGATGGCCGCTGCTGCTCCATCAGTGATCGGAGAACAATCTAATATCCTTAATGGGTCTGCTATTTTTACTGAATTTAAAACATCATCCACAGTGACCTCAAATTGGAACTGAGCAATAGGGTTTTTTGATCCATTTTTGTGGTTCTTAACAGCAACTTCTGCCAATTGTTTTCTTGTAGTCCCATATTTATGCATATGAGCTACGGCGATTAAAGCATAAAGACCTGGGAAAGTAACTCCATGATAACATTCATATTCCTGATCAGCGGCTGTTCCCAACGCATAAGTTGCTTCATCTCCCCCCACGTCTGTCATTTTCTCCACGCCGCTTACCAGCACAATATCATTCATCCCGCTTGCGACTTCCATCAATCCAAGCCTCATGGCGAGTCCACCCGAAGCACACGCTGTCTCTACCCTAGTTGAAGGAATGTAAGGATAGCCTAAATAATCAGCAAGGAGTGAAGCAATATGTTCCTGGCCCACAAAGATTCCTGGTGACATAGATCCGATATAGATCGAATCTATATGGTCAACTCCTGAATCATCTATAGCCTTCAAGGCTGTTTCCACATAAATATCCCTCAGGGATTTCTCCCAAAGCTCCCCCCATTTTGTCATTCCAATTCCTATGACTGCGACTTCTCTCATTTTATCCTCCTAGTCAGCTTTCCTAATTTTTTCTCTAAATTTTGCATATTCTCCATATTCAAGGTAATTCTTATTGTGATCAATGATTTCTCTCGTCAAGGGGGCTAAATTCCTTACTTCATCAATTCGTGAAGTCACTTTGATAATAAAAGCATCACTTGCGGCTCCAGATCCATAGGAAACTAAAAGAATCATATCGCCAGGTTTCGCAACGTCAAAAGTTCCTATCAATCCTAATGGAGAAGATCCTGAATAGGTGTTTCCAAGTTTATTCACCAACCATCCGGGTTCGATCTGTTGTTTAGAAAATCCCAGCATTTTACCCACTCTTAATGGAAATTTCCCATTCGGCTGGTGAAATACGACATAATTGAAATCTTTGACTTCCATATCCGCTTTTTTCATCATCCCTTTAGCCGCCTCAATAATTTGTTTGAAGTAAGCCGGATCTCCAGTAAAGCGTCCTCCATGCTGAGGATAATATTCATATTCTCTTCGCCAAAAATCAGGGGTATCCGTGGTGTAAGAATAGGTATCAAGAATTTCTGCAACCACTTTGTCCTTCCCGAATATAAAGGCTGCCGCCCCCGCTGCAGCAGAATATTCCAGCGCATCACCAGGAGCTCCTTGAGAAGTATCGGATCCCACTCCCAATCCATATTTCACTATTCCTGTTTTGACAAGATTCAACGCCACAAACATACTCTCAGTTCCTGCTTTACATGCAAACTCAAAATCAGCTGTGTGGACCTCAGGAGCTGCACCTATGGCTTCAGCGAGTATGGTCCCGCTGGGTTTAACAGCGTAGGGATGAGACTCAGATCCAACGTAAATAGCGCCAATATCAATGGGATCAATCCCGGCTCTTTTCAGGGCCACCTTGGATGCCTCAACAGCCATAGTAATGGTATCCTGATCAGGGGAAGGGACTGATTTTTCTTCAAGTATCAACCCTTTTTTGTAACTCGGGGCATCGGCTCCCCATACTTTGGCTATCTCCTCAACCTTTATTCTGTTTCTTGGGATATAGGCTCCATAGCCTACAATTCCTTCCATTTAAACCTCCCTTACGGATAAATGAGTTATGATTAAATCGTAAAAAAAATCATGTTATTAAACCTACATTTTCATCCAATTAGAAAATTATCCTGTCATATTTATATATAACAAGTCAAGGAATTTTCAATTTAGAACCCTAATCATCAGATCCTAAATTGACATAATGTTTTTATGAATTAGAATAATAGAAAATTTTCATTCACTTACGGAACTTTTCTCATTAAATTTTCGTCTCTAAAGGTGTGTTCAGTGGAAATAGAAGAAACAATAAGACAATGCATAAAAGGAAACCAGAGGTCTTGGAAAATGCTTATTGATACTTATTCAAAAAAAATATTCAATCTCGCCTATCAATTCTCAGGTACTTATGAAACAGCCGAAGATTTAACCCAGGAAATATTTATTAAAGTTCATAAATCTCTTTGTAAATTCGATTTTAGCCGAAATTTCAATTCCTGGATTCTTACATTATCCCGTAATTTTCTTATCGATTATTACCGAAAGACCAAGCTGGAAAAGAAAAAGAGAACCGAATTCAATGAACAAACCTTTGACCCTGATGACCCTAAAAACCCTGAAAAAGAAATCCTTAAAAAAAACAGCCAAAAAATAATTTGGGAAGGATTAAAGTCTTTGAGTCCTGAAGTCAGAATGGCTGTTATTCTCAGAGACATCCAACAAAAAAGTTACGAGGAAATTACAGAAATCATGTCCTCTCCTCTAGGAACGATAAAATCCAGGATCAGCCGTGGACGCATACAGCTGGCGAAAATAATTAAAGAAAACCAAGGAGAAAAAAATGAATTGCAAACAAATTGAAAAATTTCTTTCTCCTTATTTAGAGAATGAATTAAGCCAGGAGGAAAAAAACCTTGTTGAAAACCACCTAAAGAAATGTCCCCACTGTTCAGGACTGCTTACTTATATGAAAGAGATAAAAAATTCTTTAGCTGAAATGCCAGAGATCGATATCAGTCCATCCCTCAGAAAAAAATTATATAAAATTTCCAAGAAGAAATTCAACTCGAGCTTTGATTTTCTTCTCAAACCTGCTCTACAACCCATACTTGCTGCATCCATGGTCCTGATAACTGTTGTTTCTCTTTACACATTGAATCCTGATAGAGACAAAATAAATAAGTATATCAATCAGCATGTCCATATGGGCTACAGTAAGATAGAACAACTCTACGCCAAAGCTGAATCTTTGACTAACTCACTGGCTGGCTATAAAGAAAGCATTCTCTTTTCTATAAAAAATATTGATTTCTTTTGAGAAAAAAACAATTAAAAAAATAAATGGAGGAAATAAATGAATAACAAACAAGAAGATCAATATAAGACAAAAAAACAGCAAAAATCACCGGCTCTAGCAGGTATTTTGGCTTTCTTTTTCCCTATTGGCGTCGGAGCTCTCTACAACGGACAGCTTAAAAAAGCTCTTTTCTTTTTTCTAGGCATGTCAGGACTCATAACTCTCCAGACTTCAGGAAAAGGACAGCCATTTCTTGCTCTCCTTCTAGCGGGTTTCTACATTTACCAGTTTTATGATGCGGTTCATTCAGCCGAACTTATTAACAGAGGAAGTGCCGGAAATGAATTGGAAAAACCAGATGAAGCACTGGATGAAATTCCAGAGCCCGTGAGGTCAGGTTCTATCTTCTGGGGAATTGTTCTGATCATCCTAGGAGGACTTCTTTTAATGGCTAATTATCAATTCCTCATTGATTATGACACTCTTTTTGACTTCTGGCCTCTTATTATCATCGTCATTGGGTTCAAGTTTGTCGCGGATTATGTTTCTAAGAAAGAAAATAACTTGAAAGGAGAAAAAAATGGCTAACAAATATAAAAAAGACAATTTGGCATGGGGAATCATACTTATTCTCATAGGTGTTATATTCCTTTTAGATAATATTCATGTGAATGTCTGGGATACTTTTGCTAGGCTGTGGCCTCTTGTGATCATAGCATGGGGAGTGTGGAAGCTTTACTTCGGGATTAAAGAACACAAAGAAGAAAACAAATCTGGAACTTAAAATGAAAATCAAAGAAATTTTAGTTTTGTTGGTCATTATTATTGCTGGAATCATTTTTTACCATGCTCAGACAGGGAATCTAGATTTTTATATTAAATTAGGGGATGATTTTTTCGAATACACAGATGTATTCACTTTTGAAAATACTCAGAAATTAAGTCCCCCTTTCCCAACGAAAATGGAAATCACAAATCAGTACGGGAATATAAAAGTTACCAGCACTGAAGAGAGCCAAATATCCATTTTTACTGAGAAAAAAGTGAGAGAGAAAACAGAAGAAAGAGCGAAAGAAAGAGCAGATAAATTAGAAATTCTTATCAGTCAGAACAGTGAACAAATCAACGTATCTAGTCATAGAAATAAATACATGAGAAGCGATTTTAGAACAGATTTAGAAATATATGTCCCAAAAGATTTTAGCTTAAGCATAAGTAACTCTTATGGTCTAGTGGAAGTCAAAGAAATTAAGAACGCTGAAATTATTAATAAACACGGCCGTATCACAGCTTCGAACATCAAAGGAGATCTCCATATATTATCCTCTTACAAACCCATTATCGTTGACACTATTGAAGGAAGCTGCCAGATCGAAAGCCTTTCTTCCCATATTGATGCCCTAAATATAAAGGGCCGTGTCATTATAAAAAATAAATACGGAAGCATAGATTTAAAGGGCTGTTCTCAAAATGTAATCATCAATGCTCCTCACTGTGTTATCAAAGGTGACAGCATCAATGGTTCAATAGAAGTTGAAAATTCTTACAAGCCCTTAGTACTTTCAAATATAGAGTCTGCAAAAATCAGAGCAGATAATTCACCAATTAAAATCTATAAAGCCCATAAAGATCTTGATATAAAAAATAAATATAGCCGCATCACACTGGATGATATCTATGGAAATATCAATATAGAAGGCGATAGCCTTGAGATAATAGGAGAAAATATGTTTGGGGAATTCATATCCATATCAAATTCATATAGAAATATCGACCTGAGCCACTTCTCAGCTGAAACTCTGATCTATTTCTCTCATGGGAAAATAAAACTTTCTCCATCAACAGAGAATATCAAACCCATCACGGTTAAAGGAGAATATGCAGAAATCGATTTCATTCTTCCTCCTGGATTAAAAATACCCATTCAGGCTCAGACTAAATCCGCACAGATAGAATGGAAACTCAGTCAAAACGGGATCAAACAAATAAACAATGGATATTCAATTCTGAAAGCCTATTTAGAAAAAGATGAAAAGCCTCTTGTTTCCTTATTTACAACTTACCACAATATTTTAATCAGAGAGAGCACTTAACAATTTTTTTTCAGGGCATGTATTTTATTTGATAAAAAACCATTGATTTTTATATTAAAATAAGAAATAAGATTAGCGAGATCTTTTTTATATTTAGTCACATATCGGACAAACTCCTGTTCTTTATCAAACAGAACTCTTTCAAATTCAGAGACTTCATCCCTTAACTCTATGAGGTAATGATTGATACCCCTATACTGGGAGTTAATATCCACTAAATCCTGTCCTTTTAAATGATCAAAATCAATATAAGGGGGCAGCGACTGCAGTATTAAAAAGCTTTCGCTTTCTATTTCATTTAAATATTCATTGATTTCCTGAAAAAAGGACTTATACTTTCCAGGATCTTTCAATCTTTCTTCTGCTTTATCCAACAATAATTCATTTTGTTCCTTAAGTGATTTAAGCAAATCTTTCACTCCAAAATATTTTCGCTTAAAATTGAATAGATCAATAAAATCACGCCCAATATAGATTTTATCCTTGTAATTGGTTAGAATCTCTCTTGGAGAATGAGTATAAAATTTGATTTCATAATGGCGACCGCCTGAATTTTTTTCCTTTAATCGGGCTAAAACTAAAAATCTATTCTGTTCAATAAAATAACTATTCACATCAAGCAGAACTGAAAATATGGCGAGATTATAGACAATCAACTCTTTAATATATTCCAATAATTCCTCTTTTTTAACAAGAAAATCACTTATGATCTCATTGGGAGTTGGGTTTAATACAGTAAAAGAAGGTGATATTAAATAGAGAACAGGCCCTGATCCCAATTCTAAATAGAGGTTTTGTAAAACTCTATGATGCAGGTCATCAAGAAACATAAACTCTAAAGCAGGCAGTTTATTCACTTCAATTTTTGTGAGTTCTTCAACTTCATTCATTTTATTGATCAGGACTCTTTATTTTTGAATACTATCACTAAAATACTTAAAAATCAATGTAAGCAACTCCATAGGAGTAAACTAACCTAGTAATGAGCTCATTTCTTCTTATTATAGATCCAATCTTTATTTTCGTGGCGTTTTTTTTGAATGCTTTCTATCATGAGTTTTTGTTCGTGGGTCATTTCTATCTTTTTAAGCTCTACGTTGAAAAAATCCTGAATTCCAGATACGAGAGATTTCACAACACTTGAAAAATCCATCCTCTTATGAACGGCTTCACGGATTGTCATCATGCGAATTTCCTCATTCCTTTCTTTCAATAAAGAAACGGATCGAAGAAGCTCATCATCTCTTTCCAGAGGTATAGACCCATGTTGAATAAAACGAGAGTCAATCCTTTTTTGGGCACTCCCGACTATTTTTCGACCTTCCACTTTAATCTCATTCCTTGCTGGATAGGAAAAACAAGGAAGACTGCTTCTGGAATAGGACGGATAGCTCTCATTGGCGAGATAAGCAGGAATTCCTATTTCCTTCAATCCATTAATAAGGGCTTTTGAAACAAGTTTATAGGACTCATTTAAAGAAGATGTAAAAACTTCCCTGTCTGAAGAACAAATACTGTAAGTCACTTCTTTATGATGTAAGACCAATTTTCCCCCGGTACTTCTTCGAACAATATCTATTCCGTTCTTCCTGCAGAATTCCAAATCCATTACTCTTCTTATTTCTTGGGAGTACCCAAGGGAGACAGTCGGCCTCTTCCAAGTATAAAACCGAATGAAAGTAGTTGGTTCTATGCCTAAGTTCTCAAATAAAAAATCATCAACAGCCATATTGTAAGATCCCTTTCCCGGTTCATTTTCTATTAAAAGAAACCAATGACTCATCGTTTATTTCCCTAAAACATTTAAACTTTTTCCAAAAAAAGAGCGGACAACGGGATTTGAACCCGCGACCCCGAGCTTGGGAAGCTCGTGCTCTACCTGCTGAGCTATGTCCGCCTATTGATAGATTATACTTTTTTACTACAAAAAATTATATACGTATTAAAAAAAAATTAAATCATGACCTGTTTGTTACGAACAAACAATCCTGGATCATTTACTGATTGACATCCCAAAACTGTCAATCTATAATCATCACAAAATCTTAAAGGCCCAGGAGATGAATCATGCCAAACAAAGAAATGGAAAACTCAACTGATTTTATCAATCCATCTCATCCACAAACGTCAAGTCTAGGGTCTTCACTCAATTTAAATGGTGAGCTCAGAGGCAGTGAAGATGTGACTATAAACGGTTGTTTCCAGGGCAAGATTTTGCTTGAAAATAACTCCCTTTTTATAGCTCTAGGAAGTCATGTTAAAGCCGATATTAGGGTAAAAAATATCACGATTAAAGGAAACATAGAAGGAAATATACATGCCTTTGGTAAAGTATTTATAGCCAAAGAAGGAAAGATGACCGGGAATATCGCCGCTTACCGGATCTCCATAATGGAGGGAGCTAAATTCAAAGGCAGTGTGAAAATGCTTTCCTCAATTCAATCGACATAACGAATCGTTTCTTTTTTTTAAGTTTTATTATTTCCTTTCCAATACAGATACTAAATTTTAGCTAAGACATACCTTTTACTTATCATATCTGTAATAGCTTTGAGGTGTCTTTGTGACAATATAGTCCACAGCAGCCTGGATGCATGATCTGATGGCTTTTTCCAATGGAGTCTTGCTAAGACCTCCCAAAGCTACAGGAAGAGAACCTCCAATATTAGTCGCTCCGCCTAATCCAAAACTTTTCGCATCGCCCTCTACACTTGTAGCCGCCACGATTTGTGAAGTATTGGCATCAATGATACGGATATCCATAGCCACATGGCCTTTTTTCATTCCACCCCCTAGGCTAACTCCCAGAACTCTGGTGCCACCGCCTATTCCTTGTTTGGTTCCTTCAAATTCTGTAACTGCGGCTGTGATGATTAAATCGGCTCCATAGACTTCTCCAATTTTGGCTTCTGTTCCTTTTTTCACCCTTCCGGAAGCTCCCAAATCCTGTTCTGCAAGAACAGTATCCAGCTGTTCTCTCTCAATTACAATATATCGGTTTGTATTAAAAAGAGCTGTGGTCAGCATATCTCTCATTCCTTCTCCGATTTGAGCCCACTGCATTCCGAAAATATTAAACCAGCTGTTGGCTCCGCCTCCTTTGGCTGTCTTATCTGTAAACTCACCGACCCCCAGCCTCGCTTTAGGGCCATTGTAGTCTTCAGCCTGGGCTTCATCAATGGAAGGGCCTCCTGTGGATGTGACTCGGGTTGTTGTCGTTGGTTCACAAGAACAAATCCAGAGTAAAATCACGCATACTCCCATAAGTCCAATAATTCTTTTCATTTTTCCTCCTTTTTTTCTTGATTATAAAATTGATTTTAAGATATTGTCAATATGATTTCTAGCGTTATATGAATTATTTTCTTTTCCTTCAGCTAACTTAGATTATAAGGGCTAATTTGTTATAATTTGTAATGTATGAAAAAATTTAATCTTAAATCAGAATATTTTCCTAAAGGAGACCAACCTAGAGCCATAGAGATTATCTATAATGGACTCAAGAAAAACATCGGCCATCAAATCCTTATGGGCGTCACAGGCTCAGGTAAAACGTTTACTATTGCCAATGTGATAAAAAAAGCAAATAAACCTGTGCTTGTTATCTCACATAACAAAACTCTCGCTGCTCAATTGTATCAAGAATTTAAAAATTTTTTCCCTGAAAATGCAGTCGAATATTTCGTCAGTTATTATGACTACTACCAGCCCGAAGCTTATCTTCCCAGTTCAAATACCTATATTGCCAAAGAATCTACTATTAACGAGGAAATTGACCGACTTCGAATGCACACCACAAATTCTCTTTTTCAAAGAAGAGATGTCATTGTGGTGGCTTCGGTTTCTTGTATATATGGGATTGGATCGCCAGAAACATACCATTCCATGAGTTTCCCCATCCAAATAGGTCAAGAGATCCCAAGAAAAGAGCTTATAAGAAAACTTGTCAATATTCATTATGAAAGAAACGAAGATGAATTCAAACGGGGAACATTCAGAGTCAGAGGAGATATTATCGACCTTTTTCCTTCCTATGAAAATTATTTGTATAGAATCGAAATAGATCAGAACAGGATCAAAAAAATATTATTCATAGATCCATTCAAGGGAAAGATTTTTGATTCTTTTAACAAGATTCTCATAAACCCAAATTCCTTTTTTTCGACTCCTCACAGCATTCTTGAGAATGCGATTAAAGAGATCCGAAAAGAGCTCAAAGAACAAATTGATTTTTTTAAAAAACAAAATAAGATTATAGAAGCCGCCAGGATAGAAGAAAGGACACAATTTGATCTTGAAATGCTCTCTGAGCTTGGATGGTGTCCAGGAATTGAGAATTACTCCCTATATCTCAGCCAAAGACAACCGGGAGAGCCTCCTTTCACTCTTCTCGATTACTTCCCCTCAGACTTTATAACGATTATCGATGAGTCACACGTTACAATCCCTCAAATTAAGGGAATGTATTATGGAGACCGGTCTAGGAAATTAACTCTTATTGAACATGGATTCAGACTTCCTTCAGCGCTGGACAATCGACCACTGAATTTTGAAGAATTCGAAAGAAAAACATCCCAGTGCATCTACGTATCTGCAACTCCGGGGCCCTATGAATCATCTAAAACCCACAATCACTATATTCAACAAATCATAAGACCCACTGGACTCATTGATCCTGAAATAGAGATTCGTCCCGTTAAAGGACAAATAGATGACCTTATGGACGAGATAAAAAAGAGAGCTAAAAATAATGAACGAATCCTTATCACCACATTAACAAAAAAAATGGCCGAGGACCTCGCAAGATATTATCATGAGTTAGGGATCAAAGTGCGATTTCTTCATTCTGATATTAACACTCTCGATAGAGTAAAGATTCTGAGAGATCTGAGAAAAGGAAAATTTGATACTTTAGTAGGTATAAACCTTTTGAGAGAAGGTTTAGATCTTCCAGAAGTCTCTTTAGTCGCTATCCTTGATGCGGATAAAGAAGGTTTTCTTCGTTCATCAACTTCTCTGATCCAGACATTCGGAAGAGCAGCTCGAAATATTTCAGGCAAAGCCATCCTTTATGCAGACACACTCACTGACTCAATCCGATGTGCCGTGGAAGAAACAAATCGAAGGCGCCGAATCCAAAAGACTTACAACAAAAAAAATAACATAACTCCCAAATCCATTAAGAAAAACATTGATGATATACTGAATAGTGTCTATGAAAAAGATTACTTCCAGTATCCAGAAATTTCTGAAGAAAGCCTCAAATACATGTCTCCGGAAGAGCTGAATAAAAAAATAAGAAAACTCAAAAAAATGATGAACCTGGCAGCAAAAAATCTTGAATTTGAACGAGCCGCTAAATACCGAGATCAATTGTATAAACTTCAAAAACTTGAACTAAATCAAATATAAAATGCTGGATAAAAAAAGACAAAATTTAAGAAAAAAAGTTTATCAACTCCCCTCAAAACCCGGAATATATCTATTTAAAGATCAAAACAACAACCCTATATATATAGGGAAGGCCCGGTCTCTTAGAGAACGAGTTAAATCTTATTTCTCTTCATTCTCTGATCCCAGAATTCATAAACTGTTAAATGAAACTGATGATATTGACTATATCATCACGGACTCAGAACGAGAAGCCTTCTTTCTCGAAAATAATTTTATTAGACAGGTTCAGCCAAAATTCAATTTTAGGTTGAAAGATGACAAAAGCTATCCTTATATTAAGGTCACCACTCAGGATAGATATCCAGGCATTTTTCTCTGTCGGAGGACAGAATCAGACAAAGCAACATATTTTGGACCCTTTACACCCGCCTCTTCAGCCCGTAAAGCAATCCAACTCATCAACAAACAATTTGGTCTGAGAAGTTGTAAGGAAGCCATCCCAGGCACAAGAAAAAGGCCCTGTTTGGAATATGACATAAACCAATGTTCCGCTCCCTGTGTTGGCTTTATTTCTGAATCGGAATATAGACAAAATGTAAATGATGCCCTCCTTTTCCTAGAAGGAAAAACTGAAACGCTCAAAAATCAATTAGAAAAAAGAATGGCCGAGGCTTCTAAAAACCTGGATTTTGAAAAAGCAAAGCAATTGAGAGATCTTATCTATTCTATTGAACAGATAAAATTCAAGCCTAAAATTATTTCTGTTAAGAAAGAGAATAAAGATACATTTGGATTTTGTCGAAAACAAAATACAATTGTTCTCTATGTTTTTATGATGCGGAAAGGTAAAGTCGTAGAATCTGTAAGCTGGACCCTTTACGAACAAAAAACGCCTGATAAAAAAATCCTTTATAATCAGATAATTGAATTTTATTTAAACAAAACCGATATTCCGGATACAATTCTCCTCCCTTTCTATCCTGTAAAAACAGACAAGTTGGCCAAAAAGCTCTATTTCATCAGTCATAAAGTCATTAAGCTGACAGTCCCTCAAAGAGGAAATAATAAAAAAATGGTGGACTTAGCTATCCGAAACGCTGAAATGAACCTTCTGAAAAAAATCATAAAATCCAATCCCTTAAAAGAACTGCAGATGACTCTCAACCTGAAGTCAATACCTGATGTCATCGAAGGAATCGATGTTTCAAACACTCAAGGAAAAGAATCTGTAGGGTCTGTGGTGGTCTTTAGAGAAGCTAAACCTTATAAAAAAGACTACAGAAAATATAAAATCAGGACGGTTAAAGGCCCTGATGATACACATAGCATCCAGGAAGTTGTTCATCGAAGATATAAAAAATTAGCAGAAAATAAAATTAAACTTCCTGACCTTATTCTTATAGACGGAGGAAAAGGACAGCTCAAGTCAGCTCAGCTAGCTCTCAAGGGGCTTAACCTTTCTAAAATTCCTGTTATCTCTCTTGCTAAAAAAGAAGAAATCATATTCACTGACCTTAAAAAAGAAGGAATCAAATTAGACAGAACGTCATCTTCTCTAAAGCTTCTTCAATACGTTCGTAATGAAGCTCACCGTTTTGCCATAAGTTTTCATCGCAAACTGCGCAAAGATAAAAGTTTTGAATCTTATTTAGATAACATCCCGGGCATTGGTCAAAAACGAAAATCAGCTCTCCTTGAGAAATACGGGAGTCTAAAAGCAATGATTCATGCCCCCCAAAATGAAATAATAAAAATTATTGGGAAAAAGGCTGCCAAAAATTTTAAATCATTTCTGAATAAAAAAACATTTTGAAATTCAAAAATTTCTCAGTAAAATATGCTGAAAAACAATTCAGGTAAAGGATCACCATTTTTTTATGAACAGGTTAATAGTCTTTAGGAAGAAATCATGAAAAATGCATACGACTTAAAAAATCACATTTCATTGATACGCAATGAATTTCCCATTTTAAAAGACTGTGTTTACTTAATAAGTAATTCTCTGGGTGCGGTTCCTAAAGAAGCCAAAAAGGGACTGGAGCGTTATTATAATCTATGGGCTAATGAGGGAGTGAGTGCTTGGAAAAAAGAATGGTGGGATCTGTCAAAAAAAATCAGCAGCCAAATTGAGGAATTCCTTAATGCAGAAAAACACAGTCTCACTATGATGCCCAATGCAACCGTTTCTCACTGGGTAGCTCTTTCTACAAAATTCATTGATCAAGACCCTCATAGAGACAAAATAATCATGACTGAACTAGATTTCCCGTCCTCAATCTATGCTGTTTCAAAAATAGCCCAATTTATGGGCTGGAAATTAGAAATCATTAAAGCTAAAAATCCATTCCAATTAGACGGGGAAAAAATCACCCAAAGAATTGACGATAAAACTCTTTTCGTTGCCATATCACATGTAGCCTTTAAAAGCTCCCTTATTCAAAATATTCATTCATTGGTAAAAAAGTCAAAAAAAGTAGGAGCCATGACTGTTATTGACGGTTATCATGCTCCAGGAATTATTCCGGTAAATCTTAAGGAATCCGGAATAGATTTCTATATAGGAGGATGTCTCAAATGGCTTTGTGGGGGGCCAGGCAATGCTTTTTTATATATCCGCCCTGAATTGGCTGAAAAAGGTGAACCTAGTCTTACGGGATGGATGGCTCATAAAAATCCCTTCAAATTTGACCTGAATCTAAAATATACCTCCGGTCCATACCGCTTTATGTCTGGAACTCCTTCTATCCCCTCTCTTTACACCGCGACAGCCGGACTGAATATTCTAAAAAAAGTTGGCATAAAAAATATCCGAAAAAAGTCCATTTCAATGACAACAAAAATTATCAAAAAAGCAGAAGAAAGAGGATTCTCAATTCAGTCTCCGCTGCAGAACGAACTAAGAGGAGGAGCTGTCTCATTGAATCTCCCTTTTGCTTTCCAAGTCAAGCAGGCCCTTGAACTCAAAAAAATACTTGTCGACTTCAGAAAAGGGCGAACAAATAAAGAGGATATTATCCGGGTTGGTCCTCACTTCTATAATGAAGAAAAAGAAATCGATGATTTATTCAAAGGAATAGATCTTATTTATTCATCTGGAGAATATCAAAGATTTTCAGATGAAATAAAACATGTCACATAATCTTATAACTATTTCATAGAATTCAAAGCCTTTTTTTTATGAATAGTTCAGATAAACTCACAGAGAGATCAGGTTCCTATAAAGATCAGTCTTGCAATGAAACTAATTAATAAGGCCACTGAAGTATTTAAGAGGATGGATATAAATGCCCACCTTCTTCCTATTTCTTTCCAAATTATAGCCACTGTGGCTAGGCAAGGAATAAAGAAACTGAGAAATATCGTGAATACAATGATCTGCTGTTGAGAAACAACTGTTAAAATCTGACTGTAATTGACTCCCAGTGCCTGAAGCATCATAATAAGCGATAACTCTTTTCTTAAAAACCCAAATATCAGAGTGACTCCCAATTCTTTTGGTAAACCCAAAATATAATGAACTACAGGCGAAAAAATCGTATTAATGATATTGTCTACATGAAAGAACTGAAGGAAACCCAAAAAAACACTTCCGGCAATCAAAATAGGCCAAGCAAACACAAGGAAAGATTTTAATTGAAAATAGACTTTTCGAATTATATTTGAAAAAGACGGAACTTTTAAAGAAGGTATCTCTAGTATAAGACCTGGAGAAGGTTTTTTGAAAAATAATGAAATGATCCTGGCTAAAACAGCTACTAAAAGCATGTTAAAAAAATAAAAACCAATCGCCCATTCAGGACCTAAGTAAAAAGCAACCAAGGCTAATATAATTGTTGTTCTTGCTGAACAAGGAATGAAAGGAATTAACAGCGCTGTGATGATTTTATCACGTCTCGATTCAAGAATACGGGTTGAAACAATTGCAGGGACATTGCATCCAAAACCGAGTATAAAGGGAGAGATAGATTTCCCGTGAAGCCCTATCTTATGCATCAAAGAGTCCATTAAAAACCCCACTCTGGACAAATACCCAATATCCTCAAAGAATGACATGAGCAGAAGAAGAGGTATGAAATATGGGAGCACAATGACAACTCCCCCAGCTATCCCTTGGATAAGACCATCTATGATATAAAATATAATACCCTTCCCGAATAAATCTGGGAGAGCTTCTCTTAAAGCTTCTAGAGGGCCTAGAAGTCCTTCTTCAATCGGGCTAGCAACCAAAAAAATGGCAAGAAAAAAAGCAACAAAAACACCCAGAAGGATAAAGTATCCCCAAAATGGATGCATAATCACATCATCAATCCTCTCAGAAGCACTGGCTTTTTTCCTACGAGTTAACTTACAGCACTGTTCAAAAATTTTGAGCGCAAGATGATGTCTTCCCGCAGCAATCACTTCATACGCAGGGACATCATGAGTCTTTTGTAACTTTTTTCTAGCTTTAACTATTCCCTCTTTTAACGAAACACTGATCTCCTCAATCATTCGGTTAAAAGATGGCCTATCCAGCTCAATGGATTTGATAGCGGTGAATCTTTTATTAGCAACGGACTCAAATTCATCTGGAATCAATTTCTCCACGTCCTTAATCACATCCTCGACATCTTTGGACCAGATAAGTCTTTTCGATTTTAACCCTGAATCTAGAATGTGAGTCCCTTTCTCCAACAGCTCCTTAACACCTCTTCCATGAGAAGCAATGGTTGGAATGACAGGAACTCCAAGCATGTCTTCTAACTTTTTGACATCCACTTCTATGCCTTTTTTTTCCGCTAGATCCATCATATTCAAAGCAACGACCATGGGATACTCGAGTTCTAATAACTCCAAAGTCATTTCAAGACTTCTTCCAAGTATGGATGCGTCCACAACGTTGACTACCAAATCAGGTTTCTCTTTAAAAAGATGAGTGAGGGCAACTTTTTCTGCTTCATCCGCAGGATTCAGAGAATAGGTCCCGGGCAAATCTATGATGTTGAATAATCTTCCCCCGACTGTAACCTTACTATGAGTGTGTTTGACAGTGGTTCCTGGAAAATTTGATGTAACCGCTTTAAATCCTGCTATCGAATTAAATAAAGTGCTTTTCCCACTATTGGGCTGACCAATGAATACTATATCAGGAACATTTTCTTTTTTATTCAACAATATCAACCATTATTTTACTGGCGATTCCTCGACCGATAGCCACAGATGTGCCTGAAGTGATATTCTTGATAAGCACGGGTCCCCTAAACAGACTAAAGGAATCTAATGCTATGATATTATCTTTATGTATACCTAACGAAAAAAGCCTCCGGCGAACTTCAGCTCCGCCTGATATATTGACAATTCTTAACCGTCGCCCTTTGGGCGATCTTATTAAACTGACCATGCAATCTTTCCATAATTTATAAACTTAATTATTGATGATAATGAAATAAAGACAAAAATTCAAGTGAATAAACAAAACATTTTCAGTCAACTTTGATTGACAAATAAGCTCAATTTCTGTTAAAAATGATGAAAATGCTTAACTTTATACTCAAGAAGATTTTCGGTACAAAAACAGAGAGAGATATCAAAAAACTTCAACCTTATGTATCTGCTGTCAATGAAATTGAACCTCAAATCCAAAAATTAAGTGATCAGCAACTTAGAGAAAAAACAAAAGATTTCAAAGTAAAATTAAATAACGGCGCTTCTTTTGATGACATTCTTCTTGAGGCCTTTGCCTTAGTTCGTGAAGTGGCAAAAAGAAAAGTCCGTATGAGGCATTTTGATGTCCAAATTATGGGAGGAGTGGTCCTCCATCAAGGCAAAATAGCCGAGATGAAAACAGGAGAAGGAAAAACCTTAGTGGCAACTCTTCCTGCTTATCTAAATGCTCTTAAAAAAAACGGCAGTGTTCATATTGTCACTGTCAATGATTATCTAGCCAAAAGGGACGCAGAGTGGATGGGGCCTGTTTATAAAACCTTAGGCTTAGAAGTGGGCATCATACAGCATGATATGAATGAAATTGACCGAAAAGAAGCTTATCAAAAAGATATTACATACGGAACAAATAATGAATTTGGGTTTGATTACTTAAGAGATAACATGAAATTCCGACTCTCAGATATAGTCCAAAAAGAACATTCCTATGCGATTCTTGATGAAGTGGATAGCATCCTCATCGATGAAGCCAGAACTCCTCTTATTATTTCAGGTCCGACTGAAGATTCAACCTCTATCTATTACAAAATCAATAACTTGGTGAAGAAATTAAATAAATCCAAGCACTACCAAATAGACGAAAAAACAAGAACCGCTGTTCTTACAGAAGAAGGGGTTGAGAATGCTGAAAGATTTCTTCATATAGACAATCTCTATGACATCTCCCATATGGATTTGATTCATGGCATCAATCAAGCATTAAAAGCCCATCACCTATTTAAAAAAGATGTTGACTATATGGTCAAAGATGGAAAAGTAGTCATCGTAGACGAATTCACGGGGAGACTTATGCCTGGAAGACGTTATAGCGACGGCCTCCATCAGGCTTTAGAAGCCAAAGAAAATGTTCGCATTGAAGCCGAATATCAAACTCTAGCCTCCATCACTTTTCAAAACTATTTCAGAATGTATGATAAATTAGCCGGGATGACTGGAACGGCAGCCACAGAAGCCGCTGAGTTTCATTCATTGTACGACTTAGATGTGGTTGAAATTCCTACCAATAAATCCCTAATAAGAAAAGAATATGATGATCTAATCTATCGAACAATCGACGAAAAATGGGAGGCTGTCACTCATGAAATAATAGAGAACAATAAAATAGGAAGACCCTTGCTCGTAGGGACTATTTCTATTGAAAAATCTGAGCATCTCAGCTCTTTGCTTAGAAAGAAACACATTAAACACAATGTTTTGAACGCTAAATATCATGAACTAGAAGCTAAGATTATAGCCCAAGCCGGTAGAGAAGGAGCCGTAACCATTGCGACTAATATGGCAGGAAGAGGAGTTGATATTTTATTAGGAGGTAATCCAGAATCCTTAGCCGAAGATATGCTTCCTAAAAAAGAGGACCCAAACAATACTGATGAGGAAGAAAGAGAAAAAGCTTTTCAAAAAGCAAAATCCATCACAGAGCCGGAAAAGAAAAAAGTTATCTCTTTAGGGGGCCTTCATGTCATTGGGACTGAAAGGCATGAAGCAAGAAGAATCGATAATCAATTAAGAGGAAGATGCGGTAGACAGGGCGATCCAGGCTCTTCTCGGTTTTATCTTTCCTTAGAGGATGACCTCATGCGCATTTTTGGGAGTGATAGAATTTCGGGAATCATGTCAAGAGTAGGAATGCAAAAAGGAGTGCCTATTGAACACAACATGGTCACAAAAGCAATTGAAAGAGCTCAGAAACAAGTCGAAGCCCGCAATTTTTTGATCCGAAAGCATCTTCTCGAATATGATGATGTGATGAACAAACAGAGAGAATCGATTTACACACAAAGAAAAGAGATCCTTGCCGGAAAAGATATGAAAAAATTTATCCAAGAAATAACTATAAATATATTGGAATGGATCATGGAGACCAATACCAATCAAGAAGATTCTCCAGATGATTGGAATATTGAAGGTTTTAAAAATGCGATCAGAGCTCAGTTCGGAATGGACGTAGACGAGCTAGGAGTCGATTGGGATTCCATCAATTTCCAAGAACTCAAAGATAAAATAAAAAAAACCATATTTGATTCATATGAAGAGAAGGAAAAAATAATATCTCCTGAAAGAATGAGAGAATTTGAAAGAATCATAATGCTTCAGGTGATTGATTCTCAGTGGAAAGACCATTTGCTAGCGATGGATCACTTAAAAGAAGGCATCGGTTTAAGAGGGTATGGGCAAAGAGATCCTCTCGTCGAATATAAAAGAGAAAGCTTTGATATGTTTCAAGCCATGATGGACCGAATAGAAGAACAAACATTGAAATATTTATACTTAATTCAACCTGTCGAAAAAGAAGAAATGCCAGAGAGAAAAGAACCGGAAATGTACTACAAAAGACCTCAAGCCTCTCAGATGAGGCAGAGTAAAAAGGCACGTTCTATGATTCCCAGGAAAAGAAAAAAGAAAAGAAAAAAATAATGTAACGAGGAGAAAAAAAATGCTGAATAAAGAAATAATTGAAGGACTGACCTTTGATGATGTGCTCATTATGCCTGCAAAATCCAATGTTCTACCGTCTGATGCGGATACAAAAACAAAATTAAGCCGAAATATCAATCTATCTATCCCTATAATCAGTTCTGCTATGGATACTGTTACTGAATCCAAAATGGCCATTGCTCTTGCCCAAAAAGGAGGAATCGGAATCATTCACAAAAACATGGATATCGACAAGCAAGCAGAAGAAGTCGATAAGGTCAAACGTCATGAAAGCGGAATGATTGTCAATCCCATAACCATGAAACCTCATAATAAAATATATGAAGTTAAAGAAGTCATGAAAAAATACCAAATCTCAGGCCTCCCTATCACAGATGATGACAATAAATTATTAGGCATCCTCACCAACAGGGATATTAGATTTGAAACCCGTCTCAACCTTCCCATAGAAAAAGTAATGACTAAAGAACTCGTGACGGTCCCCCTTGGAACCTCTATTGAAGAGGCGAAAAAACTTTTTCATAAACATAAAATTGAAAAAATTCTAATGGTTGATGAGAAATTCCATTTAAAGGGATTGATCACTTATAAAGACATCCTTAAACGGATAAAATACCCTCATGCATGCAAAGATAAAATGGGGCAGCTCAGAGTAGGAGCAGCTATTGGAATTTCTGAAGATACTTTGGAAAGAGCGTTTGAACTCATCAAAGCAAAAAGTGATGTTTTAGTCATAGATACAGCGCATGGGCATTCACAAAAAGTTTTGAATATGATCAAAAATTTAAGAAAAAGATTCCCAGATGTAGAACTCATCGCAGGAAATATAGGGACTGCGGAAGCAGCTAAGGATTTAATAAAACTGAATGTAGACGCGGTTAAAGTTGGAGTGGGGCCAGGCTCTATCTGCACGACTCGAGTCATATCTGGTGCTGGAATTCCACAAATAACAGCCATTGCTAACGTTTACAAGATCACAGAGACCACCAATATTCCCCTGATAGCCGATGGAGGAATAAAATTCTCTGGAGATATAACAAAAGCGATTGCTGCTGGAGCTGACTCAGTCATGATAGGAAATCTTTTGGCTGGAACAGATGAATCACCGGGAGAAGTAGTCATCTACCAAGGTCGTTCCTATAAAATTTATAGAGGGATGGGGTCTTTAGAAGCTATGCGCAAAGGAAGTAGCGCTGACCGCTATTTTCAAGACCCATTGAATAAATCAAAGTTAGTTCCAGAAGGGATTGAAGGTCGTGTCCCTAACAAAGGAAGTGTTTCTCATATTATAGAAATGATGGTAGGAGGACTCAGAGCAGGAATGGGCTATGCGGGTTGTTCCACTATAAAAGATCTTCAGAAAAAATCAACGTTCATTAAAATCACATCTGCCGGCGTCCGAGAAAGTCATGTCCATGATATCATCATTACCAAAGAAGCACCTAACTACCATCTCGACTAATCCTGGTTATCCATAAAATAGATATGCATTTTCATACAAATTTAACATGATTAAACATCTTTAGAAGTTATATAAATAAATTATGATATTCACTTTAATGTTGTAGATGGTCGTGATGATTTTTTTATAAGGTGTTTTATTTGTCTTTGATGACTTGATTTTTTTTGTCCAAGATAAGGATTTTAGGGTTATAGGAATCTGCTTCTTCATCACTCATGAGTGCATAAGAAGCTACGATCAATCTGTCTCCAATATTGACCTTATGAGCAGCTGCTCCGTTAAGACGTACCACACCAGATTTTTTTTCTTCTTGGATCACATAAGTTATAAATCTTTCCCCATTAGAGATATTATAGACATGGACTTGTTCAAACGGAAATAGACCTGTTTTTTTTATTAAATCCTTATCTAATGTAATACTTCCCTGATAGTTAACGTTCTTATCAGTAACCCTGGCGTCATGAATTTTAGATTTAAGCATAATTCGTTCCATTATATCACTCCTTCTCTTAAACAATATTATTATCTATTAATCTCACTTTTCCTATATAAACGGCTAAGGCAATGAGAGTTTTTCCCTTAATGATTTCAGACATGGGCTTTAGAGTGTCTTTATTGACAATTTCAATATAGTCTATGTTCGCCACTTCTTGTTTTTCTATATGATTCTTGATCAGAATTTTTATTCTCTCAGATTTTTTTTCACCTTCTAAAAAAGCCTCCTTTGCTGATTCAAGACTTTGATACAAACATCGAGCCACAGATCTTTCTTTTGGATTTAATAAAATATTTCTAGAGCTTAAGGCAAGCCCGTCATCCTCTCTGACAATAGGTAAAACTGATATTTGAACGTCAAGATTAAGGTCTTTAACCATTTTTTTTATGATAACTGCCTGTTGGGCATCTTTCTGCCCAAAGTAGGCCCTATCGGGTTTGACAATATTAAACAGCTTTAAAACCACCGTACAAACACCTCTAAAATGGCCAGGCCTTGACGCTCCACACATCAAATCTTGGTAATCATGAACCTCAACAAATGTTTTATATCCATCCGGATACATCTCTTTATCCTGGCAGGCAAATAAATAATCCACACCCTCTTGAGACAAAATCTCCTCATCTCTTTTGATATCTCTTGGATACTGTTGATAATCCTCCCCCGGACCAAACTGGGTGGGATTAACATAAATGCTTACGACTGTGCAATCATTCCTTTGAACTGAATTTCTTATAAGACTTAAATGACCCTCGTGTAAGAAACCCATTGTGGGAACAAAACCAATGGAATTCCCCTGGGATCTATGTTTGTCAATTTCGTTTTTCATTTCTCTAATACTTTTCATAATTTTCATCATTGACCCCTACTGTTTTCCTTGAATTCCAAAAAAAAAACTAAAACTTCCTTGGCCCTTTTTTAGAATAAAAAGTCCTTTCGAGTTCTTTTGAATGATAAGAATGTTTATCCAAGGGAAATTTATTATCTCTTACTTCCTCTACATATTGGTTGATTCCATCTGTCAATATTTTGTTCATATCCACATATTTTTTTACATATTTGGGCAGATAGCCGTTTGAATAACCCAAAAGGTCATGAAAAACGAGTATCTGACCGTCACAAAAAGGTCCAGCACCGATCCCTATAGTGGGAATTTTAAGTCTCTGTGTTATCACTTGAGCCAATTCTAAGGGAATACATTCAAGAATTATAGAAAAAACTCCAGCTTTCTCAAGTTTCTCAGCCTGTTTGATAATTTCCTCGGCTTCTTCTTGGCTCTTTCCTTTGACTTTAAAGCAGCCGTTTCGATTTATTGATTGAGGAGTCAATCCAACATGTCCCATAACAGGAATCTCAGCCTCCTTTAAAGCCTCAACAACTTCTAATCTATAGGAAGAGGCTCCTTCGATCTTTATAGCCCTTGCTCCCGCCTCTTTAATAAAGCGAGAAGCATTTTCAACAGCTTTCTGTATAGAAATTTGAAAACTCATATACGGCATATCCCCTACCACAATAGATCTTTTGACAGCTCTTACGACAGCTTTTGTATGGTGAATCATCTCATCCATACTCACAGGAATCGTATCAACATATCCCAGTAAAACCATCCCTAATGAGTCCCCAACTAGGATGATGTCTACTCCAGCATGATCAACGATTTTGGCACTAGGAAAATCATAGGCGGTAAGGGCAACAATCTTTTCTTTTTTTTCTTTCTTTTTAATTAAATCAGGGATGATAACCCTTTGGACTAAATCTTCAGACATATGCCTTCCTTTCTCCCCATCCTGCCTTTGACTTATCAAGATTGAGGTAAAGTCTTATTTTTTTTATTTATTATGTTCCCTCTTTTTCGGATCTGTTTTTCCTAGTGGAACATAATAAAGAGTATTTTTCTTCATTTGTACTGTCTTGTCAACAATATCATCCACTTCACTTCTATTATCAAAATTCAAATCATCTGCCTTAATGACCAAAAGAGGACTTGCTTGGTAATTAAAAAAGAAATAGTCAAAAGCCTCAAGCATATCTTTGAGGTAGCTTTCAGATATATTTCTTTCCATATCTGATCCACTTTTGGATACCCTGTTCAAAATGGTAGGAAGAGAAATTTGAAGATAAATGGTTAAATCTGGCTTGGCGATCCTTTCATAAAAAATACTGAATATTTTCTCGTACACCACCAATTCTTCATCTGTCAAAGTCTGGTAAGCGTAGATTTTATCTTTTTCAAAAAGATAGTCACAAATCACTCTTTCTGAGAAGAGCTCTCTCTGGAGCAATCTGGTTTGTTGATGATACCTATTCACTAGAAATACAAGTTGTGCCAGAAATGCAGCCCCTTCTTTATCTTCATAAAAATTATTTAGATAAGGATTATCTGTTGGATCAAGCACCGCTTTTCCACCAATCCTTTTTGCTAAAGCTTGAACCAATTTAGATTTTCCAGATTTTATCATCCCTTCAACAGCGATATGTTTAAACGGGATATCTATTGTCGGAATCATTTTCTGTATCTATTCCTACTCTTTAATCTACATCCGGAATTAATGCCTAAAATAACGAATATACAACTTTAAGTCAAATGGACATAAAAACTCTAAAGACTATTTTTTGTGCGATTTTTTCTCTTTCCCTTTTTAATGATCTCCTCTTCTGTGGGAATAATAATCCACGCTACGATATAAAACAGAAGCATGGGAAATAAGGCGGTCATTAAAGCCAATCCTATAAAAATCAATCTAATCAATGAAACATCCAGGTCAAAATACCTCGCTATACCTGCACAAACTCCTCCGATCATTCTGCTGCTTTTTAATCGATAGAGCCTTTTTGACATCAAAAAATCTCCTGGAATGATTTTCTATTCTATTATAATATGGATTGGCTATGATTTTTAGTTTTTTTTACATTTTACAGCTCTCAAAAAGTTATATTGAATAACTTGCGTTTTTCAAGATTCATTATAATAATAAAATTTACCAACCGTTACATAAGGAGGTTAATATGTCATTTTCATCCATACTTATCAACGGCATATGGCAGTCCCCAGAAAATCCTATTGGAAAATTTCAAGCAACAAACCCATCAAAAAAGAAGCCCATTCCCGAGACATTTCCCATCTCAAGTTTCAGCGAAATAAAAAAGGCTCTTGATGCTTCCATGACTGCTGTAGAGGAGCTTCGATCTGTTCCAAAAGAACGATTGGGAAATTTCCTTGAATTCTATGCCGAAAACATCACTAAAGACGCAGATTCCATTGTTAAAAAAGCCACTCAAGAAACCGGGCTTCCACTGAAACCACGGTTATTGGATATTGAACTTCCCAGAACCATTGACCAACTGAAACAAGCTGCTTCTGCTGTCCGAGAGGGATCATGGTGTCTTCCAACTATAGACACAAAACTGAATATCCGTTCCAAATACGGTCCACTAGGAGGACCCGTGGTCATTTTTGGACCCAATAATTTTCCGCTTGCTTTTAATTCAATTTCAGGAGGTGATTTTGCAGCAGCCGTAGCTGCTGGAAACCCCGTAATTGCCAAATCAAATCCAGGTCATCCAGGAACTACAAAGCTCTTAGCTAAAGCTGCAATCCATGCCCTAAAAAGATCAAAACTCCCTAAGGCAACTGTTCAGCTTATCCATCACTTCAACACGGAAGACGGTTTTAGATTGGTATCCCATCCTTTAGTCGGAGCCGTCGCTTTTACCGGAAATAGAAAAGCAGGGCTCAAGCTTAAAAAAGCGGCAGAAACGGCTGGAAATCTTATATATCTTGAACTCTCAAGCATCAACCCGGTCATAATCCTTCCTGAAGCACTTGAAAAAAGACCTCAAGAAATAGCTAAAGAGCTCTTCGAATCTTGCAGTCTTGGAATGGGGCAATTCTGTACCAATCCCGGACTCATCATCGTTATGAAAAACAGAAACCAAAAAATATTTATCGAAACTTTGAAGCAGCTTTTCAAAGGCAAACCAGATGGATATATTCTTGGAAAAAATGTATTAAAAAATCTGAAAAAATCTATCAATACCCTCAAGAAAAACGGAGCAGAGATTATCACTGGAGGTAAAGAATTCAAAGGAAATGGTTATTCATTTGAATACACTTTATTATCTATCCCTGGAAGAGATTTCTTGAAAAATCCAAAGGCCCTTCAAACTGAAGCCTTTGGCCCATCAACCCTTCTAGTTTATGCTGATAACATTAATGAAACCCTTGAGGTCATCAAAAAATTAGACGGAAATTTGACAGGAACATTCTATACACTGGGGTCGGATAGAGATGATACTCTTTACAGAAAGCTAGAACCTGTTCTTCGTCCAAAAGTAGGCCGATTATTAAATAATAAAATGCCCACTGGAGTTGCGGTAACAGCCGCTATGCATCATGGTGGACCTTTCCCCGCTTCGGGCCATCCAGGATTCACCTCAGTAGGAATCCCAGCTTCCATAAGGCGCTTTGCTTCGGTCTACTGTTACGATAACGTTAACCAAAAACATTTGCCAGCTGAGCTCAAAGATAAAAATCCCTTTAAGAAAATGTGGCGTTTTATTGACGGGAGCTGGACACAAAAAAATATTTAAAACCGAAATTCATCCTCCAGCTATGAGATGAATAATTTTAACCTCTGCTTTTTTGGGAATAATGACTTTCTCGTAATCTTTTCTCTTCACTAATTGACCGTCTATTTTAACCACCAGCATTTTAAAAGTATAATTCATGATCTCAAGCAACCGGGCAACCGTCATGTTTTCTTCCCATTCCACTTTTCTATTGTTAACACTGATAATCTCTTCCTCTTCCGACTTGATATCCACCATGCCACCTCGGCTCATGAATAATCCAGGGTAAATATTAATCGAGATAAGGTCTAATCGTTTCAATAAGCTCAGGCAAATCCATCCCAAGATTTTTTAAATGTTGTATTTTGGGAATTCCATTTTTTGTCCAACCTCTCCGCTCATAGACTGAATCCAACAATTTCTCATACCTATCTTCCCTGTACTTTCTCAACAATTTCATCTTTTCTTTAGTGCTCTTTTCTTTGGGATCGATTTTGAAAATCTCCCTCAGCTGATCATCATATCTTTTTTCTCTTGATTTATATTCTTCCTCTGTAACAGGCCCAGCTGCTCTATACGGCTGAGCATCTTGTTCTCTTTTCCCCTGTCCTCTTCTTATATTAAAAATTCTCTGGAAATTATAAACTCGCTCTGACTGCCTGACTAGTTCAACCTTATCGATATTTTTCCCCGTAACAGCATTAAATAGAGTGACGTAATTATCCACATGTTCCGGAACTTTTTCCGGCTCCTGCTCTTTCTCATTTCCTTCGGGTTCCACATCATTCCATGGAAGCTTGCAAAGCCCCATCAATCCGAACCAAGTGCGGAACATAGGGAAATAATGCAGTGCTTCTGCTTTATCCTCAAAAGTTGGGATTTGATTGTTGACCATATCCATAAAAATTAACCAGGCCTCATCATGTTGAGGCCCTTTATTAGTCATCGCATAACCCCCTTGCTGAGCAAGCGATTCTTTAGATACATACTGGGAGTACTCTAAACCTTTGTTTTCCATTCCAATATCCCTTAAAAAATAGGGATCGGCTCCATATTCCTTGATAAATTTCTTCCTCATCTTTCTAACTCCCATCCCTACAACAGTACCAAATCCTTTTCCTTCAGCCATTTGATGAAGGATTTTCAATGAACCCAAGGCATTTCCAAAATTAAGCTTAATTCCACCTGTCACTTTGTCATCAATAATTCCATTTTCATAGCAATCCATCGCAAAAGCAACCGAAGTACCATAGGATATCGTATCAATTCCATATGTATCACAATAAAAATTAAGTTCTAATACAGAATCCACATCAAAGATCCCACAGTTTGAACCAATTCCAGCTGCTGTTTCATATTCAGGTCCTTCCACAGATACTTTCTCCCCCTTATAGGGCCCGGTCTTTAGTTCAAATCCTTCAGCTACTTTACAGCAGGACATCATACATCCGAGCCAGCATCCGTCGGGCATCCCTTGAGTGAATCGCTTCTGAAATGCTTTAGAATCTATTTTATAAGCGTCTTTATGGGATCCGTACTTGAAATTATGGACAGGGAGTAAGTCATATTCATTCATGATCTCCATAAGATGGGCGGTCCCTACTTTTCTCATCCTATTTTGCTGATCATCCAATTCTCTCATTTCTTTTGTTAACCTCTTCCCTCTTTCTATAATAGCCCCTAAATCAGCAACATGATTGGCGTTCGGAGATACTTTGTCGATCTTAACAACAAGTGCTTTTAGATTTTTGTTCCTGAAAACCGTGCCTATCCCACCTCTTCCAGCTTGCTTGACTCTACAGGCTTTTCTTTTGACATCATACCAGCTGAAATTGAGCATCCCGATCAGCGTGTGTTCCGCACCTTGTCCAGAGCTGACAACAGAAACATTTTTCTTATCTTTTTCATCATCTGCATACATTTCTGTTAAAAATTCCACTAATTTATGTGAATCTTCGGGCTCATCAGGCGCTTCCTGTATCTTGACCTGGCCATGGACACCGTCAATAAAAATAATGATGTCTCTATCTGATTTACCCTGTATTTCAAGAGCGTCAAATCCCGCGAACTTTAAATAAGGTCCAAAAAATCCCCCTACATTACTATCAATAACCAAGTCAGTGATCGGTGATAGTGATACAACCAGAGATTTACCTGTTCCTGAGTACTGTGTTATACCCGCTATTGGACCTGGAGAGATGATGATCTCGTTCTCTGGATCATTCCATTTTGTCTCAGGTTTCGTTCCATCCCACAGCAGTCTTAATCCGAATCCCTTCCCCCCAATGAATTTTTCTTTCATTTCTTCAGAAACCGGCTTTTCTTTAAATTTATTATGGCTGATGTCTATATAGAGAGTCCGGTTATTGTATCCTCTATAAATTTCTCCCTGTTGATATGAATATTCTTTAATAAGTTTAAATTTTTGTTTGTTCTCTTTATAATCCATCAATTCATCTCCTTTCTTATTCTTCTGATTTATTTTTTCATTAACATATAAATACAGATCCTATCTATTATATAAAATTTATAAAATTAATTTAAGGGATTATAACCATCAAGAAAACTCAATTCTCATACTTGACGGATAATACCAGCTTCTTGGGCTTTGTTGGCACTCCATCCAAAGTTTCGACCATCCCAAAAATTATATTCAAGATAAACCCTCTGAGGAAACGGTTTAATCCCATTCTTTTTTTATCTATTCTTAGATAAATTCTAGATTCATTCTCTACTGACAAATAGATCTCTTCGGGATTTTTCTCAACTCCATGTAAAGGTTTAACAGCAGCTGTTAATACGTCAGCAAACTCTTTTTCTAAAAAAACATTCAAAGGAACTTCTCTCTCGTCAACTTCCAGCGATATAGAGATCTCTCTCTTTTTTATACGGTTCTCGATAAAATCAGCTATCTTATCTATCTCATTAAACCCGAAAACCGGAACATCCCACTCACCCCTAAAATCAGCAACAATGGCCGCCAGTTGATCCATAGGAATTTCTGACTCCGTTTGAATGCCTTTTCTAAGGATCTCAATTTTTTCAACTTGAGTCTCTTCTCTACCTCCCTCTGAAATAACAATATCCATATTTTTAAAATAACTTTTTGCGACATCCTTTATGGAAGGTTTATTATGATTTGTCTTTATAACAGCGGTGGTGTTTTCAGAAACCAATGACACTCCATCAGCCCCGGCCTCCATAAGATGCCAGGAATCTTTTCCCTTTTGATCAAGAGAAAATCCATGAGGGCATGACTTTATGGCCCCCACTGAATGCCCTCTCTTTTTTAGTTCTTGAATTAAAAGTCTTATAAGAGTGGTTTTGCCTGTATTTGATCTCCCCACAAAAACAATTAACTTCACTAAATTCTCCCTTTCTAAAGTCCTAGTTCTTGGCGGATATTCTGCATGGCTCTTAAACTTATCGATATAAGCTCATCTACGGTAAGCCCAACCTTCTCTATGTTTTCAATCACTTCCCGCTTGGCACCCCTAGCAAAGCTTTTTTCCTTATATCTCCTTTTCACAAAACCCAAATCAAGTTGATCTAATCTTTTACTGGGGTGCATCAGGGTTGCGGCAACGATGAGCCCAGTTAAAGGATCCACAGAATATATGGACCAATCCATCTTCGATTCACAATCTGCATTCCCGGAATGAGCTCTAATGGCATGAAGAATATCCGGATCAAGATTATATCCTTTTAAAATATTCATAGCCTCAATTCCATGTTTCTCAGGAGATTCTTCTGTTATTTCGTAGTCTATATCATGTAATAAACCAGCAAGTCCCCATTTTTCTCTATCTTCATCAAATTTCTCTGCAAGGGCTCTCATGCAAGCTTCAACAGCAAGACAATGTTTAATAAGATTTTTATTTTTGATATTTTGCTTCACTAATTCTAAAGCTTCTTCCCTCTTCATTTTTTAAATCTCCTAAAATAATTATTTATTGATTCTTATCCTTTAATTTTTTAAAGAAAATTTCTCATGCAACTCTGTTTATAAATGGTGACATAACTATTAATCTTGAAATAATACCAAAATTTCCTCTCTTCAAAAAATATGAAACGTCATTATAACAAAATCAATAAGATGACAACAGGAAAGAGTCATAAATCTTGACTTTACTTAATTTTAATAAGCTGTTATTATCCAATTTTAACTATCTGAAACTTTAGATAATGATCAACTATATTCTACTTTATAAAATCAGGAAGCTCATCAAAAATATGATTAAAGAAAAAATAAAAGATGAAGAGATAGCGACCACAGAAAAATCCTGTATAGGCTGTCTCGCTGATGAATTGAGTTGGGAAGTCTATTATTTAATAAAAGAACACAAAGAAAAATAAAATTTTTCGGCTCATAAATTATTTCTTATCTCTTATCTTTTCTTTAATACTTTGCCACCATTCAATCCTTTTTTTAATCTCTTTTTCAAATCCCATTGAGCCTGGTTCATAATAATTTCTATTTCTTAGACCTTCAGGCATTGTTTCCATATTTGTGGTTGCTTCGCTATAATCGTGGGCATACTTATAATCTTTTCCATATCCCTTCTCCTTCATCAACGAAGTAACTGGATTTCTTAAATGCAAAGGGACTGGTTTAAAAAGATGACTCTTGACATCTTCGACGGCTCTGTCAAGTGCCTTATAAACACGGTTGCTTTTGGGAGCTGAAGCAAGATAAACAGCTGCTTGGGCTAAGGCAAGCTCTCCTTCAGGAGAACCGAGAAAATGATAGGCATCTTTGGCATTCAAAGCGACAGTAAGTGCCTGATTATCTGCAAGCCCGATGTCTTCAGAAGCAAATCTAACTAATCTTCTTGCAATATACATGCAATCCTCTCCAGAAACAATCATTCTTGCCAGCCAATAAAGAGAGGCATTCACATCACTATTTCTTAAACTTTTATGAAGAGCCGAAATAAGATTAAAATGCTCCTCACCATTTCTATCATACAGCATAACTCTCTTCTGAAGCGCTTCTTGAACATCATCAGAATCTATTCGATTATTTTTTGAAAAATGGGCTGCAATCTCCATGGTATTAAGGGCTCTTCTCGCATCCCCATCAGCGAATTTTACGATCATATTCATGGCTGCCTTAGATATCTCTATCTTTCTTTCTCCCAGCCCTTTTTTGTCTTTTAAAGCATCATTCAATATTTTCTCTAATTCCTGCGGCCCTAATGTTTCTAACTTTAAAACTTTGGTCCGGGATAAAAGGGGCGCGATGACTTCAAAAGAGGGGTTTTCAGTTGTGGAACCAAAAAGGATGATCTCTCCTCTCTCGACATAGGGAAGAAAGGCTGCCTGTTGGGCTTTATTAAATCGATGAATTTCATCAATAAAAATAAGTGTGGGATGCTTGTATAACCTGTTATGTTCCTCTGCCTTCTCCATAACTTCTTTGATTTCTTTGATACTCGAAAGAACGGCACTGTAAAACATACAGGGAAGATTAAATCGATCAGCTAATATAGTGCCAAGGGTTGTCTTCCCAGAACCAGGTGGCCCCCAGAAGATCAAAGAAATGAGATGATCCTTCTTGATTAACTGTGAAAGGATTTTGCCTTCTCCAATAAGATGACTCTGACCATAAAATTTATCTAAGGATTTAGGTCTCATACGCTCTGCTAATGGAATGAACTCTCTTTCTTTTTTAGGAAGCGCTTTTTTCATGTTATGCGGATATCCCCATTCCCTTTATAAAAAGGCAGGATCCATTCATGTGAATAGGATCAATCCTTATCGACATGATACCCCCGCCATACTCTGTATTTAGAAGTATCGACTCTGCCTAACGCATACTGGTTATGCCAGCCATTTGACACAGGCATCTCTTTATAGAGCAATTTTCTGTTTGCTTCCAATAAAAGAGGCCTTTCCCCCATATATTCTGCAGCGCACATAACTCTATTGCCAGTCCTGGATTCAATCTTTCTCAGCAAATCATATCCTTCTTTACACCGGAGCAAATGATGATCCAAAATCAAAATATCCACTCCTTTTGAAAGCCGGAGGGCATTGTTCCATGCTTTCTCTCTTCTTTCTTTGGACATATATTGAAGATAGAGAGGAGGCCCTGATACCAGGACTATATGAGAATGCCAGTTTAAAACTTGATCTACAGCTTCATCGTGAAGTAATTGAATATCTGAGGCATGAACGAATACTTTCTCATCCTCAATACGCGTCATCATGACCGTCCCGGTCCGATTATTAGGCTCACCATGGAATACAGGTTTCGAGAACTGAAAGAGACCATCAATTTTTCCTTCTGAATTGGGAAGAGGTCGTCCCAATAAATGGGAAAGCTCTCTCCTCCTTCTTTGCATACTATCTGATATCCCTTCTTCCCCCTTACACCAAAAACGAGACTTCTTAAAAGAATAAGGGACTCTTTGAGAATCAAGCTGATAAGGATTGGCATTGGCTAAAGGAATATGATCCCCATGAAAATGGCTTATAATAATATCAGTGCTGTCTTTAAGCTCCTTAATAATATTCTCTCGAACCTTCTCTCCAACAGCTACTTGAAAAGGATGAGGGAGAAGTCCAAACCGCTTATATCCTAAAGCTAGACCTGGATCGATTAATATTTTACGGTCTCTTGTTTCAACCACACAGCACAGCCCTCGAACTCCCAAAGATTCTGTTCCAATGATTCGGATCAACATATTTTTAAATAATATCAAAAAGTACTAAACAAAAACACTCCCAAAAGTCTCCTTTTCTTTATTCCAGTGAATCTTGTTAGAAGAAAGGATTATAATCAAACAATAGATTTGAAATATTTTATTTACATGAAATCAAATTTTCATTAAAAAATGAATTATCGAATAAAGCGATCTCTTATGAATCGATAATTGTAAAACCTATTGAATCGACTCCCTGCCAGTCCTCTCCCATAACCATATCCTCCTCTTCCGTATCCATATCTTGGGCCATATCTGCTGTAATAATCTCCCCATCCATCATAACCTCTGATCTCTCTTCCTGCCCCCCATCCAAATCCACCTCTAAGGCAGCGTGGACCTAATCTCCATCCAAATCTACCAAGCCCATAGCCCATAGAGGCGCCATACCCATAAATGGAATCAAACTTAATTCTTTGTTCAGCAGTCAGTAGGCCTCTTATTTTTTCATAGTATTGATTTTCTTTATCCATCATTTGATCTTCAACACGATAAATTTCTGCGATAACTTTATCTATTTCTTCCATATTAGGAGTTCTCTGTATCTCCAATTCATCCAGTTTTATTCGTAATTCCCTGATTTGAGAGTAAAAAGGAGTCAACTCTTTTTCAAGTCGAATTTCCAGCTTGCTGATTTCTTGGATCTGTTCCTCTGTGAGATTCAAATCATAATGATATTCATTAACGAATTCATCCCTAGTGATTCCCTGCGCCAAAATAAAATGGGCGAATATGAATTCACCTAGTACAAATAGGACAAAGATAAGGAGATTTTTCTTCATCTTGATTCTCCTCCTCTCATATGATCATTTTTTTATATTATTGTATAGTCTTTTTATCTTGTCAAATCTTCCCATTTGACTCTAATCTCTATAGGATTCATGACCCCAAACTCACTCAGAAATCATCTGTAAATGTTGACCTTATTTTCAATCCATGTTAATGTTACAAAGCCATTTTTTTATGAATAGGTCAGGTTCAATGGATTTAACAAAAGATGGGCTATAAATACTTCCATGACTACGAATAAATCAAACAAACAGGAGAAGATCATCTATTCCTTGTCTGAAGTTATAAGAATAACCAAAATAAATCCTAAGACTATAAACAAATGGGAAAAGGAGTTTTACTTTTTAAATTCAGGCCGTACAGGCTCAGGAAAAAAAATTTTCAGGGAAAAAGACCTTAAAATAATCAAAAGGTTAAAAGAACTCATAGAGAATCAAAGATTAACTCATGCTGGAGCTAAAAGAAAAATTGAAAATGAATTCAATATTAAAGGCTCCGTACCTGCAAATCCGGAACAATTGAAAAAGATCCTCTTTAAAATAAAAGAACAATTAGTGAATCTTACAGATTCTCTTGAGAAATGATAATCAAACCTGTTTATTCATTTATAAAAAACTACTTATTTGATATAATAATTTTTTAGGGTCGGGACGTGGCGCAGCCTGGTAGCGCACACGCTTGGGGTGCGTGGGGTCGGCGGTTCAAATCCGCTCGTCCCGACCAATCTAAACATTGCGAATTTTGCGGACAACGATAGGGAACTCCCTTGATTTTTTTGGACAAAAGAAATTAAATTGAGTATTATAATGTCAAACGAAAAATCAATAATAGCAAAGAACATAAAAAGGTTGCGTAAGCAACGGGGATTATCGCAGGACAAGTTGTCCAAAGTTGCCGATATTTCCCACAATACGATAATTAAGATTGAATCTGGGGCAATTCAAAGCCCGGCAATGGGCACAGCCCATAAAATCGCCAAAGCTCTTGGCGTAAGTTTAGATGACTTAATGAAATAACCACTATGACTAAAGAACAAAAATTTTACAAAGCCCTGCAAAATGTATTTATCGGCGCCAAGATTGAGGGTAAGGGTGGTTTTATTAATTTGATGAGAATTAAATCGAATTACTACCGCAAAATTGAGAACATTCTTAAAAAAGATATTGAAGCAGCGCTAAAAAGCTATCCGAAATTTAGGGATGAACTTTTTGATAAGCTCTACTCTTTTTTTAGCCGCTATTTTACGGAAAGCGGATCAATTTATTTCAACCAAACGCCCCTTTATAACAATATCTACGAAAAAGTTTATACCGGCGAGAAAGATGTTATTCTCTTTTGGAAAACGCAGATGCTCTACTATGTTAAAACAGATAGGATTTTCAGGAGTTTGCCGGTTGAGTTTGCCGGCTTTAAGTTTTACTTTGACGCTTCAAAGATAGAAAACAAAAAAGCCAATGAAAAACGCTCGCTGGTTTTTGAATTAAGCAAAGTCTGCGAAGATGGAACAATTGTTTTAGGCGTTCAATACTCAGAAAGAGGAACAAAAACAAAACAGTACGAGATATTAAAAGCTATAAAGAGAAAAGGCATAGCGATTACAGAAGAACAATTGGAACGCGCCTTTAGGGTTTTTGAAAAACAGAGCGAGGTTGACTTCTTTATAAATAAAAATGCCAGAGCATTTTTGCAGGAACAGTTTAAGCTCTGGAGTTATCAGTATTTCTGGGAAGGAGCCAAGGAATGGGGCGCAGATAGGGTAAATCAACTGCAAATCTTGAGGGATATTGCTTTTAAAATCATTGACTTTATCTCGCAGTTTGAAGATGAACTGGTAAAAATATGGAACAAGCCAAAGTTTGTAAAAAACTCAAACTATGTGATTACGCTAGATAGAATTGCGGATAAAAAACTGGTAGAAAAAATCAAAAAGCACAAAAGCTTTTCAGAACAGGTTAAAGAGTGGAAAGAATTAGGAATAAACAAGGATAATCCCAAAGCGCCGATTGATACAAAGTATTTCAAGGATTTAGAACTTGAGATTTTGAACCAGTTTGAGGATTTAGATAAATCTTTAGATGGCTGGCTCATAAAAAGCGAAAACTATCAGGCGCTAAAAACAATACTGCCGAAATTCAAAGAAAAAGTGCAGACAATTTATATTGACCCGCCGTTTAATTTAGATTCTTCGGACCAGTTTTTGTACAGGACAAATTACAAAGACGCTAACTGGGCAACATTGCTTGAAAACCGATTAAAACTTGCCAAAGATTGGTTGAATAAAAAAGGAAGTATTTTTGTCCGTTGCGATTACAATGGGAATTGGATTGTGCGGAATTTATTGGATGATATATTTGAAAATAATTTTGTTAACGAAATAGATGTAGGAAAAACCGCTGGGAAGAAGAAAACAGGTTTAAGCTTGGCATACACTAAAGATAATATTTTCTTTTACGCTAAAGACGCTAATTTGGTAAATGAAACTACTAAAGATACAGATAGATATTCCTTCTATAAGGAGATTATCACCATTTTAGAAAAACAAAAAGTTGAAAACAAAGAAAAATTGTCTGATTTGCTACTTAATAATTTATTCTGGGTAGATTTAGATCACCGTCCTGGAGAGAGACAAACAAATAAAAGCAGGTATTTACTTGGAATTGAATTCCAGCCGCCAAAAGGAAGGCATTGGATCAAATCTCAGGATAAATTAGACCAACTTTACCAAGATGGTAAGGCAAGAATTAAAGACAAAATTAAAAAAACTTATTACTACAAGAAAGAAGATATTCCTTCCGGAATTGACACAAACGATTTAGTTATTCAGGTTTTTCTTGATACAGAAATAATTACCGATAATTGGACAGACATAAATGGTTATTCTCAAGCCCACGATTTCCAGACAGAAAATTCTGAAATTTTGCTTAAGAGAGTAATAGAAACAAGTTCTAACACTGGGGATTTTATTTATGATTTTTTTCTTGGTTCCGGTACAACCACATCAGTGGCCCATAAGCTTAATCGCAAGTGGTTAGGAGTAGAGATGGGCGAACATTTCTATACTAGAGCCTTACCAAGAATGAAACAGGTTTCAGCTTGCGACAGATCAGGAATTTCAAAAGAAGTAAAAGAATATCAAGGCGGCGGTTTTTTCAAATACTACGAGCTTGAGCAATACGAGGAAGCGCTGGCGAATTGTAAATATGAGGAAAGCGATTTGTTCAATTCGCCGAGCAAAACTCCATATCAGGAATATGTCTTTATGAAAGACGAAAAAATGCTCAAAGCAGTAGAGATTGATTACAAGAAAAACAAAGTCAAAGTTGATTTAACAAAACTTTACCTAAACATAGACATTGCCGAAACTCTGTCTAACCTTACCGGCAAATGGATTAAGAAAATCAGCGATAACGAAGTAGAGTTTGAAGACGGGACTAAAATCAATACCAAAGATTTGGATTATAAACTAATTAAACATTTAGTTTGGTTGGAACAAGGTTTTTATGAATAAAGTCGAGCCAATTTTTTTAACAACAACATTTATAGAAAGATTCAAAGATAATGCGGAATGCGGTTCCGCAACTGGTTTCTTCTTTGCGAATAACGAATCTATATTTTTAGTTACCAACAAACACGTCATTTATGGGGATGACTATCATAAATCTGATAGTATTCCAAAGATAAATAAGTTTAGGCTTCTTCTACATACCAATCCTAACAACCTATCTGAAAATGAGAGTTTGGACATTAACTTATTTGAAAGAGATAAAAAAATTTGGTTAGAGCATAAAAATACAAACATCGATATTATTTTAGTTCCCCTTAAGATAGATAGGAATAAATATTTAATTGTTCCGTCTGATAAAACACTTTTGGAATTTGCAAACCTTGTAATCCAATTTGAAAAATTATTTGTGATGGGTTATCCATACGGATGGTTTGATAGAAAAATAAATCTTCCAATTACCCGAGTTGGCCATCTATCAAGTCCATTCAGAATACCATTTCATGGGATGTCTGTAATGCTGGGTGATGTTGAAACTCATAGAGGCATGAGCGGCGGCCCTGTTTATATGGAATTGAAAGATTACACGACGCAAGAAGGAAATAATAGAACCAAACATCTGGGTGCTACAAAAATAATTTTAGCCGGAATACATTCCGGTCAACCAAGATGGGATTTAATTGATAAGAAAACCGGGAAAATATTAGAATCTATTTCTCATAGCTTAATATTTATTTGGTTTTCTGATTTAATTTTAGAAATTATCACACAAAATACTGACTCGTGAGTTATGTCTAAACTTTATTTGCAAAATATTGTAGATGATATTTCTTTTGAAAACTTTCCGGCAAAGTGGCAAGGATTTGATTTTAGCCGGTTTTCAAAAGACAAGACGCTTTTTGATTTTCAAAAACAAGGGCTTCAAAACGCGCTCAAAGGTTTGTGGCTTTATTTCAAAGACAAAAAAGCGGACAAGCAAAGTTTTTTCAATCTTTACCAAGCCAACGATTTTTCGGAAAACTTTGATTATGATTTGAAAAAAAGAGAGGGCAAAAAGACAGCAAAATATCTTTTAGAATACGACAAAGACTATCCTGCTGAAGATTCGAAAATTCCTTTTGCTTATTTTATCAACCGGATGAGTTTTTGGATGGCGACTGGTTCTGGCAAAACGCTGATTATTGTCAAACTGATTGAACTTCTGGGTAAACTTATTTCTGAAAAAGAATTGCCTGCTCGGGATATTCTTTTTTTGGCGCACCGCGACGACCTTTTAGACCAATTCAAAAATCATGTTGAGGAATTTAACAGTTTCAATTTTGACACAAAGATAAACCTCAAAAATTTAAGAGATTACGAGAGCGTCAAGCGAGAAAATGCCCTACCGTTTGCCAAAAACGAGATTACCGTTTTTTATTACCGTTCCGATTTAATTTCTGATGAGCACAAAGAAAAAATCGTCAATTTTCAAAACTATGATAATGGTGGGCGGTGGTATATTCTTTTGGACGAAGCCCACAAAGGTGACAAAGAAGACAGCAAGCGGCAGATTTTATACTCCATTCTTTCAAGAAACGGATTTTTGTTTAACTTTTCCGCAACATTTACCGATCCGAGGGACTTTGCAACCTGCGTTTTCAATTTCAATCTTTCAAAATTTGTTGAAGAAGGGTACGGCAAGCATATTTATGTATCCTCTGCCGAAATCAGCGCGTTTCGCGGACGGGGCGATTTTTCGCCGATTGAAAAACAGAAAATTGTTTTGAAGACGCTTTTACTTTTAACTTATATCAATAAGTATTTTGAAAAAATTAGGAAAGTTAATAGCGCCTTATACCACCGTCCGCTTCTTCTGACGCTGGTTAATTCGGTAGATGTTGAAGAATCTGATTTGGAATTGTTTTTCAGGGAATTGGAAAATGTTGCGAAAAATGTAATTAGAGCCGATTTACTCAAAAAAGCAAAAGAGGATCTACTCCAAGAATTTCGCGACAACGCTAAGTTCGTATTTGAGGAATTGGAGTGCGTCATCAACGCTGATTTGGTTTCAAAATTGGATTACAAGGATATTTTAAAATATGTTTTGAACGCAAATACGCCGGGCAAGATTGAAGTTTTGAAAATTCCCGGCAATAGAAATGAGTTGATATTCAGGTTAATGACTGCCGAAAAGCCGTTTGCCCTAATCAAGATTGGCGATATTTCCGGCTGGCTGAAAGACAAACTTGAAGGATACGAGATAAACGAAAGTT
Source organism: uncultured Eubacteriales bacterium (assembly GCA_964599635.1). GTDB lineage: Bacteria > Acidobacteriota > Aminicenantia > Aminicenantales > Aminicenantaceae > WJMT01. Next base: position 156,134 of record CAZRGM010000039.1, on the reverse strand, counting down.
TTGAAAATGAAAGTTATTTCAAGCGGATCAATCGCGATGATTCGGATATAAATGTTTTAATGGGTTCTCGTTCTTTTTACGAGGGCTGGGATTCTAATAGGCCAAATCTTCTTTTGTTCGTGAATATCGGAGTTGGAAGTGACGCCAAAAAATTTGTTCTTCAATCGGTGGGCAGGGGCGTAAGAATAGAGCCGCAAAAATACCAAAGGAAACGGCTCCAGAACTTGCTAAATGCCAAAGTCGTAAAAGAGCAGTTGTTTGAGAAGGTAAAAAACTTGATATTGCCGATTGAGAGCTTATTTGTTTTTGGTACTAACGCCGAAAACCTGAAGGAAATAATTGCAACGCTGAAAGCAGAGAAGCAAGATAAAAATTTGGGTGACGCATTTATTTTAAATCCCGAAGCTCAAAAATATCCTCTTTTGGTGCCGGTTTATAAAACCGCCGAGAGGATTTTTGCCGAAGAAAAAGACCCACAAAAATATCCTGTCAGCCGCGATGATTTTGATATAACTTCGCAATTTTATAAATTTTTGGGCGATAAAGTCGCTGTGGCTAAATATGATTGCGAAGTGAAGGTTTTGAAGAAAGCGAAAGAAAGTTTTGCGGAAAAAAATAAAAATAGATATTATACACTTGGCAAAGATGAACCATCACTTTTTGAGCCGGAGTTAATTCTTAAACGGATTTTTGATTATCTCGGAGTTAAAAGCAGGGAGTTTGAGAAGTTTAAGGAATTGGAAAATGAAATCGTGCATTTCAAAAAAGTCAGGTTTAGTGATGGTGAAAAATATAATAAAATATTAGAAGCTATTGGAAAAGTGAAAAATTATCCTCAGAAGGAAACAAAAGAAAAAGAAATTGACGAAGAATTTGAACGAACGAAAAATAAGGAAAAATATAAGTCGGCAATAAGACAACTAGAATTAGATTTTCAACCCGAAATTAACTATGATAAGCTAAAAATTAAGTACCTGGCTAATCATTATTATCTTCCGATGATAGTTTCAGAAACCGAAAAAATTGACTACCTTAATCACATTATCAATGTTGACAGTGAGATAAAATTTATTGAGCAACTGGAAGAATATCTTGCCAGGCCCGACAATTTATTCACGCAATTTGACTGGTGGATGTTTTCAAAACTTGACCAAACACTGGACGAGGTTTTGATTCCTTATTACAACCCAAAGGAAAATAATATCGCCAATTTCAAACCCGACTTCATTTTTTGGGCGCAAAAAGGCAAACGCTATTTAATTCTGTTCGTTGACCCGAAAGGAACTGAACACGCGGACGGATACAGAAAAATTGACGGCTATTCAAGGATATTTGAAATTGGCGAACAAAAGCAAAGCAAAGATTTTTCATACAACGGATTTACAATAAACACAAAACTACTGCTTAAACCGCGACGAGGGATAGCGGAAGTTTTGGAAAATTACAAACGATACTGGTTTGACAACTTTGATGATTTTGCGGACAAAATAAGTTAATTTACAAACGGCGGCGCATTTCGCAAAGCGAAATACGAAAAATTGTGGCTGCGAAAAAGCGAGGGCGTGGCGGGAATTCCTTTCCCCCTTACCGCCTTTTCCTTCCCGCCCCGCCCGAGCGTTGGGGTGGGAAGCGGCTCGTTCCTGCTCAAAAAAAGTCCGCACTTCCTTCAGTAATTGCGACCAATTCTTGCTCATAATAAAATTCTCTAGACGTTTTTTCTCAATAAAGGTGTATCCCGATAAATAAAAATGCTATACTATACCCCTTCAAAAAAATTGAAAGAGAGGCAGGAAAATCATAAAAAACAAGCACAATTCTCCCTTGATCTTATTGACTAATGACGATGGATTCTTTTCAAAAGGGATCCAGATTTTAAAAAAAAAGCTTGATAAAGAAGGGAAAGTCTATATTGTTGCACCAGATTGTGAGAGGAGCGCCACTTCTCTAGCTTTAACTTTACATCACCCTTTAAGAGTGAAAAAGATTGATACAAAAATCTATGCAGTGAGCGGCACACCCGCTGACTGTATATACCTTGCCGTTCAATATATCTTACCCTCAAAACCTGATCTCATTTTTTCTGGGATGAATCCGGGCCCAAATCTTGGACAACAGGACATAGCCTATTCGGGAACCGTAGCGGGCGCTGTTCAAGGAACTTTCCTGGATATCCCATCTTTTGCCATATCTACACTTCCAGACAAAAATGGTAAATTCTATTTTAATTTCTCAGCAGATTTTATTTTATCCTTAACAAAACAATTGATCCACAAACCTCTCCCCAAGGGAGTCACTCTCAATATAAACATTCCCCCTCCTCCTGTAAAGGGCATTAAAATAACAAAACTGGGGCAGAAAAGATATCATCCTGAAATCATATCAAAAAAAGATCCCAGGGAAAGAGACTATTATTGGATAGGGACTGGAATGACTAAAGCCATAGGAGGCGTTCACAGTGACGTCAACGTGATCCAGAGAGGTTATATCACGGTGACTCCTCTTCATAGAGACTTAACAGACTATAAAATCATAAGAAACAATGAACTGAATTCATTATTTCATCGAGCAAAATATGAATTTTCTTAGAAAGCTCTACGACTGGGTTCTTCATTGGGCAGAAACCCCCTATGGACCTGCTGCGTTATTCCTTCTTGCCTTAGCCGAAAGCTCTTTTTTCCCAGTTCCGCCAGATCCTCTTCTCATCGCATTATGTCTAGGGGCCATAAAAAAATCATGGCGGTTTGCCTTTTATACTTCCACAGCCTCCATAATCGGAGGAATTCTGGGTTACGCCATCGGGTCATTCCTTTGGGAAAGCGTGGACAGCTTTTTCTTCAAATATATCCCTGGCTTTACTGAGGATATATTCCAATCCGTACTTTACCATTACCAAAAAGGTGGATTTTGGTATGTATTTTTGGCTGGTTTTACGCCTATTCCATATAAAATATTTACCATAGCCTCAGGAGTATTTAAGCTCAATCTTCCTCTTTTTATCACAGCTTCTACAATAAGCAGATCCTTACGTTTTTTTGCTGTAGCTGCCTTGTTTAAAAAATTCGGGCCAGAAATCAAATCCTTTATAGACAAATATTTCAATCTTTTTGCATTCATTTTTTTTATTCTCCTCCTGGGAGGATTTATGATTATTAAATATCTTCTCTAAAATACAGATCAAAATATGGATACCTCTACCAAAATCAAAAAAATAGAGACCGCTTTAAAAAATCTCTCTATACATAAATTGAATTGCCAATTGTGTCCTCGATTGTGTTCTGTAAACCGTGAAAAAGAAAAAGGGTATTGCCTGTTAGGAAACCAAGCTTTTATATCCCATATTGGTCTTCATTTTGGAGAAGAGCCTATATTGAGTGGATATCACAATTGTAAGGGAGAATTTAAAAAAGGTCTCCCCCATTCCGGTGGGTCAGGTGCATTCTTTTTTACAGGGTGCCATCTCAAATGCCTCTACTGCCAAAACTATCAAATCAGTTGGAAAAATCAAGGAAATAGGATCTCGATCAGGAACCTTACAAACAAGATGCTGGAAATCCAGAGAAAGGGGGCTCTAAACATAAATCTTGTCTCTCCAACCCATATGCTCCTTCCAATATTATCCGCATTAAAAGAGGCCTATAAAAAAGGTTTGTCCATTCCCCTGGTTTACAATTCAAGTGGGTACGAAAGAGAAACCATCCTAAAAAACCTGGATGGGATTATTGATATCTACCTCCCCGATATAAAATACTTCTCTCCTTCCCTTTCAAGAAAGCTCTCCGGTGCATCAAATTATTTTGATTATGCCAAAACAGCCGTTTTAGAAATGTCGCGACAGCAGCCGGATTTGGTTTTCAACCAACACAACATTGCCCAGAAAGGTCTTATTATCAGGCATCTGGTGCTTCCTGGACATATTAACGATAGTATAAATATTTTAGTCTGGATAAAAAACAATATCACAAATTCATTTGGACTCAGCCTCATGAGTCAGTTCTATCCGTGTTATAAGACTCCACCTGAATTCCAAAGAAGAATCACCGCTGAAGAATATAAAAAAGTAGTGGACACCGCTCAAGAACTGGAATTTGAGCAAATTTATATTCAACCCGAACTTTTCTCAGAAGATAGTCATCTCATCCCTGACTTTGAACTTGAAAATCCTTTTAGATGGGAATTTTGAACATCAATCATTTAACTCTTCGTACAATTCACGAAGCTTTTGCTGTATTTTTCTAATATTTTCGGGACCCATTCTGAACAAATGCTTTTGAGCCTGACTCAATCCCTCCAATTCTGAATCATATAATTCAAATGATTTTAACTTGCTTATAAGAACAATGTCTTCTTCAAGAACAGGAACAGCTAAAAGTTCTTTTATAGCTCTGTTCAAGGTGTTATCAAAATCTTTATCAGGGTAACCTAACTCCTCGTAAGCTTTTTGTATCAAGGGCTTAAATCTATGATATAATATCACGCTTTCGTTTGTATTTATGGAATCAAACACATTAGCAACCGGATCATAACGCTTATAAGAATCTTCGTCTATGATATAACTTTCTCCTTTTTTTACGGCCAAAAATTCTCCTTTAGGTTCAAAAAAATCGGCCTGTTTTCTGGGGCTGAGACCATTCGCTATATTATCAACGGCTGCTACAAAACTTTTTATGATATGGTCAGTCATCATCCACTCACTCAGTCTTGGATCAGAAGATATGTTTTCTAAAAAATCTCTTAATACTTTGTCACTTTCTTCCATTGTTACATTGAGTGGTTCTATCAGTTCAGATTCTGATTTCTCTCTTTCAGGAAGTTTTACAGGCCCCTCCTCAATAATCTCAAGAGCTTCCTTAGCGTCAGAAGGTTTTCTATGTGTTGCAAGATAATAAATCAAAACCACAGCAACAGCAATCAGAATAAAAAGGGCTCCAGTCAAAATCACTTTCTTTTTTTCTTCCATTATCTACCTCCTTTCTTTTTTTATAAACAAGTACCCATAAAGCCTCCAAAACTTCTAATCAGATTTTATGATCTTAAGATTAATATTACCATCCAAAGCGGTTAAAAAAACAGAAGCTCCTCCTTCGCCTAATTTAAAATAAACTTCAGCCTCTTCCCTTGGTTGAGCTAATTCAAATTCAGATTTTAATTCCCCTTGCGGTAGGAATGCTCTTATCTCAGCATTAACATTCTTTTGAAGAAATAGAGTGATATCTCCTTCTCGGGAGCTTAAAGTGATGACATCCTCATCCCTTAAATCATAAAGACTGGCTTGTATGGAACCTTTAATGACTGAAGCATCCAGGGATCCAGAAAAATTTTCAACGTCAATATTCCCTTGCTCCAGTTTAACAGAAGCAGATCCATATATATCTGCAATAAAGACCTCCCCATTTCTAGCAAAAATATATTCGAGATTTATTAAACGAGGGGTCTTTATATAATAATCGACAAACGTATTATCTGCCTTCTCTGAAATCGATTTTGTGTGTATATAAACATCATAATCTTCATACTTTTGCAGATAAATGCGAGCCCTATCTTTTCTCGCCCCTAAAAACGAAAACTCTTCCCGTTCTGACTTAGGAATCATTTTTTGCCCATAAACGTCAATTTCATTTCGATCCCATCCTGTAATTTCTATCATTCCATCGAAATTTCTCAATGAGACCACACCACCAGGAGAAAATGGGATACTTCGGTGAAAATCCTTAACTAGAACTAAACCTCTTGGGTCACCATAATCGACTATTCTGATCACACATGAGAGATTAAAAATAACAAGGATAAAAAGAAGTGCAGAATAAAAAATAAAATTCCTCATTTTCATTATTTTATATTCCTTAATATAATTATACTTTTTTATGAATCAATCATCAATCCCACTATAAATAAAGATTAAATCTATTAAATTTGAAAGGTAAAACATGAGCCGCAGGCCTAAAAGAAATTCAAATATGATAATACCTTTTAAATAATCGTTTCAATAGTGTAGAATTATTTAACCTGGATTAATCACGACTCGAGGTAGCTAAGAGCTTCATGAAATTGAGGTTATCTATAAAATTTTAACTTGAAGGAGAAATCTGATGGGAGGTTTTTTTGGCGTTATCTCAAAAAAGGATGCAGTCAAAGACTTATTTTACGGCACTGACTATCATTCCCATTTAGGAACGAAAAGAGGAGGACTCGCGGTCCGGAATAAGCAGGGCTTTACAAAACACATTCATAATATAGAGAATGCATTGTTCAGGTCAAAATTCGGAGATGACATCAAATCTATGTATGGAAAAACAGGGATAGGAGTCATCAGTGATTTTGAAAACCAACCCTTGATTATCCGCTCTCACTTGGGGGACTACGCCATTGTCACTGTCGGCGCCATAAATAATATCGATGACATTCTTAAAAAAGTACTCAAACACAACAGAATCCATTTTTCTGAAATAAATAATGGGAAAATCAATCCTACTGAGCTCATTTCAGTACTCATAAATCAAGAAGAATCCTTTGAAGCTGGGATTAACAAAGTACAGGAAACCATAAAAGGCTCCTGTTCTATTCTGATCTTAACAAAAAAAGGGCTGTATGCCGCAAGAGATAAACTCGGCCGCACCCCAGTGATACTGGGGAAAAAAAGTGAAGGATATGCGGTGACTCTTGAGACGTGTGCCTTTCCCAATTTAGGTTTTGAAACAATTAAATTTCTGGGACCCGGTGAAATCATATTTGTTAATGAAGAAGGATTTGAACAAAAAAAATCCCCTCAAAAGAATATGCAGATTTGTACCTTTCTCTGGGTTTATTATGGATATCCCTCATCGAGTTATGAAGGAATCAATGTCGAACATGTCAGAAATAAATGTGGAGAAAAGCTCGCTGAAAATGATGACATCAAACCAGATTTTGTAGCCGGAATACCTGATTCAGGCATTGCTCACGGTCTCGGTTATGCCAATAGGACAGGCATCCCTTTTAAACGACCTTTTGTCAAATACACCCCCACCTGGCAGAGAAGTTTCATGCCTCAAGAACAAAAAGCGAGAGATTTGGTTGCAAAAATGAAACTCATTCCTGTACATGAAATGATTGAGCAGAAAAAATTGCTTTTTTGTGAGGATTCTATCGTCAGGGGAACCCAATTAAAAGATACCATACAGAGATTGTTTAAATTAAATGCATTAGAGGTGCATATGAGGCCAGCCTGCCCTCCTCTTTTATACAAATGCAAATTTCTTAACTTTTCTACTTCAAAGTCAGAGCTTGATCTTGCTGCAAGACTTGCTATAAGGCAGCTAGAAAACAAAGACTCTACGGATATTAAAGAATATTCAAAATATGGATCTGAAAAATACAATCAGATGGTAGAAAAAATTAGACAAATGCTTAATCTCACCTCATTGAAATATCAAAAACTGGATGATCTTGTGGATGCCATAGGACTGCCTAAAAATAAATTGTGTACTTATTGCTGGGATGGAGAAGAGCCTTTTTCTTAAATATGATCCAATTCCTTTTTAAGGTCAGGAGAATATCTTTCGCATCTATTTCTTCCATGAGTTTTAGCAAAATACATAGCGATATCTGATGATTTAATAAGAGTTTCGGGAGAAGTCCCATCTTTAGGGAATATTGAGTATCCAACACTTGCTGTGATCTCAAGACGATAACCTTCAACCTCAAAAGATCTCTGAAGTCCAAATAATATTCCATGAGCTTTTTTGGAAACATCTTTTTCATCTTTTATATCTGAAAGAAGAACAATAAATTCGTCGCCCCCCATCCGTGCCAATATATCTGAATCTCTTTTCAGAGTATTTAAGCGCGCCCCTACAGCAACCAAAAGCTTATCTCCGATGCTATGTCCCTTAGTATCATTGATGCGTTTAAAATAATCCAAATCAATATAGATAAGAGCAGTCATGTACTTATTTCGTCTTGCTCTGGCTAACTCTTTTCCCATCATATCATAAAATAAGAGCCGGTTTTTCAATCCTGTTAAGCGGTCATGGGTTGCGGCATGATAAAGCTGCTCCTGAGCTAATTTTCTCGGTGTGATATCTCTTGCAACAAAACAAAGCGCCTTCTCCCCACTAAAAGAAATAATACTGACACTGATTTCGACATCCACAAGATTCCCGCTCTTACGTCGAAGCTTTCTTTCCCCAATAAAATAGGAATGTTTTTTGAGTACATCTAAAATCTTTTGATAAATGTCTTCCTCATTAACCATAAAAAAGTCATAAATTGTTAGGTCTTTAATTTCATCTTGAGTATATCCCAATAAATTCTGAACAGCTTTGTTAGACTCTAATATTCTCCTCGTATCAATATCCGCAAGAAATACATATTCAGTGCTTTGACTGAATATGGCTTTATATTTTTGTTCATTTTTCACCAATAATTCTTCTTTTCTCCGACTCTCTGTTATATTTTTTATTCCAAATATAAATCCAAAAAATTTCCCACCCATAGAATCAAATTTTGAAATTTTCGCCTCAAATACATTTTCTTTTCCCTGAATATTCATAGAATATTCAAAAAATGAAGGTTTGTTGCATTCTTCAATTTCATTGATTGATTTTTGTATTTTCTTACTCACATCACTGGGGAATACATCGCTGAAATGTTCTCCCAAAAACTTATCAGAGTTTAAAAATAGTTTGACTTTTTCAGGACTCTGACAATAACGAATGAAGGCTCCGTCCAGACCTAAGATAAAAAAAATGTCATCTATAGAATTAATAATGGAGAGTAAATTCTTTTGCTTCTTCCTGGCAGATTCCAGCTCCAGTTTCATCTCAACAAAACCCTCTTCAGTCTCTAACAGTTTTTTCTCTAAATCCATGTTTTTTTTATCTAATCTAGTCCTATCCTTGAGTTTTTTCTTGTCCATAAAACCTGCCTTTTTATTCATAATGCTAAAATAAGTCAACTAAAAAAACAATTTATTTCTCGGCCATTTTTAACCTTTCCCCAACTGGAGGATGAGAGTAAAAAAGAATCTCTATCCACTTTTCTGGATAGGCATTAACAAGGTTTCGATTTGCGAGTCCTGCGATGGCCTCAGAAAATGAATTTTTGTCTTCGATATTCTCTATGGCATATTGGTCTGCTTGTTTCTCATATTTTCTTGAAACTGCATTTCCGATAGGACCAAAAATAAAAGTGGATAGAAATCCCAAAACAAGAATAAAAAACGGAAAAAGAGTCAAGTTGTTTCTAATTCCACTCAAGAAACCAGGAAAAATTGATCGCATAATACAGTCTAATAAAAAAAACACAATAATCTGCTGGAATGTGCCGAGTGCAATGAATTTCCAAATATGCTTATACTTATAATGTCCCACTTCATGGGCAATAATGGATACGATTTCAGGAACAGACATATTATCTATTAAATTGTCTCCCAGAACAACCCTTCTCGTTTTCCCTAAACCCGCTAAAAAAGCATTCTCCTTTTTTGTTTGCCGACTCATATCTTCCATAAAAAAACCGCTACTTTTAAGATCTCCTTTAGAAAGTATTTTTTCTAGAGCATGGGTAAGATTCTTGTTTCTAATGGGAGTATATTTATTAAAAATGGGAAAGATCAAGACAGGAAAAAGAGTGGAAAAGACAACACTCACCAAGGCACTCCCTAAACCGGCAATCAACCACCAAAAACGAGGGCATTCATTCATGATAAAAAAAAGCAAACCCAACAAGAACCACATCATTAAGAGATCAACAAAGAATGACTTTCCTTGTTCAATCAGCCAACTGGTCATGGTTTGATTCGAGAAGCCCCATTTGTGTTCGTGTAAATAACTATCGGCATAATCAATCGGGAGAGTGAAGATAAATAAACAAAGCTGAAAAAAAAGAACATAAAGACTGAACGCTAAAACGATCACATTATTTTCATACAAACCAGCAAGCTTATGACTCAATCCAGAATAATAAAAAGAAAGGATTATAATGAGAAAAATAAACATCTTAAATAAGGCGATTTTACGCTTTTCTTTCTCATAAATCCGGGCTCTTTTCTGCACATTTTTGTCTAAAAGAGGATGAATATGAATTTGATTCATTTCTATGCCTATTATTATCAACAATTTTCTTTTCTCAATCAATCGAAATGAAATCCAGATAAAATTTTCAATCATGTTAAATTTGAATGTGAGGATAGACGCAACCTATGAATAAAATGATCTAATCTGGAGTCTTTTGGGCAAATATAGTATGATGACTTCTTTGAAAAATAAAAAACAATTCTAGGGATATAATCCTCAAATGGAATGGACTCATCTGCTTCTCCTCTTCTGCGTGGGAACTATTGCTGGATTCATTAATGTTAATGCAGGGGGAGGCTCCAGTTTGACCTTACCTACACTTATATTTATGGGTCTTGACGCCCCCATTGCTAATGGGACAAATAGGATAGGTTTGATAATCCAAAATATGTTCGCCGTCGCCTCTTTTAGAAAAAATAAAGTACAAAACTTTAAAAAAAGCTCTTTTTTAGCTTTATTCACCCTGCCTGGCGCTGTCATCGGAGCTGCCGCGGCTACTCAAGTCAGCAATGTTCTCTTTCAAAAAATTTTAGGAGGAGTTCTTATTTTCATAGTCCTTTCCCTCTTTATGAGTCCTGCCTATAAAAACGAAAACAAGAAACCTCATTTAGAAAGAAGCTGGTTCATTTATCCCGCATTATTTGGGATAGGATTTTATGGAGGTTTTATTCAGGTAGGAGTTGGTTTTCTTTTTATGGCAGCTCTCTATCATCTTTTAAGAGTCAATTTAATCTTAGTCAACATGCATAAAGTTTTTATCATTTTAATCTACACCATACCGGCTTTCGTTATATTTTTATATACAGGGAATATCAATTGGAAGTATGGACTTATACTCGCTGCTGGGAATGGAATCGGAGGATGGTGGGGAGCTCATGCGGCTGTAAAAGGAGGGGAAAAGATAATACGCATCATTCTGGGTATCGCCATCGCGGTCATGGCATTCAAATTGTTTGGGTTCTTCTAATTTGGAATTATCCAGGATTTACTTCTAAAGATCAAAATCCTGGCATAAGAGTAAATTGAAAGTAACCATTTTTTTCCGGCCTGTCAAATGGAGCCACATAGGACAATCCTAGAACAAAATATCCAAATAGATTACAACGCACCCCCACGCCCGCACTGGATACAAATTTCCTTTTCCCCCCAAGAAACCAAGCTCGATTTTCTTCTTTTTCCATCCAAGCTAGACCTGAATCAAAAAACGCAATAAAATCAACTGGAAATATTCCATAATATCCTTTCCCAAGTCCTAGAATTTGGAAAAGAGGGAAGCGAAGTTCAGCATTCGCCACAATAACTTTGCTTCCAAGTAACTGATCGAAAGTAAAACAATCTCCTTGAGAACCACATTCTTCAGCACTAAATGAGTTTAAATTATAACCCCGAACAAATGTTTCAAACCCAAGAAAAAGGGGATATAGCCGAGAATCTTCTGCATCTCTTCCATACCTCCCATAATGAAGAAAACGAAAAGCCAGAGTAAAAGGGCTGAAAGGAATAAAATAATGCCTGTAATCGGCAATAATATTTACAAAATCAATGGTGCCAAAATAGGGCGAAAACTCTAAAATATAATTTTTCCCTAAAATTGGGCTCGTCGCTCCAAAATAAGAGCTGTCGTGCACCAACGCCATATCAAAATAACCTAAACTCAATCCATCAGGAGAAGGCATTTTTTTTCTCTCGATTCCCAGTTGCATCCCATCTATTGCAGAGTAGGTCCACGTCCATACTTCATTATTGTATTGAACAAAACGGTAACCCCCTGATAATTCAAGTCTTAATACTTTAGAAAATGGAAAATCCGAAAAGCCAGTAACCTGATAATTAATCTGACGAAATATATATTGTCTCTCTTCTATAACAGGCTCACCGTTGACCAATCCATACTGCAATGAATAGCTACCGGTTACATATGGAATTCTCTGTAGGATTCCCCCCCAATGCAGCCGTTTCCTGCTATTCTTATAACCTATGATTCCAGCTGAATCTACCGGACGATTATTCAGCTGAATTATGGACGATAAATTGTGATAACCCAACATATCGCTGAAAAAAAAAGATACCCCTCCCCCTGTATAGAGACCAAATCGATCAGCCCCTATAGCAAAACTGGGCTGACTGATGTAATCAAGTTCTAACGTAGGCTTATAATTTTTTATTGGATAATCAGTCTTTTCTGGCAGTCCATAAAGCGGATTTTTGATAAGATTTATGACTTCCCCTTCCGGTTTTTTTCTAGGGGGAAGAATGGAAGGACTTAGACTTCCAAAATTTAGATATCCTTTTTGCCCTAAATCCAAATCAGAAACATCTTGATAATAAATACTATAAGCCCCATTTTCATAGACACAATAAGCTATTGTAGGGTCTCTCTGAGATACTGAAAAAGCCGGGCTGTCAGCTGTAATCCCAGTCACTCCGGTGTACACATTTGTCATCTGTGATATTTCTTTAGAATTAAGTTCCATCCTGTAAATATTATTGATACCGTTATGATCTGAAAGAAAAAACAAATGTTCTGAATCAGCGCTCCACTGAGGGTCCAGATTCATGGCTCCCTTAAAACCAACAATCTTTGAAATCTCGCCAGTGGATGGGTCTATAAGAGCGATCTCTAAGTTCCCTATGTTTAAAGTTGATAAATCTGTTGAAAATCTCTCCGTCACAAATGCAATAGATTTTCCATCTGGAGACCAAGCTGGCTGCAGATCTCCGTAGGGATCTTTTGTTAATTGTTTTAGGCTTTCTTTTTTCAGATTATATATATATATATCTGAGCTACCGCCCATTTGAGCAGAAAAAGCAATCCTTGTTCCATCTGGAGACCAAGTCGGTCCCAATACTTCATCCAAATGATCAAATATGATTTCTTCTTCTTTTTTCCCTGATTCTGCATGAATAATACTGATGACTGGTTTTCCTTTGGATACGCCTCCAAAGGCAAAACGTTTTCCATGAAAATCCCAGCTTCCAGCCGATTTCATAAATTGAAGGCTCTCAAAATGAGGATTTAAGGCTGTGCGGGTTAATTTCCTCATTATTTTGCCTGTCTTTACCTCAGCCATGTACAATTCTATAGAAAACAAATTTTTGCTAGAAAAATAAACCACTTTGTTTCCATCCGGACTAATGGAGGGAGACACATTCAATCTCACTTCTTCATTTCCTCTTATCACAGGGTAATCAGATTTTAATGAAATCTGAGTTTTGTCTAAAAGAGGAGCATATGATTCATTCAGTGACTTATGCCAATCCTTAGATAAAGTTTTTATATCGATTTTAAGAGAGTCCTCGATAGCAGCCTCATAATTATTGAAACGCGCTGCGGACCTTATGATCTTCGATACAGCTCTATCACCCCATTTTCCTGTTATAAAAGCCCATAAGGACTGTCCATATCTATAAGGGAAAAATCTTGGATCTTTAAGCCTTCTTATGGATGGTAATTCCCTTTTTTTAACGGCATCTCTCATCCACATAGATGTATGAGGATCAACCGGACCTATAGACAGATACTCAGCCATGCCTTCTATCAGCCATAAAGGAAACTGAAGCAGAGGAGAAGCCATCCTCGCATGGGAAGAATTCCCTAAAGAAGTTATGTCAAACTGAAAAGCATGAACAAGTTCATGCCCTATCACATGATCAGTAGCTGAAAGAGTGGCTGCAAATGGGAGTATAATTCTTCTCTTAAAAAGCTCTGTGACACCCCCTGTCCCTTCTCCAATATTTCCAGTGATAGCGGTAGTCTGCTGAAAATGAGTGGAGCTGGCATAAAGAATGAGAGGCTGTTTTCCTTCGAGCTCATGATGGAGTAGACGAGAATATCTTGCATACCAGCGTTCAGCCATCCTTGCGGCTTGAAGCGCAGCATCTTCCATTTCAGGATAGAAATAAACATTAAAATGCTCCGTTTCCATAACTCTATAGTCAAAGGTCTCATATTGAACCTTGTTTCGTCCGTAATACTGAGCATTTAAAATGGCCGAATTCAGAAAGAGTGAAAACACACAAAAGAGGAATAGAAATTTCTTTGCAAAAAAATTATTTCCCATTAATCACCTATTTCATCGGCTATATTTCCCCATTAAATCACCTTTATCAAGGATGTGTCCTTCCATTGAAATCAACAAATGAGATTTTGTAGCTCCTGGCTCGAGTTCAACCTTGGTATCAAGAGCATAAATTTTAAAAAAATATCTGTGAGTCCCACTATGAGGACAGGGACCTCCATATCCAATTTTCTTGAAATCATTCATTCCTTGAATCCCGCCATTTTCTATCTGCCTTTCAGGGGTTATGTTTTCCTTGAGTTCTCTTATGTCCGGCGGAATATTGTAAACAACCCAGTGAACCCAAGTACCTATGGGGGAGTCAGGATCATCACAAATAATAGAAATACTTTCTGATCCTTCAGGGACTGAACCCCAGGATAAAGCAGGAGACATGTCCTCTCCATCACATGTATAGACCTTAGGGATCATCTCACCATTTTTAAAAGCTTTACTTGTTAATTCAATTCCCATTTTAATCCCTCCTTTTTGTAACTTTCATCACAAATACTCTTACTTTTGAATTTAACAGCAGTCAATGCTATTGTCAATTTGGGAGCAGTTCTTCTAGATGAATGAAATCTCTAAACACTATTTATCAGGCTGATTTCTAATCTGACAGACCGCCAAAGAAAAATAGATCGAAACCAAAATCTTGATAGACCTAAACATATTTAAAGATTAACTGTATGAAAAATAACTTATGTGAATAAGGAATCCAATCCCTATTTTCTCTGTAAGTCCTCCATGGTAAATTTCTCTTTTTTCTCATAATCAGATGGAGGATCAAACGTCCCTGCGGGAGCGTCCTTTTCTGTGATCTCAACAACTTCAGATAATGACTTCACTTCAGTTCCCATTATATTCATAGAGGATTCAGTTTTAATCTGAAATCCCTTTATCTTCATGAATTCTTCCGCAGAATCCTCACTCAACATCATAGTCCCCTGAATCAATTTTGTCAGCATCTTTTCAGAATATAACTTCCAATCAAAAGGGACCTCTGTACTCGCCCAAACTTTCTGATTTGTGACCATCATCATTATATTCACTTCGACATCATACCCTGTACAATTCCAATCTCCAATCTTCTTCATCTCCTCCGTAGGATTTACTTCCACTGTCATGTTGTTCATCATTTGAGAAAACTGAGGAGGGAAATATTTACCTATATCCAGAGGCAATTCCATTTCAATATAAATTTTTTCCTGATGATTGATCATATACATCTTATTATCTTTGAGGTTTATGATGACTGATTGTTCTAACCCGTGACTAGCCATCCTATCCTCTCCAAGCCAAAGATGACTGATCTCATCTCTAGCAGGCTGACTCTGTCCCATCATCTCGACAGCATCAGTATGGGACTTCTGCTGGATATACACCTCAAAAGAATATGATATAGAAGCCATTAAAAATAATGCACTAAAAATCAAAGAGACTCTTTTCATTTTATCTCCTCCTTATTTAAGAAAAATTATAAGGTCTTAACCCTTTAGAATCAAGATGGACTTATTTCTATCAAAAAAATTCTCCCTTTGCTGATAAAAACACTCGGCCACCGACAAATACATCAATTTTTCTATTTTTTCTTTCTGCTTTTAGATATAAATTAGAAAACCTTCCTATCTCATATCCCTGTTCAACCTTAATATCAATCTTTTGCTTTTTGAAATAGTCGTGTTCTATGAGATAACCTGCAAGACAACCATTTGCACTCCCTGTGGCAGGATCTTCAGGAACTCCGAAATAATCAGCAAAAACTCGAACATTCAAGTCATTTGATTCATGATAGGTTTCTCTGCTAAAAATAAGAACCGCCTTAGCGTCTTTATTTTTTACGATATTATAAAACAAATCTTTGTTTATACGAGCCTTTTTAACGGATTCTAAATCATTCAAAGCAACAATAATAAAAGTAAGTCCGGTCGACACTTCTTGAGCTGGTAAATTCTTCACAAAGTCACTTTCATTTAAACCTAATGCATTGGAAAGTAACAGCTTGTCAAATGTTTCTCCGAATTCAGGTGCCTTTTGTTTCATATATAATTTATCGGTTTCTTCCCCTTTATATTTAAAGAAAACCGGAATTTGTCCTCCTTTTAGGTCCAAAACGACTTTATTCACATGACTTCGAATGATCTCCCTCTGTATAATATAGGCTGTTCCCAGTGTGGGATGACCAGCAAAAGGCAATTCTTTTTCCGGAGTGAATATCCGGACTTTATATCCATCAGATTCCTTTCTATTTGAAAGAATAAATGTGGTCTCAGAATAATTGACTTCTTTAGCAAGGACCTGCATATCCTGTTTTGACAAATCATTGTGATGAAGAAAAACGGCCAACTGATTCCCTGAATATTTTTTCTCCGCAAATACATCCACGATAAAGAATTTCTTTTTATTCAATTTTAATCCTTTTTAAAAAGAAAATGAGAAACTTAATCGAATAAAATACTTCTGGATATAAAAAACTATCTATTCTTCTTCCTCATAACCTTTTACAGTGTAGTGTATCGCTCTATCAAAAAACAATATCACTCGATTATTTAATGCCATCGTCTGATCCAAATCAAGCACATTATCAATAAACCCTTCAGCTAATACTTTGAGCCATAGGTGACGGCGCGTAATGATCAGAGCTTGAATGACTTCTGAAAGTTTAAATCCCTCTTTTTTTCTCTGGGCTCCTAATGCTTTATAGTGAACTTCTATTTCTTTTTTTGAGGTTTTGCGCGATATCCATTTCCCTAATTGGCTGTATACTGTAAAAACACGTTTGTATAATCTATCTTCATCATAAGTTTGATAAGTTCGTGTTTCTGGATGTTCCATTAAATTATTGATGCAATTCATTGTCAGCTCGTCCGCACTGCATTCGATCAAATCAACTAATTTTCTATAAACAGAAACATGATCAAAATTTCTATTGCACTCCAAGATTCCCTCCATTTATAAATATAGAGAAGTAAAATTTTTTGTCAAATTTTAATTCGTTTATTTCTATTGTTCTGATAATTTAAAAAAAGTAACAAGAAAATAGAGATATTTGCCGTTTCTGAAATAACCCTGCCTATCGCTTAAAATAAAATGATAAAGAAAGTATCGCCATTTTTTTTATGAATAATTCAGGGCCTGAATGATTCACGAGCCGAGGTTGCTGCAGGTGCAAGGCGCAGGGCATGAAGTCGTGGTCCTTCACTGCGAATGACCTGTAACGAAGCAGATGCAGTGAGATCGGTTCGCCTCAAAGGTAAAAAAATGGCGATTAAATTTAAAAAAAGTAACAAGAAAATAGTGATATTTGTCGTTTCTGAAATAACCCTGCCTATCGCTTAAAATAAAATGATAAAGAAAGTATCGCCATTTTTTTTATGAATAATTCAGGCCAGGATAGTTCAGATTAGAAATAAATACGAAGCGAAGTGAAAACCGTATCCGGATATGTTCCGAATTCTGACTTCATCCCCCATTCACTTATTGAAGAAATTTGAAATAAATATTCAGGCTCATTGCCAATACCGATATAAGCCCAGGCACTCATATAGATATTTTCCAATATATTATATTCCATACTGGGAGATATCATGAAAGAGAAATCATTTAAATTGGAAATAGCTAGGATCGATACAGGAATTAAAGGAGAAAGCTGGTAGGTTAGTCCAGCTCCGACATAGTGCCTACCCATAAGGTATACAGAACCATCTTTATAAGCGGAAGATTGAAAAAATTTTAGATAGGACTCAGGTTTTTTTTACCTGCTGAACTGAAATGATATTCGATATATCCATATGTTTTAGGAGTCAAATTATAATCCATCCCCCCCTGATAGACGAAAATAACTTCTTTCATCAGCTCTCTTTTTATCCTCATCAAACGCAAAGTGAACCACGATTTCATGAATCCCCCCATCAAGATTCATCATTTCCTGAGCTTTTTTCAGCCCGACAAAAACCATTCCCTTATCCATTTCCTGGGCATTGAAAGTGAATATTCCTGAAATACGAAACATTTCCTGAGACAAATTTCCACTTTTTGCCTGAGATACAGTCACAACCACGCGATCTCCCAGATCTACTTCCAGGATCTCAGCCAATTCTTTTCCGATCAAGATACTTCTGGGATTGTCCTCTTGGAAAAAGGTTCCTTCTTGGACCGCCTCATCAATTTTAGAAACGAATTTTTCTTTTTGAGGCTGCACCCCAATCATCTGGACAGAACGGACATTTGCGGCTGAAGTGATCATGGCGTAACTGAGAGTGCGGGGAGCAAAATTTTCAACGATCGGCTACTGATCTAATCCTTTGATCACCTGCGTTCTTTGATTGATAATTCCCTCCACTTCGCGGGTCTGCCGGTATCCCTTGAGATGGATCTGCGCTTCGCCTAAAAAAGACCCCGTGACTGATCGAATCATGGACTCCTTCATTCCAATCATCAGCCCATCCATAAAAATAAGTGAAGCCAGACCGATCCCCATAGCTGTGCTCGCGATAATAGTTCGGCGTTTATTCCGGAAAATATTGCGCCAGGCAAGCCTGATATAAAACCACATCTTATTCTCCTTAATACATCCGCATAGTCTCTGCAGGATGTGTCCGGGCTGCTCTGACAGCCGGAAAAAGACTCACTATAGCGGCTGAAAGAAATACCGTTAAGGTAGGAATGACAAAGCTGCGGAGGTTGATTTCCGCTTCCATGGATTGAATCTCCATCCCTCCCCATGTGATGGGCTGATTGAGAGAAATTCCCTGCCGAGATAGGATTATGTTGGCCACCAGCCCCACTCCTATTCCTAAAATCACAGAAAAAACAGCCAGGATATTCACTTCAGTTAGAACCAATCTGATAATTTGATGGGATTTGGTGCCTACAGCCCTAAGCAATCCATACTCCCTGCGTCTTTCCGGCACTGACATCAAAACTGTGTTCAGAACCCCGATAGCCACCACCAGAATAATGATCATATAGGATCCACATCCCCTGCATATCGGCCTTCATGGCCACATAAAAAGTGCGGGCAAATTCCTGCCGGGGAGATGAATCCAGGCCTGTTCCCTCAAGCTTATTCTCCAGAGTTTGATTGCTCTTTCGAACTCGATCTAAATCGTCCACTGTGACAGCCACTTCATGGACCCGTTCTCCTAGAATAAATAATTCCTGGGCATCCTGGATATGAATAAAAAAAGCTGTCCTGTTGGAAGCCTCGTCTCCCATATCTATAAGGGCTTTCACTTCATACAAGTCATTGGCAACAGAACCATCAGATGCCTGGGAAATAACCACCACTTCATCCCCCCAACTCAGCATTCAAGACCTCAGCCAAGCCTTGGCCTAAAAGGACTTCATGTTCTGGCTCCCTGAAAATCCCTGCCCTTTTATGATCTTTTTATGAAATTGGGTGGTTTTATTCTCCAGGATAGGATCAATCCCTGTTATCTGAACCCCGCTGCTTTTCGATTCCAAAGAAGCTAAGCCTGATGAGTAAATCCGCGGAGTCCAATCATCCACATGATCCAGTCCTGCCAAAGTTTTTTTAACCGTGTCAATGTTATCAATGGTTTTGTACAAAGACGGTCTCTCCAGGTAATTTTCAGCATGAATCTGGATATGACCTAAATGACTTCGAGTGAAACTATCGATAATGCCGTTGTATGTTCCATCCGCCCAGCCAATAAATATAGCAGCCAGCACAAACCCACCAAACATACTCAATCCTGTCAAAACAGTTCGACGTTTATGGCGGAAAATGTTCCGGAAAGCCATTTTTAGAATCAGTATTTTAGAACCCTGAACGAAGATTCCTGAGGGTGAAGATAGATTCATTGATCAGGAGGTCAAATTGCACTTCTAAATATCTGATCACAGTCTTATGTCCTTGTTTTGTGGCGGGAATTAATTCCAAAACTGAAGGGATCCTCCGATCTTCAAAGGGCTTTATATCCTTAAAAAACATTTCGCGAGCAAGCTCTCCTTTCTCATCATAATATTTTTCCCAGACCGGAAGATAATCCTTGCTTCACACAGCCAGGATTATATGTCCCCAAACAATCGGGAGACCTTCATGGGGGATGCATTTGGCATAGATAAGATCTGGCTCTGGATTTTCAACTTGAGTCAAATTAAAATCATAATCTTCTGTAAAAGTATATTCTCGGACCAAATCATTATTAGTGAAATCAGAACCCATGTATGAACTCATCATCATGGATGGAGGGATTTTAATCACGTTATTGATCTTAGGAAGATAATTCCACATTTCATTTTCCACTCTCAAAGTCCCCATACCTCTCTCCTTTTTAGGCTCGAGAATACGGGATGAATGTTTTATCCATCCCTTCACTCCAAATACGCATCTTTAATGTTCTATGCCAGTGAGGTGTACCAATCTCCATCTCCATTAAGGCTTTACTGGAATCACTTCGGTACAGCTCATCAATTTTTTCCACAATTTCTTTGGCATCTATCGTTCCTTCCTGAGCCGATAACATCCCCCAACCCAGCCGCAAAAAAAAACGTGGTGGTTAAAAAAACCATTTCTTCATCTTGATCTCTCCTGAGGAAAGCTCTTGTCTTTATCCTGACTTTGAGTTCTTTGACCGTTCAGTCAATCAATTATAATCATAGTAAATTTTCCCTTAATTTCAAGGAAAATACTGATTTATCTTCACCTACATCAAACCTGAATTATTCACGAGGCTGTGCGCTGTTAATGGTTAGAATATCTAACAATAATTATTCACGATTCAAAATGATTTTAGAGCAAGCACAAGCCAACCAAGAAAAATGTTCAAGTTATTATTCTTGAAAAAATCTTATGCATCATAGAAAATAAGATGATAATGAAAGCATCAGCTTTTTTTATGAATGGATCAGGTTAAATTATTAGGAGGAATGATGAAAAAAATTAAAAACCAGCTTTTTTATTTGATGTCTGCATTGTTTGCTTGCATGATGTTTGTCTCAAATCCTTTTTTATTCAGTCAAAAAATTGATAAAAACATTTTAGGACGTATTGAATACCGGGAAATCGGTCCAACCCGCCAAGGCGGTAGATATGTTGACTTTGCCTGGTGTGAAAAAGAGCCCCATACTTTTTATGCCGCTACTGCGACCGGCGGATTGTGGAAAACAACAGATAATGGCATAACCTTCAAACCTCTTTTTACAAATCAAAATGTTTTTTCTATAGGAGATATTGCGGTATCTCCATCAAATCCGGATATTGTTTGGATCGGATCAGGAGAAGCCAATAACTCGCGCAGCACCTACTGGGGAGATGGAGTTTACAAATCCACTAATGCAGGAAAAAGCTGGGAGAATATGGGCTTAAAGGAATCTCATCACATAGGCGCCATTGAAATTCACCCTACAAATCCGGATATTGTTTATGTAGCCGCTCTAGGTCACCTCTATTCAGAAAATTCCGAACGCGGACTTTATAAGACCGAAGATGGAGGAAAAACTTGGAACAAAGTTCTCGATGTAGTGGTTAAAGGAAAAAACATTGGAGTTGTGGACTGTGTTATGGACCCTACAAATCCGGATATTGTTTATGCCGCGACTTATGACAAAGTCAGAAAACCTTATACATTTAATCTGGGGGGCCCTGGAAGTCGTATCTATAAATCAGTTGATGCTGGAAAAAGCTGGAAAAAGCTGGGAGGTGGACTCCCAGAAGGAATGCTAGGCCGCATAGGCATTGATGTCTATAAGAAGAATCCAAACATAGTGTATGCCACTATAGAAAATGCCAACAAGCCAGGAATGTCAGATGAAGAAAGATATCAGGAGCTCCTTGAAGATAAATCAAGTGAGGGAATGATCGGAGGAGAGGTCTATCGATCAGATGACGGTGGAGAAACCTGGAAAAAAGTAAGCCCAGAGGGTCAAAGTATTGGGGGCGCTCCAGCCTATTACTACGGTCAGATCATCATTGATCCCAATAATGATCAAGTCGTTCATGTACTGAGCGCTGCTTCCTGGGGAACCTATGATGGAGGAAAAACTTGGAAAAGACGCCCCCTCGGATTTGGTGGGGACGATCATGCCCTCTGGATCGATCCCCAAGATTCCAATCACATGTGGCTGGGCTATGACCATGGGATGGGCATCACTTATGACGGAGGCAGAAACTGGTATCATCCTGACAATATTCCTTTAGCTCAGTTTTACGCTGCAGGGGTGGATATGTCCTATCCTTACAATGTGGCCGGAGGGCTTCAGGACAATGGATCACAAATGGGCCCCAGCACTAAACGCGACCACAGTCCTGTCCAATTTGAAGACTGGCAGAGAATGGGGGGAGGAGATGGAATGTATAATGTGTTCGACTGGAACAATAATAGATATCTCTACAATGAATCCCAATTTGGGCCTCTCCAGAGAATTGATCTCCTAACGGGAGAAACAAAGAGCGTTGCTTACAGAAACATAGATAAAGACATGAGATGGAATTGGAACTCTCCCATTCTAGTATCTCCCCATAACAGTGATGTTATCTATCACTGCGGCAATAAGGTAGTCCGGTCCTCTTTTAGAGGGGAATCTTGGGAAGTCATCAGCCCGGATTTAACCACTAACAATCCTGATAAGCTGACCACCGGCAAAGGAGGCGATGGAAACATTCAATACTGCACCATAACCTCTCTGGATGAATCTTCTCTTATAGAAGGACTTTTATGGGTTGGAACTGATGATGGAAATGTTTGGGTCACAAAAAACAGAGGTAAAGATTGGATTCAATTAAACCCAAATATAACCGGTAATCCCGGCTATTGGGTCAGCAGGGTAGTCGCATCCCATCATTTCCCTGGGACGGCCTATGTTTCCTATACCGGTTATAGAAGAGATGATTTTAGGGCTTTCCTGTATAAAACAAAGGATTATGGAAAGACCTGGACATCTATTGCCTCTAACCTTCCAGAAGAACCCATCAATGTTATCCGAGAGGATCATAAAAATTCTGACCTTCTGTTTGTGGGAACAGAATTTGCTGTTTATGTCTCTATAGACAGCGGAATAAATTGGACTCAAATGAAAGGGGATATGCCCACCCAGCCTGTCCATGATCTAGTTATTCACCCTCGCGAAAATGATTTAATCGTCGCAACCCATGGAAGAGGTATTTTTATCACTGATATTACATTTCTCCAGGAATTATCAAAAGAAGTTCTTGAAAAAGATGTTCATTTATTTAACATTGAGCCCAAAGTAAAATGGATCAGCAACAAAAATATCAATTACAGCTCATCCAATTTTAGAGGAGAAAGTGAACCCAGGGGATTGGTTATAAACTATTATCTAAAAAATCCAACTGAGGCAGATATCAAATTAAAAATATTTAAAGGCAGTTTATTGATCAATGAAATAAAAGGCACAAACAAAGCGGGGCTGAACAGACTCATCTGGAATATGACACAGAGGAAAGAAAGAACTCCTGAGGAAAAAAAGTTGATTCAAGAAAGGATGAAAATGTATGAATCCTACGGATATAATTTAGATATAGACATCAACTATGCTTATGAACCTGTGTCTTATGGAGAATACACATTCAAACTTTGTATAGACAAAAAAGAACTGACAAAAAAAAGTTCCGTACTTAAAGATCACTGGATCAAATGAAACAAATGATATAAAAATTAATCTCGTACATGAGAATCTGTCCACTGGATTATGTCTTGGATCACTTTTTCAGCTTCAGGTTCAAACAATAATAAATGAGAAAAATTTTTATAGAGTTTTAAGGTTTTATCAGAGGATCCGACTTTTTTATGAAGCTCTTTGCTGTCCTCATATTTGGCTATCCGGTCTTCATAACCATGAAGGATAAGGATAGGAATTTTGATCTCCTCACATTTCTTCATGAGTGTTCTTGAGGCTTTGACAAGCTCTAAATAAGTTCGTGCACAAATTTTTCCATGATAAACCAAGGGATCATTTTCATAATCTCTGACAACTTCAGCATTTCTCGATAAATCACTGGGATTTATTTTTAATAAAGGCCATCGAGGGGATATTCTACCCAGGATGCAAAATACCTTTTGTGACAATTGAGGTATAATTTTGTTTATATCCAAAATAGCTGCACTTAATATCAATCCCCTAACTTCCGGTCTATTCTCTAGAACGTTTAGAGCTGAGATGACTCCTCCCATTCCTTGTCCAAATAAGAAAACAGGTATCTTGGGATATCTTTTTTTTACCATCTCTAAAAATACGGAAAGGTCGTCCAGATAATCTTGAAAAGAATCTACAAACACAAGAGATCCATCAGACTTTCCGTGACCCCTCAAATCAAACAGATGGACTGAATATCTCTGTTTAGAAAATATTTTTGATACTCTGGCATAACAACCACTGTGTTCGGTCAATCCATGGAGAATAACAATAATGCCTTTTGGCCTTATTTCAGGGATGAATGACTGTTCAAAGAGTTTAATATCATCAAATGTCTTAAATAATTCACTGTTCGTGCTTATTCTTATATCATTTTCCCCCATTTGAAATCTCCCTGATAGGTTCTTAGTATAAAACTAAGATTAATTTATATCATGGTCCTTTTTAATGTCAAGAATAAAAAAATCCTTTTCTTTTCATCACATAAACCATAAATATGCAGATGAATCATTCATTCTAAACACCTGAATTCACCAGGCAATCCCATAATCATCTCCATAGTTACTTGATCCGCCCCAGAATGTTTTATGTTTCCAGTCGAAATAAATGGCATTTATAGGCCCTGATGTTCTTTCTCTTATGCTGATGTCATAACCCATATTCTTAAGGATCTCAACGATTGAATCATCAATACTTCTATTCAAAGTCAATCTTCCCGGCAAGGCTGTATGATCCCCAAATGAACTCTGCATCTGATAGCTGATAATATTAGGAGCTTCACAAGCTTCCTGCACGTCCATGCCAAATTCAACGACATTCAAAAAAAATTGAAGAAGGTTTTGATCCTGAGTATCCCCACCCTGAACAGCAAAAGAAAGAAAAGGCTTGCCGTTCTTAAAAGCCATCCCTGGGGTTAATGTAGCGCGGGGCCTTTTTCCCGGAGCCACTACATTAAAAGGATTTTTTTCTTGATCCAAAACAAAACTCTGCATCCTTTGACTCATTCCAATTCCTGTTTTTCCTGCGAGACAAGCCGGGATCCAACCCCCACTGGGTGTAACTGAGACAACCCATCCTTCTTCATCTGCAGCTTGAATGGAAGTTGTCCCTGTAGTAAAGTTTGATTCATAGGCATTTTTTTCTTGAACTGTGAGTTCTCTTTTTTCTTTACTTCCACTATTTTCCCACTTTTTTAAACAATCAAGATAAGGATTTGTTTTTCCTTCAAATGGATATGGATCCCCCGGTTTAACATCAGGATCATTAATATTCCAATCCAATCTTTTCAACCGTTCTTTGGCGTATTCTTTGGAAAGAAGCCCTTTTAGGGGTTCCTCTGGAGGGAAATAAGGATCTCCGTAATAAAAATCCCTATCAGCATACGCCAGATTCATGATTTGATAGAGAGTATGAATATAATTCACACTATTATATCCCATCTCTTTAAGGCCAATATTTTCCAGCATATTCAACATTTGAAGCATCACAGGTCCTTGAACCCAACAGGTCAGTTTATAGACTACAATATCTTTGTAGGTCGTCGTCACCGGTTCTTCTAAATAAACTTTCCAATCTTCCAAATCCTTTTTAGTGATAAGTCCTCCCTGTTCCTGGCATCCTCTCACAAATTCTTCGGCTATATCCCCTTTATAAAATCTATCATAGGCGGCATAAATAGCTTGTTTGCGATTCTTCCCTTCCTGCAATGCTTTCTGCTCAGCTTCAACCAACTTATTTAAAGTATTAAGAAGATCCGTTTGTTTGAATTCTTCTCCTGTTTCTGGAGCCTCATGTTTTTCTCCTAAATGAGGGAGCAAAACCTCTTTCGAATAGGGCCATTTTTTTATTATCTCCTTATTTTTTTCAATCCGGCTCACCAATTCCTGCTCCACAGGATATCCTTTAGCCATCTCCATAGCAGGCTCTAATACTTGCTTAAGGCTCATACTCCCAAATTCAGCCAGCATGGTCATAAGTCCTCCCGGAGTTCCAGGAGTTACAGCTGCTAGGGGTCCATACTCAGGAGGATATTTCATCCCTTTTTCTTTAAAAAATTCCGGTGTGGCTCCCGTAGGGGCTACGCCGAGAGCATTAATCCCAATGACTTTTTGGGTGTTAGGATTATAGATCAAAGCTTGTGTTTCTCCTCCCCAGCTCAGCACATCATACATTGTGCAGACTGCTGCGAGCATAGCGCAGGACGCATCGACAGCATTGCCTCCCTTTTCAAAAATTTTAGCCCCAGCTGTGGCTCCCAAAGGTTTTCCTGTTATAGCCACCCAATGTTTTCCATGAAGAACTGGCTTCTCTGTTCTACAAAAAGAAAAACTCTGATTAAAAAAAAGCATTATAAAAATAAAACCAGTTAAACAAACTGACTTCATAAGATATTTTTTGGAATTTAACATATCTATTCTCCCAGATTGAATGGTTATTTAGTAGGATCTAGATAATACTTTCCCATTTCTGACCTCCATTTTTTCATCAGATCCTTATTCAAGTCAAGAGGTGGTTTTGAATCTTCCGGCAGAAATGATTTATATGGATGTTCCTTTTCATATGCCACAAACTCTTCTTTTATCTTATTGACATATTCTTCGTTCAAAAAAAGATCTAAAGCTGTCGCCGCCATAACTTTGGCTCCTGTATTCAGACCCTTCCATGCCGTAGTGCCATAATTACTCGCTACCGTAGACCAGTGGTGAACGATGGCTCCCGGAACTCTCCCCGGGAAGAGGAGGGTTGCTGTGGGCACTACTCTTGAAACCTCAGCCACATCTGACGAACCTCCACCCACGAATCTCTCCTTATTAAAATTAATGATTTTGTCTGCTTCAGTAGGCATGCCCCTCTCAGGTTCTCCTAACTCCTTCTGAAGAGCTTTGGCAAATTTGTTTTCCTCCTCTGTCCACTCCGGCACACCTATGAGCTCAATATTTTTTTGAATAATCTCAGCTAAAGCTTTATTGGCATTCCGTTGATGTATGGCTGATAAAATCTTGAATTCCATTTCAGTTCCCGTCGCAAGCGCCGCTGCCTTAGCACAATTTATGACTTTTTCATGCATTTCTTCAAGCCGAGAATCAGTATTTCTTATAAAATACCAGACACTTGCCTTATCAGGAATCACATTAGGGGCCTCCCCTCCTTGGGTGATCACATAATGCATTCGATACGTAAAGTATAGATGCTCCCTTAAATAATTAGCAGCTACATTCATGATCTCCACAGCATCCAAAGCACTTATGGCCGTCCATGGAGATGCCCCATGTGACGTTGTTCCTTTAAAAGTAAAGACTGTCGAAAACATTGCATTCCCGCTTGTCCCATAACCTGTGGAAAGGCCACTGGAGCTATGATTGTCAATCACAACATCCACATCATCAAATAAACCAGATCTGACCATATACGGCCGGCTTATAAGAGTTTCTTCAGCAGGGGAACCAAAAACCTTTATAGTCCCTTCTAGATTGTATTTATCCATGACCTGCTTTACAGCTATAGCTGCGGCAGATGCGGCTGTTCCCATGGTGTTATGCCCACAGCCATGTCCCGGAGCTCCATCTATGAGCGGATCTTTTCGAGGAACCCTTCCTTTCTGAGAAAGCATGGGTAAAGCATCGAACTCCCCCAATATACCTATCACAGGCTTTCCCTCCCCATATGAAGCAACAAAACAGGTGGGAATACCTGCGGCTCCCCGCTCTAACGAAAAGCCCGCTTGTTCTAAGGTATCTGCCAATAATTTTGATGACTTGAACTCCTGCATACCAAGTTCAGCATAGGACCATATGGCATCTGATATTTTTCCGAATTTCTGGATTATTTCAGGTTGACCCAGCCATTCTAAAACAAAATCTTTTTCCTTTTGCTTTTTTATTGCCCCAAAAATACAAGGATTTGAACTTATTGAAAAAACCAGTGCGATGAAAATAATCAAAGATATTCTTTTCCCATATTTCATATGTTTCTTCCTCCTTATAATTCTTTAATAAAATCATTCCCCAAAACAAAAACATTGAATTCATGAAAACACTTCCATTTGTTTAAATATAAAGGTTATATTAGGCCTGATAGTGATGTCAAGAATTTCAACATTCCTTATTAATAATTTGTTCTTATTTAAATCTGTTCTCTACAATAAGGGAAACGTTATTTCAAATTCAGTCCCCTCACCAACTTGACTGCAGACATTGATCAAAGCTCCATGGATATCGACAACCCTTTTGATAATGGATAATCCCAAACCCACTCCTCCTCTTTCCTTTGACCGAGATTTTTCCACCACATAAAATCGGTCAAATATAAAAGGGATCGATTCTTCAGGAATACCTATTCCCGTATCTGATATAACAAAAATTCCAGTCCGGTCTTTTTTATCAAGACTGATCTCTATTTTCCCTCCACTTTTTGTATACCTTACTGCGTTGTCGACCAAGTTGGAAAACATACGCACCAAAAGGGCTCTATGACCTTTGAGAACCAAAGGTCTTATTTTTTTTATCTCTAAATTAATATTTTTTTATGGGCTATGGATTCATATCTTTCATAGACACTAAGAAAGATCTCATCTAACAGAATCTTTTCACTTAAACTTTCTTTTTTTAAGCTCTCTGTTCTGGAAAGAAGGAGCAGATCTTTGATTATTTTTTCCATATGATAAGTTTCTTCTAAAGCGCTTTTCAAAGTTTTCTTGTACTCCTTTTGGTCTCTTTCTTTCCTTAAAATGACTTCTATCTCGCCTCTTATGTTCGTCAAAGGAGTTCTGAGCTCATGGGAAACATCTCCTGAGAACTGTTTGATTTCTTTAACGGACCGCTCAAGCCTTGAAATCATATCATTGAATGTCTCAACTAAGACTCCAATTTCATCTTTTCTTTTCTGAACATCAATGCGATGAGACAGGTCATCTGTGGTGATCTGATTGGCGGCCTGAGCCACATTCATAACAGGTTGAATGGCTTTTCTTATCACAAAATTTCCTCCTGCTGAAGCAAGCAGAAGCAGCAAAGCACTAGAAAGAATGATAAATATAAGGACTCTACTGGCTCTTGAATAAACAGAGGTTAGCGATAATCCTATCTGGAGAATATAATGATCTCTGATTGGGAAAAGCATAACTCTTAAAGGTGGATAACCAGAGCTTTCTTTTTCCCAAATCACATAGAGAGGATTTAAATCTGACCTATCAGCTCTGCAGTAAAGTTTTCGTCCTAAAATCAAATTTTCATCATAGGAATTTCCTGAGTGGATCACATTTTCTAAAAAATTCTTTTTATCACCAGAAACCTCTATGATTAAAATATAGGGATTTACATGCTCGAATTCATTTTCAGTTCTGACAATGGCTTCTTTTAAAGAAATCCCTCTGTGGCTCCAATAAGTATCATCCAATTCATCCGCAATTTTCCCCAAAATTTCATCCATCTCATTTAGAAGGCTGTTTCTGTAGCTTTCAAAAATAACGGCTCCTATGATCACAATGATAATGACGAGGAATACCACATACCAGACAGTAAGTTTAAAAATGAGGGATTTAGTCTTTTTTATCTTCATCTATCTTATACCCATATCCTCTAATGGTATGAATAAGTTTTTTCTTGAAATCTTTATCGATCTTTCTTCTTAAATGATTGATGTAAACATTGACCACATTGCTCAGGCCTTCATAGTTCATATCCCACACATGTTCAATAATCCTTAGCCTTAATAATAATGATGATGATTGCCAAACCTGGGATTCACCACATTGCTGAAGATGGATCCAAAACTATAATCCAATCCAATTTCAAAACGATAATTATATTCAGATGCCAATTCTCTGCGCTCAAGTAGAATCTCTTCTAGAGTTGCATCTCCTTTAGCTAAAGAAAGCTGGTCATGAATAATGGAATAATTTGCCTCCACATCAAAAGAAAGTCCTTTCACAATTCGAACAGTTACTTCAGCATCAAAATTCAACCTGTTTTTACTAAAATCATGAAAATAATGAGAACCTTCCAACCCAACCTCAGCGGTTCCCCAGGGCTCATTAAATTCCATTTCTAAAGATAGCGCTTGGTTCCACAAACGATCAGAGGTCTTATCATGAATTGTTTCTTCAAAGTAATTAAAAAAATTGTATCCTATCTTATAAAGTACCCGGAACTGCCTTCGGGTGCATTCTGAATAAGGGAAAAAATTGTATTCAATAGCGGGATGGACAGTATAAGAAAATTGTATATTGTTGTAAGTGGACTGAGCAACAGAAACCCATCCTCCGGCAGACCAATGGTCATTGATGCTTTTCACATAAAGACCATCAAAATCACCTCTTTTACTGGTACTGCGGTACCTCTCTTCATCTAACTCATAGCTTTCTCCATCATAATCAAGATCCAGACCCATCCTCAATTTCGACTGAGGGGTGACTCTATTAGCGGATATATTCCCTGACAAAAAAATGGACCTTCTCTGCGATTCCCCATTCAACCGGCTAAAAATCCCCAGGTTAAACACCCAAAAATCCCATTTATCTTCCACAGCCGTTGGAGTGCTCTTCTGAGCCATGTCCACGATCAAAATCTTACCTAGAGGGGTTTGGGCTACATAAGGAGCTAAGCCCAATTTCATGGTTTGAACCAGTCCTTTTCGCGTCTCATCATCAGTTTCTGTGCTGTTTGAAAAATACTTTAAGGTGTTCTGTAATTTCTGGGATTCATTCTGGCCTATAAAGGCAAGAGTGTATTCACGTCCTCCTCCTCCGGTAGCCTGTGTGGTAATCAAGATATGCACATCCGCTTCTTTTCTGTCCCATACATAATTTACAAAGTCTATTTCATTCCTTATATAATCGATATCACAATGGTCGCAATCCACAAAGACTTTGGGAGCATCTTTTTTAAATTCATTCACATCCACCTGCCTATCTTGAGAATGAACATAAGGAGTCCATAAAAGTAAACCAATAACTAGGAAAAAAATCCAGTTGATGACCCATTTTCTCATTAAACTCTCCTTAACATCTGAGTACCATGTCAATTCATTAAATCATTTCAGCCTCAGGACTATTATACAAGGTCAAGATTAAATAAATATTAAATTAAGATTAATAAATTTTAATGTTTCCTAGGCTATCCGGAAACTTTTCAATGTCATTGGAGTCTACCGGTGAATTATAAAATTCATCCATCGAGGAAGAGGCGGCCTTTGATTGTTTTTTCCCATTTTCTGCCATTTCTCATCTGTCAATCGGTCAGACAAAGAATGTTTGAACTCATAGTAAGAAAACACAGCTCCGTGGCTTAAACGGTAACCTTTTTGATCTTCGACAATCACATAAATATGAAAAGGTGAACCCACTCCTTCCTCTAACACTTTAGAGGTATTTAGGTCAGTATGAACGTCAGCAATAATATCCATCCTCTCATCCGTAGCTGAAGTTATTCGCTTTTGTATGGACTCAGGAAATCTTTTCAATTCTTTTAAATTCCCCCCAATATTCCAAATGAAAAAATATTCCTCATTGTCCAATGACTCTCTCTCAAGTTCTTTTTCTGAAATGATTCTCAATGTGTTGAGAATATTTTCAAAGATTTTGATTTTATCCTGAACCTCTGGGATTTCTATTTTTAAATCACTGTTCATTTCTCTTAATTGTGCCATCATACTTTTCAATCTTTGATAAACCTGAGGATAGGGCTCAACAAATCCATAGGTTAAAGAAGGCTGAGGTATAGAGGCTCTTCCCATCAATGTATAGCTCTGTTTGGCATAGAGTATAGTATCATGCCTTAATTCTGTCCAAGACCCAAGAGCTGTCATTAATTCTTTATCTATCCAGGATGATTGTTTCATAAAACCAGGTGCTTTCTCTTCGAAATCCTGCTTTAGAAGAGGAATTAAACTGTAAAGCCACCCCCAGTACAGATTCTGGCTCCACTGTTTTTGAGTGAGCGAAGAAAACTCTTTCCTCAATTTATCCAGCTGTTCATCATACCCTGTAAAGTCAGTGTCGCCCTCTTTTTCCAGTATGGTTAATGCTCTTCGGGAACCCAATACAGCCATCACATCTAAACCTCTTGGAAAAGCCCTCACGGCCCCTGAATTAGGGATAATCTCCATGGTAAAGGGCTTGCTATTTCCTGTGTATTCCATTTTTTCGATCCCATAAACCAACTGTTGAAAAATATAAGAATCTGGAATAAATCTCTGACCCATAAATCGAAATCCCAAGGTCGCCTGCTCGAAATTTCCGTTTTCTTTATAAGAAACCCCAGAAAGTATTTTGGGAGGTCTCAATTCGAGGGCTTTCTTTATAAATTCAGATAAAAATTTATCTTCATGGTATCTATCAACGTCCTGTTCATTTGGAAATATTTTTTTTATGAGAGATATGTAATCTCTAGCCATTAAATCATCTGTCTTTCCTACAAAAAACACTGTGGGCTTATAAATCATATTCCACAATTGGTAGGCTCTTTCATCCCTCATAAAAGCATCGGCCATTAATAAAGCTTGAAGGGTCATTTTTTTCCCATGAAGCACAGCTTGCTTATGTTTTCCCGGCTTTAATTTAAAATCGATCCTTCCGTACCACATCATGACTTTAAAATATTTTTTGAATAAATCATTTCTGGTGTAATGTCCTCTGGGAATATACTGACTGTAATCTTCATAGGCATAAGGATGGGTGTAGAGAGATGGATTGTCGATATAATCTAAAAGTTCCCTAAACTCAATTCCCTTATGTTCAGAAATATTCTTTAACTCTTTGCTCACTAAATTATTCAATTTATAACCAGGATTATAATCAGGTTCAAATAAAGCCTTAGCTACAGAAAAAAACCCTATATTTAAACGGAGGGCCTGCTTGACTTCTTTTTCATTGGCTTCTTTATACTGAGTTTTAGAAATCTCAAGCATACGATCTGTCAGCTCCTGAGTAAGGTCATAAAGTTTTTCTACCTCAACAATCCTTAAAATAGTGTCAAAAAAGATATGAGAAGTGTGCAAAACCGCATCCGTGGTGATAAAAATGGGATGATTTTTTTCTTTGCAATCGATATAGACATCGAAAATTTCTCTTTCATTTCCGGATACGACAACAAAACCGTTCTTCTTCAACATTTCCAGGCTGCTCTCTGTAAGATTTAATGTATCAATAAGCTCAAGTTTCTGTAAAGAAAACTCATCGAATTGATTCCTCCCCCAAATCACTCCATGCATTACCAATAAAAAAATAACAAACCAACGGGCATATTCTTTTGCTTTAAATTTCAATGTGATTTCCCTTATTTTTATTAATTTGTGACTTATCCATTATACTGAATCTGATTCATAAAACTCAAATTTCTCAAAAAATACATGCCATGAGAATCAATTATGTAAATTGCTTTTTTATATTATTTTACTATAATATACATAGAAATTATAGGAGATAAAATTTAGATGATAAAAAAAAGCTTGGCTATCATATCCTTTTGTATCTTTTTTATATCTTGTACGGGCATGGACAGACCTTTCGAAAAAAGTAATCTTCAAAACAGCCAACCGATCTCAAAGGAGAGCAGCATGAAAAATAAAGTTATCAAATCAGAAATAGAATGGAAAGAAATACTGACTCCAGAACAGTACCGGGTCTTAAGAAAAGCCGGTACTGAAAAGCCCTTTTCTGGAAAATTCAATGACCATTGGGAAAAAGGAACTTATCACTGTGCCGCCTGCGGGATGCCTCTTTTTAGTTCAGAAACAAAATATGACCATGGAACAGGGTGGCCAAGCTTTACATCTCCTGTGGATGAAAACAAAATCAAATACAAAAAGGATCTTTCCTTTGGAATGATAAGGACAGAGGTCAGATGCGCTGTATGTGATTCTCATCTGGGTCATGTCTTTAATGACGGCCCTCCTTCTACTCATAAACGCTTTTGTATTAACTCTGCAGCTTTAGATTTTAAACCATCACCAAAAATAGCCTATTTTGCTGGGGGATGCTTCTGGGGGATCGAATACAAATTTAGTCAAGTTAAGGGAGTGGTGTCCACCCAAGTCGGATATTCAAGAGGAAGTTTCAAGAATCCATCCTATCAACAAGTCTGTACTGGGAAAACAGGACATGCGGAAACTGTAAAAATTTTATACAATGCTTCTCTCATTGAATACGAAGAACTGCTTGATAAATTTTTCTCTTTTCATGACCCTACTCAGCTGAATAGACAAGGCCCTGATGTAGGCACTCAATACAGGTCTGTGATCTTTTATGTGGATAAAAATCAAAAGCTTGCTGCTGAAAAAAAAATTGCTGAACTTGAGAAATCAGGAAAATTTCAAAAACCGATCGTCACCAAAGTCAAATCTTTTGAAGAATTTTTCAAGGCTGAAGAATATCATCAAAAATACATAGAAAAACAAAACAAAAAATAAAAAAGCGATCTATCAGCTCAATTTGAATATGTTTTTCTCTTTTATTATAAAAATTTTATCTTATGAATACATTATTTTGGCTCAATCATAAACTCGATACTGTTGATTGAAGAGATATAACCTGATTCAAGGCAGTCCCTGTAAGGTTCTAAGGATGCCTGGATCTCTTCCGGTAGTCCATCCTGCCAAACCAACCGATATCTATTCTTCTCCATTAATTTTATTTCCCTTTCCAGAGCATTTTTCCAATCCTCAGAAATATCTAAATCACTTTTTTCTAGAAGACTGCTGTATTGATTCTTTAACATAGGAAGGATCATATTATGCAAACGTCTCACCGCCAAATCTTGTCTTATCTCTATGGTTTCTTCATCTTCCCAATACTGATAATCAAAATCGCTATCTTTATTGATATTTATAGGCAGTCCATCAGTTAAAGGTTTATCCAGCCAGCAGTAATAGGCCATTGTATAAATGTAATAATATTCACCAATACCCATCCCTACTTCCAATAATACCTGATTACGCTTCTTTAAAAATTCGGCTATCTTGGGAAACAATCCGACTCCTTCTCTGATTTTTTTGAAAATCCCTGCAGATTCCTTTTCCCTTTTATTCTCTCCTTTTCTTCTGTCACCTTCGGCTGAAAGAAAATCAATAGATTTTTTTAGTTCATCGGCCAAAGGTTTAACCAATTCCCTTATTTTGATAAAAGCTTCCATTCTCCCTGACTCTATGAATCCTGAGGGAGACGGACAGTAATCCTCTATTTCCCCATATTTTTCAGTTAGATCATTCAAGATATCTTCTGATTCTTCAAAAGAATTGACCATGTTTTTCACAAAAATCACTCCTCCCACAACAAGAAAAACTACTAGGATAATCACAACCCCACATCCAATCCCGCACCCAATCAGCCATTTCTTGGTTGTGTTATTTTTTTTGATTTCCATCTATCCTCTCCTCATTTTCTTAACTCCAGCAAAAATATCACAGTAAAATAATCCAGTCAACGAAATCCCCATAGAATTGGTTTCATCCTAAAGCTTTTAAAAATTCATCCATTCACTTTTTTTATGTGAGTGTTGCATTAGATTATTGAATCCGCCAAATATAAAAAAACCAAGAATTATACCCGTGACATCAGCAGCAAAATCTAATACTTCCATGGATCTCAATGGTACAAAACATTGATGAATTTCATCCAAACCCGCTAGAACAGATCCGCTGATAAAAATTAAAATGAATCTTGACTTAAAGGAAGTCTTTAAAGCAAAAAAACCTAGGGAAAGGAGCAAACCCAATACCGTATATTCTATCAAATGAATCATTTTATCGAAAAAAACAATATTCATTTTTATCTGATAGCTTTTTGAAGATAAGAAAAAAATCAGAGCATAATAAACCATTGAAGGCAAAAAGAAAACAAATCTATGAAGATGATCTTTCGTCATGAAAAAATAGATCCCGATAACCATATTAATTATTGGTTCTCCCTAATGTCAAATACCACTTATTTTTGTTTTTTGACTTAGACCCCTTTTTTATGATAAATATTCTCCTCTTATTATAAAACAATAAAAATTTGGGTCTTATGTCTTAGCAATGGATTTCCCTTTGAGCTTTATCGAATCTCTTATAGCGTTTTTCATAGCTACATTTGGATCAGCTCTTCAAGGTTCCATAGGATTTGGGCTCGGACTCATAGGAGTTCCTTTATTGGTGATATTAAATCCTGTTTTTGTCCCGGGACCAATTTTATTATCAGCACTTTTCCTCACCATACTTATCGCATGGAGGGAGAGATATGCGATCAGTTTAAAAGAAATCAAATGGGCTGTTTTGGGGAGAATTTTGGGTTCTGCACTAGGTTCTTTTATTCTTATTATTATTCCGCAAAAAAATATTTCTATCCTTTTCGGAAGCATGATTTTATTTGCGGTTATGATCAGTATTTCTGGAATAAAACTAGAATTAAATCCAAAAAATTTATTTGGAGCTGGAACAGTTTCTGGAATCATGAGTACAACATCAGCGATAGGAGGCGCTCCTATCGCTCTTATTTATCAGTACCAAAAAGGATCAAAAATCAGAGGGACACTTTCAACTATTTTTATTTTTGGTACCCTCATATCATTGAGTGCACTCCTTATAATCCATCGTTTCGGTCTTAGAGAAATTTATGTCACTACCGTTCTTATCCCGGGCATTCTTCTGGGTTTCTTTGGGTCAAAACGACTGGCGAAAATCTTAGATAGAGGTTTGATGAGACCGGCTGTTCTTATCGCCTCTGCTTTTTCTGGAATCATAGTACTCATAAAAAATCTATTTTAAAGCATCTTTTAAGGGTCAAAAAATATATAAATTTTGACTTGACATTTGAACGATAAACTCTTATTTTATTAGTGTTGTTATTATTTATATTAATTCTAAATTGAGAATTATTATTTATTTAATACAAAAGGGAAAATGATTAGAATTCAGAAATTAGGATAATTTTATTCCTATATAATTTATTTGCAACAAAACATGACTTTAAATCGTTATTAAAACGTTAAGAATATTAAAGGGGAGAAATGATTAATAAAAATAAAATGACTGAATCAAATATGCAAAATCCTTCTAATGAACCGTTTCAAACCACGGATCCTATTAAACTTTACCTCAAAGAAATGGGTCATATTCTTCTCCTTTCACAGGATGAAGAAATATCAATAGCTAAAAAAATAGAAAAAGGTGAAAAAATCATCATTAACTCCCTCTCTAAATCTTACTTCACACTTGAAAAGATATTTGAAATAGGGAAAAAAATAAGGGAAAATCCGGAGCTAATAAAAAGACATATTAATCTCAACACTGAAGCTGATACCAATATAAAAAACAAAAAAGCACTGGCCCATTTTTTAAAAAAGCTTTCTAAAATTGATGAATTCAAAGAGGAACTTCAGGAAAGATCCCTTTCTGATAATTCAATTTTTTCCATAGGCAGAATTGTCATAAAGATAAGAAATCTCATCATAAGCCTGGATTTAAAAGAAGAAACAAAAGAGAATCTTTTGCAGTTTGTTTATCAAAAATTAAACAATGATGAGACCACCCATTTCCGAACAGGGCAGAACGAACAAACAAAATTCTTAATTAAAGAAATAGCTAGGGGTAAAAAAATAAAAAAGGAAGCTATAAATAAATTAGTTGCGGCCAACCTAAGACTTGTCATCTCCATTGCTAAAAAATATCAGGACCGTGGACTCCCTTTACTAGATTTAATCCAGGAAGGAAATTTAGGACTTATAAGAGCTGTCGAAAAATTTGACTATAGAAGAGGGTACAAGTTTTCTACCTATGCGACTTGGTGGATAAGACAGGCTGTCACTAGAGCCATAGCTGACCAGTCCAGAACAATTCGGCTTCCTGTCCATGTTACTGAACAACTTCAGAAAATAAAGAAAGCGACTAAGGCTTTTGTCTGTGAATCAGGAAGAGAACCCACTTATGACGAACTAGCGAAAAAGCTAAAAATTCCTTCCCATCGCTTAAGAAATCTTATCGAAAACACTCAGGATTCTGTTTCCATTCAAACTCCAGTTGGAGATAATGATAATGAAATCGGTGATTTTATCGAAGATCAAGATATCCCATCTCCCCCTGATACCATCATTCATATGAATCTTAAGGAACTCATACAAGATGCCTTTAAAATTCTCTCAGAAAGAGAAACAAAAGTATTAAAGATGAGATTTGGTTTGAACAATGAAAGACCTCATACACTTGAAGAAGTCGGGAAAAAATTCAACGTGACAAGAGAAAGAATAAGACAGATTGAAGCCAAAGCACTTAAAAAAATAAAGTCGAATCCCATGAGCTATAAACTCCGCCCATTTGCCAACTGAAAATATAATCCCAAATCACAATATCCCCTCAGCTGAATTCATGATTTTTTCATAGATTATTTTACCTGAACTTCCTTTATGAAGAATCTAGGAAATGAGACGAGCGGGAAGAGTGATCATTGACTTAAACAAACTCATCACAGCATTAAATGTTATCCCTAATAGACGGAAAGGAATCAGCAGCAACCATCCGATCGGATATAATATTAAAAAAAGAATGGCCAAAGGCCAAGAAATGGCCAATAAAATAAACCACAATAATATTTTCATGATTTTATTCTTTCAAACATAAATACGAAATATCATGCAAAAAGGTTCATCTATCTACTATTCCCCATCTTTTTTGTTTATAAAAGCTGTATTACAGAAATGGTGATGCCTGCTTTTTATTTCTAATTCTTGACTCCAGGGAAATCACAAATGTAGAATTAAATAAAGGAGTTCTAAATGCAAACACAAATTGTCATTGCCTTGTTTGTTATGATAGCAGCCTACACCCTTGCTAAATGGAGAAAACTATCAGTCGAAATAAGTATGTTTTTGGCAGCCTTAGCTGGAGGTATATTTGGAGCTTTTACAGACACTCCTCCATTAAGTCAATTAGCCAGGCATCTGGTGGAAGGCTCATTCACCTACTTGGATGTTATATTGATATTTGTCACAGCCACTATTTTCATGGCTATTATCTCTGAATCCGGAGGCGTAGATTATGTGGTAAAAAATACCATTAAATATTTTTATAACAAGCGCCTCATTGTTCTTTTATTACTGATGTTCATAACTCTAGTTCCTGGAGCCCTTACAGGAGCAGGGAGTGTATCTCTCCTAGTTGTAGGTGCCCCTGTGGCTATGGCTCTCAGCTACTTAGGAATCAAACGCAAAAAAGTAGCCGCTATCTTATTTATAATAGCTGGCCTGAGTGCTGCCGCCCCCCCTGTCAATATATGGGCAATGATATTATCTGCAGGAACAGCCATCCCTTATGTCGGGTTCGAACTTCCTCTTGGGATTCCTGTTCTCTTGCTAGGAACTTTTACTATTTTGATTTTAGGATGGAAAAAACAAGAAAAATCCGATATTGAATCTGCTTTAAAACAAATGCCTGAAATTCCAAAAGGCATGAAATGGTGGAGAATTCTCATCCCTTTCCTTGTATTTTTTGGATTAGTGATCGCTCTAAGAATATGGCCATTCTCACTGCCTGTTTTGGGTCTTCCCTTACTTTTTGTAATCTCAGCAATCTTCGCTCTCATTTTGAGCCCCAAAAAAATCAATATTCTTAAATTATCTAGAGAAACAGTCAAAAAACTGACTCCTCTCCTAACCACAATGATCGCAGTGGGAATGCTCCAGCAGATCATGACAGCTACAGGAGTCAGAGGTCTTATTTCTTATACAGTCA
This sequence comes from uncultured Eubacteriales bacterium, assembly GCA_964599635.1. Lineage (GTDB taxonomy): Bacteria > Acidobacteriota > Aminicenantia > Aminicenantales > Aminicenantaceae > WJMT01. Next base: position 116,209 of record CAZRGM010000039.1, on the reverse strand, counting down.
TAAGCATTCCCTTAATCTTATTATTCATATCACTTATTGTAATTATCCCTGTTTCTGAAGGGATTTTTACCTACGGTGGGGCTGCTATAATCGGAATTCCATTAGTGTGGTTTTTAGATTCTATAGGATTACATGCCACCGTGGCTATCGCTGGATTAAGCTTGCTTTGGCCTCTTGGTGATGGACTGCCTCCCACTGCTCTTATAGGACGGTTGAGTGTTATGGTTTCAGAATATAAAAAATCCTATTGGTCCTTCTTAAAAAATACTTGGATTCCCTGGATAGTTATCACCATTACAGGAATATTAATGGTGGTATTCAGTACTCAATTAGATTTTTTAGTAAAATGGAGTTTATAAGGAGGTAATGATGCCTTTTATCATGGTCATATACTATATAATCTGTGCTTATCTACTGGGAATACTTATATGGAATTTTATTCAAGAAGAAAAAAGTGTGGACAGAATGCTCCAATACATTCTTATAATGATTCCTTTAATATTAAGACTCTTCCGAGCAAACTAATTGGAGAAAATAACATGTCACGTCAAGTTATCTACAAATTAACAATGGTTTTAATAATCGGAGCTCTCACTTTAATTGGAGGCCTCCAACTTTACCAACACCGTCATTTCCAAACGCCAATGATCTCAGGCCCAGGAGTATCAAAAGTTAAAAACCTTAGCGACTATTGTCCAGGACTCAAAGGAACCATGGCTGATACCCACGTATTTTTCCTTGGAAGCGGTACTCCAGGTGGTAAAATGCTGATCATTGCCAATACGCATTCCAATGAACCATCAGCTCTGCTGAGTGCTCTCATCTTTTTAGAAAACTCTGTTGTTGAAAAAGGAACTCTCATCATCATTCCCCAATTCAATAACAGCGGAGGGAGAACGACACGCCCAGGCGATGGATATCCTCTTTATTTCGAAATTAAAACTCAGTGGGGAAATAAAAAATTTCGGATGGGCGATAGAGGGGCTTCTCCCCTGGACCAATGGCCTGATCCTGATGCCTATGTCCATTACCCAGATAGACAGCTGCTTTCTTATATTGACATAAGAAATACCAACCGTACATGGCCGGGAAGGCCAAACGGAGTCCTTATGGAAAAAGTAACCTATGCCGCTATGGAGCTTATAAAAAAAGAAAATGTTCATTTGGTCATAGATATTCACGGCGCTGAAACCATGTTTCCAGTAACAAACTGTATTGTCGCTCCTGAAGAATCCATGCGAATAGCCACGATGACTTCTTTAACCTTAAAAGCAACAGAAGGCTTTGACAATCATGTCGAACCCTCTCCTAAAGGATTTAGAGGCTTATCTCATAGAGAAATTGGGGATTTCTCGGATGCCCTTCCCTTTCTTCTTGAAGCACCTCTTCCTTTTTTGGACCAGCCCACAGGTCCCAAAACAGTTGAACTTCTCCTTGATGGAAAAGATCCTTATCTTCTAAAACTTTCAAAAAAAGGGAAATTGTTCGTCCCCTATGATGAAACTGGCTGGCCTATGTCTAAGCGTGTTGGACAGCATTGTTCTGCTGCCCTAGAAATAGCCAAACAATTTTCGCAAAAAAATCCCGAAAATGCTATCAACATATCAAATGTCCCCCGCTATTCAGAAATAGTTAAAAATGGAGTCGGCTTCTATTATAAAGACCCTTCCAAAGAAAACAAAAAGAATGTATTTTATAATTGAGATTAAATCTTATTATAAGTATAGATTTTTATAATGAATAATCCAAATGAAAAAGGAGAAAAAAAGATGAAAAAAATAAAACTAAAAGCAATGATTATCACTCTATGCCTGTTCAGCTTTATCTTTATGTTAAATGTTAGCTCTCATTACTCTCAAGAGTTACCAAAGGCACAGCTTCCTCTGCTTAATACTTCTGCAGGGCAAAGCCCTGATGTCACAACTCTGAATATAGTCTGTGAAGAAGCAGGCGTCATGTATGATTATTGTGATGTCCCTGATGTAGATATGATAAGTGAAGGAGTTGGCCTAGGAGGGAAAGAATCTGAACCTGGTTTTCATGTGGAAATCAATACTGACCTGAACAAATATCCTGAAGGAACTGGTTATAAAACGATCATGTTTGCAATCGGTGCCAGCCTGAAAGGCATGGGCGCTTCAGGTCTGACCGTGGCTGATGAAGTCAATAGACTGAAAAATATCATAGACTACTGTAAAAAGAACAATATATTTATTATCGGAATACATGTTGGGGGTGTCTCCAAAAGAGGAGCTCCAGGAAGTGACAATGAAAGGATGATCGATGCTGTGGCCCCATATTCAGATTTACTCATAGTAACCAAAGACAGCAATAAGGATGGACGATTTACTGAAATATCAAAAAATAACGAAATCCCCTTGAAAGAAATTGATTATGCGTTGAACTTAGTCCCTCTTTTAAAAGATGTTTTTAATTAAAATAACCTCTGCTCCTTATGAATTCTCCAGATTAAAAGTCTGAAAAGAAAAATGCTTGTTATTGATTACTTTCAAGCAGGCATTCACAACATCAGGATCATATAGAATTTTTTTATTTTTCTTCAATTCATTGATAAAGCTTCCTTTTTCGAGAGCAGATCTGTGCGGCCTTCTGGAAGTCAAAGCTTCCACAATATCCGCAACTCCTATAATTCTTGATTCCATCAATATTTCATCTCCAGATAATCCAGAAGGATATCCCGAGCCATCCATCCTTTCGTGATGCTGAAGAACAATATCCGCTACCGGCCAAGGAAAATTAATATTTTTTAATATATCATATCCCGTCTTTGGATGACTTTCCACAATCATACGTTCCGCTTCTGTAAGCTTATCTGGTTTATTAAGTATCTCTGCTGGAACACCGATTTTCCCTATATCATGAATACTTGCTGCAATCCTTAAACCCTCTATGCGTTCTTTAGAAATTCCCATTTCTTCAGCAATGGCACAAGAAAGCCTTGTTACCCTCTGCATATGCCCTGCCGTATAAGGGTCTTTAAATTCAATGCTCGATGCTAAAGCTTTAACAATACCTTCCATAGTTTTCTTTAATTTCTCATATCTCTCTTCACTATCTTTTTCTATTTTTTCTCTACCCGTCATATCTCTTATTCCTAATACCTTCCTCTGTTCATCCCCAGCAAGCAAAGTTTTAGTGAAAATTTCAATAGGGATCACTTCTCCACTCTTTTTAATTCCTTTTGATTCAAGAGGATGTGATTTTGAACTCATCATATAACCCTCTATGACCTTTTTTTCATTTGAATCAAAAAAAATTGATAAATCTTTCCCAATATATTCAGAAGGTTTGTATTCAAAAAGAGAGCTCGCTGCATGATTCGCATCCGCGACGATTCCTTCTTTCAGAATAACGATGGCTTCAAACCCAGCTTGGGCAAGCATATAAAACCTATCATTTGCTTTCATTTTGGTTTCATCAGCCTTCTTTTGCCCTAAGACATAACCCAGATTATGAGATACTTCCATTAAGATAGAAATATCTAACTCTGTCCATTTCCCATATTCTGTGATCCATTCCAATGCCATAAACCCTATTAATTGATCTTCATAATGCACAGGAACTGCGACAAAAGATAAAGCTTTCTCACTCAACCATAACTTCAAAACAGACTTTTGGGGGCTATTCATTTCTGAAGTTTTTTCAATTTGCACTGACTCTTTCTTATTAAACTTTTCCTTCATCCATGAAAGTTCATCCAAAGGTATATTTCTTCTCTCTTTAGGCTGTAAACCAGCTTCTCCCCTGTGCCATTCATAAGTGCAATGGGCCACATGATGATTATCTTCATTGAAGAGGAATAATCCAACCCAGTCAGAACTCAATTTTTTCCCTATGTCTATAAAAACACTTTTAAACGAACTATGAACTTCTTTGAAATCTATTAATTTAGATAAAATTTTTGACATAAATTCTTCAAATTCAAGCTTTTGTTTTAAATCTGTCTCAACTTTCTTTTTCTCTGACACATCCTCTATCATAACCATAACTCCATTTATGGATCCATCTTTATTAAAAAGAGGAGTGAAATTTATTTTAAAGTAATTCTTCTTCCCCGTCTTTTCTTTATACAAAGATTCAATTGTGCTCTTCTTTTGAGTATCTAGGCAGTTTCTTATTCCTTTTGATATTCCTGATTGAACAAAAACAGGATGTTTCCATACATCAATTCTTTCTGTTTCATTCGCCATATCCATTCTCAACTTTTTCACTGTTGCAGAATTTATAAATTTAACCTCCCCCTGAACATTTACAGATAAAATCCCAGTTGAAAGTTCCTCTAATAAATGACTAAGGTATCCCTTTTCTTCCTTTAAAGCCCGCTCTGTTTTGGCTCTCTCAAGTTCAACTTCCTCTATTTCTGATATCTGTCTGCGGACTCGATCCAAATCGTCTAAAAACCTAGTTTTTTTTTCATCTTCGTCCATTTTAAAACCCTTTTAAATAAATAATCTTCGTATAATGAAGATAGATTCTCAAAATCTTCTCTATCCCCCAAATTTCCGTTATCTTCATTTTTTTTTATAATATCTCATTTTTATTCTGTCAATTGCAATCGCCTCTTAAGATGAATCGAGGGGTGATATTTTAACAAACAATATTGAGATCTGTTCCTTTGATTTAACTGTAATATTCCTAAAAAAATGGCGATGTATCCATGATTATTTCGTTTTCAACAATATGCAAAACTTTTTTCAATAACAATGACTGGAACATCTTTTATGTTTACGTTTTTAATTTAAACAGCCATTTTTTTTACCTTTCATGCGAGTCAATAGGAAATTCATCCACACCTGAATTTCTTTAAGCTTTCTGCAATATTGACTCATGAATAATCCAGGTTTATTATATGGTATAAAAAATTATAAATTTATGGATCACAGGGAGTAAAAAATGAAAAATTTATATCCGTTATTCTGTATTTTATTGATATTTTGTTTATTAACCCTTCCCTCTTCACTAAAAGGAATCGACACAAATAATACTAAAATGCTGACACACCCTGCCATAAGTCAAGAATATATTGTGTTTTCATATTCTAATGACTTATGGACTGCTGATTTACAAGGAAAGCATGTTCGCCGTTTGACTTCTCATAAAGGAGTGGAATCATATCCAGTTTTCTCCCCTGATGGAAAATGGATTGCCTTTAGCGGAGAGTATGACGGAAACACCGATGTTTATATCATCCCCTCTCAAGGAGGAATTCCAAAACGGCTCACCTGGCATCCTTATCCAGATATAGTCAGAACTTTCACTCCTGATGGAAAATATGTGGTTTTTATGTCTTCTCGTTTCTCTTTCACTGGTGCCCGCAGCCATCTTTATAAAGTTCCAATAGATGGAGAAGTGCCCGTTCCAGAAAAAATTCCCTATGTTCACAAAGTTTCCTATTCCCCAAACGGAGAAAAAGTAGCTTATACTCCTTTTAGAGAAGCTTTTCTTCAGTGGAAGCACTACAGAGGAGGAACTTTTTCTAGAATATGGATTATGACTTTAAACGACAGCTCTATAGAAAAAATTCCTCAACCTGAAGGCAGGTGCAATGATACAGACCCTATGTGGATCCAAGACAAGATCTACTTCAGGTCTGACAGAAATGGCGAATTCAATTTATTTTCTTTTAATTCAAAATCCCGACAAATAAAACAACTTACAGATTATAAAGACTATCCTATAACGGCCGCCTCCTCAAGTGAGGATAAAATCATTTTTGAACAGAAAGGAACACTTCATCTCCTTGATATCCATAATGGAACGGTAGAAAGCCTTTGCATAGGAATCGCAACAGACCTTTTAGAGTTAAGGCCCAGATATATTAAAGGAACTCGATACATAAGAAACGTGGACATCTCTCCTACTGGGGCAAGAGCTGTTTTTGAATTTAGAGGAGAAATTGTCACTTTTCCTGCTGAAAAAGGAGATTTTCGCAATCTCACAGAGACTTCCGGAATTAATGAAAGAAGCCCGGTCTGGTCACCAGATGGAAAAAAAATTGCTTATTTTTCCGATGAAAACGGAGAGTACTGTCTTCATATTAAAGATCCAGGAATCAAAGGAAATGTAAAAAAATACCCTATAAAAGGTGCTGGTTTTTATGACAGACCCTACTGGTCCCCAGACAGTAAAAAATTGTCCTATACAGATAATTCTTGGAGTCTCTACTGGTTTGATCTAGAAACAGAAACATCTCATAAAATTGCTTCCGAATATCTTTATGGACCTTCAGGACTTAAAACCATTCGAGGAGTCTGGTCTCCTGATTCAAATTGGATCGCTTATACTCTGAACACTAAAGCCTACATTCAAAAAGTTTATGTATATTCCATTCAACAAGACAAATCCTACCCCATAACCGATGGTTTAAGCGAAGTGAGTGATCCTGTGTTTGATTCTTCTGGTAAATACCTTTACTTTTTTGCTTCCACTGATGCGGGCCCTGTCAAGCATTGGTTCGATATGTCAAATGCAGACATGGTGATGACAAACGCTATCTATTTAGCTGTTCTCCAGAAAGACCTGCCCTCTCCCCTAGCCAAAGAAAGTGATGAAGAAAAAGGAATAGAAAAGAAACATCCTGAACAGGAAAAAAACAAAGAAGCAGAGATCCCATTTTATATTGATTTTGAAGGACTCAATGAACGCATTTTAAGCCTTCCTATCCCTGAAGGAAATTATTACTCTCTTCAAACGGGAGATAGCGGACAAATATTTTATCTGGAAGCTCCACCCACCAGCAGAGGCCCTTATGCCCGAGAAACAAAACTCCACCAATTCAATTTAGATAAACGAAAGGATTCTGTCATCTTGTCTGGAGTTAATGGATATAAAATATCAGCCGACTGTAAAAAAATCCTCTACATTGCAGGTCAAAACTTTGGAATCACTGCCATTTCCGATAAACTAAAACCCGGTCAAGGAAAATTAAACACAGACTCGATTGAAGTTCTCATAGATCCCAAAAAGGAATGGAAGCAGATCTTTCATGAAGCATGGAGGATTAATCGAGATTACTTTTATGATCCGAATATGCATGGAGTGGACTGGGAAAAAATGCTAGACAAATATTCTCTGTTCATTCCTGACTTCTCCTGCCGTCAGGACCTAAATAGAATAATCCAATGGATGTGCAGTGAATTAGGAGTCGGACATCATAGAGTCGGAGGCGGAGATACTCTTACCCAAACAGAAAGGATCCCCGTGGGACTCTTAGGAGCCGATTATTCCATTGAAAACAACCGTTATCAATTCAAAAAAGTCTACGGCGGTCTTAATTGGAATCCAGAGCTTAGTTCCCCTTTGACTCAACCCGGAGTTGATGTTGTGGAGGGAGAATACCTCATTGCCGTTAATGGAAAGCCCGTAAGGCCCCCCGAAAATCTTTTCAAATTCTTTGAAAACACGGCTAACCGACTGACTGAAATAACCGTCAGCTCAGATCCTGAAGGCAAAAATTCACGAGATTTGAATGTAGTTCCTTTGTCTAATGAGTATTCGCTGAGAAACAGGGATTGGGTAGAAAGCAATATTGATAAAGTCAACACAGCAACCAATGGAAGAGTAGCCTATGTTTATGTGCCTAATACAACTACTCTAGGACATACCTATTTTAAAAGATATTTCTTCCCCCAATCACATAAGGATGCCATCATCATTGATGAGAGATTCAACGGCGGAGGATCGGTAGCTGATTACTATATAGATATCCTAAAACGTCCCTATGTGTGTTACTGGAATATGAGATACGGAGCAGATCTGAAAACTCCAAGCGCTTCCATACAGGGACCCAAGGCTATGCTTATTAATGAATCTGCAGGCTCAGGTGGAGATCTTCTCCCTTGGATGTTTAGGAAATTTAAATTGGGGAAGCTTATAGGGACAAGAACCTGGGGAGGCCTCGTAGGAACACTTGGATTCCCTGTTCTTATGGATGGAGGATATGTCACCGCTCCAAATCTAGCTATTTGGACAGAAGATGGATGGATCGTGGAAAACGAAGGAGTCCCTCCAGATATTAAAGTCCAACAGACCCCCTCTGAAATTCTTACCGGTCATGACCCTCAGCTTGAAAAAGCAATTCACTGGGTTCTTGAAGAACTGGAGAAAAATCCACCTGAAAAACCAAACAGACCCCCTTATAAAAAAATAAAATAACTCTATAGGAAACGCATAAACAAGTGTTCCCCATGAAATCTATTTAAGGCTTTCTTTACTTCGGAAAGTACGATTGATAGAGAACTCACTGAAATCCATATCCCACTTGTCATGAATCATGTAATAGGCAAGATGTTTGCCGATCCCAGGACTAAACATAAACCCATGCCCAGACATACCTGAGGCAATATACAAATTTTCTATGGGGCTTTGGTCTACAATTGGGCTGCCGTCTGGGGTCATCGTATAGCATCCAGCCCATTGCCGCAGGACAGCCGCTTTTTCTAATTCAGGGACAAGTCGAATCATCCTTTTCGCCATTTCAATTAAAAACTCGCGTGAATTGTCATATCTAATACCTGGAACATTGGGATCAGGTGTGTAGCAGCCTATCACTTGGCCCGTTAAAAGTTGCTGAAAATAACATCCGTCTTTCCGATAATCAACCAGCATAGGCCCTATAATTTTTGGTATTCTCTCCGTGATAATGGCTTCATGTCTTTCAGGATAAAAAGGTAGGTCCAATCCCACTTTTTTACCGAAATCTCTAGTCCAGGGACCTGCACTTAAGAGAACTTTGTTTGCTTCAATAATGGTTCCATCTTTTAAAGTCAATAAAAAATTTTTGGGTTTCTGAATAGTCTCCACAGGATTGTAGAAAAAAAAATCCCCCTTTTTCTCATCAATTTTAGTCTTATATCCCCTTAAAATCGAAAACGGGTAAGCCTGGCCATCATCTGGACAATAGGCGGCTCCTAAAAGGCCCTGCGTATTCAGTTTAGGTACTATGGATAAAATCTCTTTTGGGCTGAGTAAGGAGACATTGACCCCCTCTTTTCTCTGCACTTTGATATTAGATTCAAATGTGCTCAGAAGCTCCTCACTATGAGCCATAAGAAGATATCCGCTTTTTGAAAATTCAACTGAAAACCCGAATTCATCCTTCATCTGGGAAAAAAGAGAAACACTTTCTTTCATCACTCCAATAGAAGTAGCCGTTGAGAACTGTTGCCGTATACCTGCAATACAACGTCCAGTTGATCCAGAACCCATGTAGGACTTATCTATAACAGCTATTTTAGCTCCGGTATCACTCAGATAGTAAGCCGTAGTCATCCCTATTATTCCGGCACCGATAACAACATAGTCATATGTTTTATTCATTTTTTAACCTGAATTAAAGTTATATTTTTTTATCACAGCTCCTAGGTGAAGTCAAACCAAATCACTGCTTGACAATTTGAAGAACACGGGATAGTCTAATGATTCAAAATTTCATAAATCAGACCCGGAAAAATGGAAGACTTAAGAATCAATTCCATAAAAAGAAAACAAAAAATCAAATTAATTGTCGATGGTAAAGAGATCATAGCCTACAAAGGCGAAACAGTCTTGGCTGCTTTAATCGCATCAGGATATAAAATAATGAGAACCAATCCTGTAAGTCATAAGCCAAGAGGAGCTTTCTGCGGCATGGGGATCTGCTTTGAATGTACAATGACTATAGACGGTATTCCAAATACCAGAGCCTGTATGACCGAAGTCCATGAAGGCATGACTGTAGAGACAAATGATCAAAAATAACAGTCGATACAATATCATTATCATTGGGAGCGGGTTCTCAGGCATCACAGCGGCTGAAATCTTGGCTGATTACAATTTCAGCATCCTTCTTATTGATGAGAACATCCACTTTGGGGGGCAGCTCTTAAGAAAAATCCCGGAAGAATTAGGAGAATATCCTTCTGAAAAACAAGAGAAAATAAAAAGAGTTGGATTCAATTTCATAGAGAAAGTAAAGAGTCAAAAAATCACCTTAATGAACAAAACGATTTTGTTAGGAGTCTATGAAAATAATGAAATCCTTATCGAATACAATAGAGAAAAAACCTTCTCTTTAAAATATGACGTTCTTCTTTTTGCTACAGGGGCAAGAGAAAAATTTTTACCTTTTAAAGGATGGACTCTTCCAGGAGTTTACTCCACCGGGATGATTCAGGTCCTCATGAAGAGCTCTGGTGTCCTGCCTGCTCGAAAAATGCTCATAGCAGGATCTGGGCTATTTCTATTTGCAGCTGCTTATGAATTTCTAAAAAATGGTGGAAAACTGTTAGGAATCATGGAACAGTCCCCATTCTGGAATAAAATCAAGTTTTTTCCCCAAATTTTTCACCAGTTCTCAAAATTTTCAGAAGGGGGAAGATATCTATCTAAAATTTATTTTTCTAAAGTTCCTGTAAAATACCAAAGGCATGTTATAGAAGCAAGAGGAGAAAAATCTCTTGAGGAAGTGGTTGTTGGAAAAATTGACAAGAATGGAGAATTGATAAAGGGAACAGAGAAAACATACCAGACAGAAGCTCTAGCGGTCGGATATGGATTTGTCGCGAATATAGAAGCTCCTCAGCTAGCAGGATGCCAACTTGAATACTCGCAAGAAAAAGGAGGCTGGATAGTTAAGGTTAATGATTCCATGGAGACCAGCCAAGACAACATTCTAGCCGCAGGGGAAATTACTGGAATCGGTGGAGCCCAAAAATCTTTGAATGAAGGGAAAATTGCCGCTCACAGCATTCTCCAAAAGTTCGGCATGGAAGATAAGAAAAAAGTGACTCCCCTTCTTGAAAAATTAAAAAAAGAGAGAAAACATCACATGAGTTTTGTCAAATGTTTCAACTCTCTTTATCAGATCAAGCCCAAAACAATTCTTGGGATTCCTGATGATACCATTATATGCCGATGTGAAAACATTGATATGCAAAGCATAAAGAATGCCATTCAAATGGGCTGTCGCAACCCTAATAGCCTTAAAATATTTACCCGCTGTACCATGGGACAGTGTCAAGGTCGGATTTGCGCTCCCATTATTTATGATATCCTCCAAATTCTATGCCACAAAAGTCCTGAAGACATCGGATTATTTTCAGTAAGACCCCCTTTTAAACCCGTAACCATCAAGGCATTACAAAATATTCACGAATCTTAACAGGTCTGAATGACTCCGCTCATAATTGTCACCGATTTTATTTTTGCTCCAGGATCTTTTTCTGTTTCTGCTTGGCTTCTTCTATCAATTCTTTCAGTTTATTAAAAACGATTCTAATTTTTATATTAGAAAGATTTCTTTTTCCTTCCTGCTGCGAATCATAATTCAAATCCAGGAATATTTTTACTTTATCTTGGCTCATTAATTTATTTAAAAATTCATCTCCTAAAAGTTCTTCCAGTAATTCCTGTTTCTCTTTATTTTCTGCGATCATTTTGTATTCCTGAAGCAAATCTTTCCGCCATTTTTTATAATCGCTTGTGACATATTCAGGAAGCGGCCCCAACAAACGTTGAGCATTTTTTAGAGCTTGTTTATAAAAATCTTCACCCTCACGTAAAAATTTTCTCGCTTTATAAAAATCAGTCTGATCCTGTTGAGCATTCTTTTTTAAAAGATCATTGAACAGCCCAATGGACTCTTTAGTAGATTTAAAACACTTTAAGGCTTTAGGATAGACTAATCTTTCCGATTCTTTTGATTCCAACTCTCATTTCTCCCTTTTTCATATCAGGTTAAAACCTGAATCAATTCAATAAATTTAGAGAAATCTTCCTCTTTATATTGGACGGCATCCTGTAAAGGATAAATAATGGGACCATCATTGATCCAGCCGACAGCATGATGCCTTTTTCCATTCAATAATGCGTCCACAGCGGCTTTTCCCATTCTCGCTCCTAAAATTCTGTCGAACGCACTGGGGTTTCCACCTCTTTGAACATGACCTATGACTGTGACTCTCACATCATCAATGTATTTTCTTAACTCCTCCGCCATAGTGAGGGTCTTTCCTGATCCTTCTGCGACAATAATAATCCAGCTTTTTTTCCCTGTTTTCCTTCCTCGTTTAACCTTCTGCAAAACAGTTTCTATATCTTTTTCGATTCCTGGAATAATGATGTCCTCGGCTCCTCCTGCTAGAGCTGAATGAACCGCAATGGCTCCAGATTTTCTTCCCATAACTTCAATGAGAAAAATTCGATCCATGCTGTAGGCAGTATCCCTTATTTTATCAATCGCTTCCATAGCCGTATTGAGCGCTGTATCAAACCCTAATGTCTCCTGGGTCCCGGCAATATCATTATCTATAGTGGCAGGGATCCCAACTACAGGGAAATCAAATTCCCTATTAAACACTAAGGCACCCCTATAAGATCCGTTTCCCCCTATGACAATATAACTATCGATCCCGCTTTCAACCATGTTTTTATAGGCTTTTTCCCTTGCTCTTTTATCAAAAAAATCTTGAGATCGGGCGGTTTTTAAAAATGTGCCTCCGAGATTAATGATATTACTGACATCCTTCCTTCCTAAATCCCGAAAATTTTTATCAACAAGCCCCTGATATCCATAAGAAACTCCCGCTACAGAAATCTGATGGAATACAGCATACCTGACCACACTCCGAATGGCACTATTCATTCCAGGAGAATCTCCCCCAGAGGTTAAAAGGGCAATCTTTTTCATCTTTTTTATGTTTTCTTATTCTGATATCAGATTATAAAAGAACAGTCAATTAAATCGTCAATCCAAGCGAAACATAATTTTGTACAAATCCGGCAGGTTGTTCTTTAACTGAAACACAACATCCTTTGAAAGCATTTCTTCCTGTAAAGGGATTCTTTTAACATACAGCAAAGATCTATTGATGGACCGGCCGTACTTATAATCAATGGGAAATTCCCCTCTTGAATCAATCTGATTGATATCCAGTAAAGGATTCGGAACTGAAATAAAAAATTGACTTTCCTGGTTTTTGTTTCGGCCAAAAAGACTGTTTTCATTTAAGTAAAGATAAAGATCTACAGCTTCAGACTCAGCAGGATCAATAATCATAATATCTTCAGGAATGACAGCCTTATATTTTTTATCAAAAGACCTAAGATACAAAAAATGTTCTTTAAATGCTTGTTTAAATAAAGCGTAATGAGTGCATCCGAGTATAACAGAATGAATGACCCCATCTTCATTTCCATCCATCACTTTTGAAACTAAAGTTGTTACATAATATTTTATATAGTTCTCAATAGAATTAAGCTCAATTTCCTCTATATCTCCGTTTATGTCTTTTCTTACCAATAAGCTTTCCCCCTGCTCAAAATTGTACTCTTCCCAAAGAGAAAGATGGATAGGAAACTTTGGATGACCTAATCCCGGCCCTTGATAAATCTCAGCCCCTCTGACTTCAGAAAAATCATGAGAAATATAAGCAGGATCACCGTCAATAGCCCCCGCTAATCCAAAACACGGCTGCTGAATGACTCTCATTTCTCCCTTATTCTGTTCCAAAAAATATTTTTTCACTGCCTTTGGATATTCTCCAGATTCACAGGTCCCTTCTGTAGCAAAAACACTTATGAAGCCATTTTGATTCAGGTCATACGAATTCACCGCCTCCTTGGCCCCTGCACCTATAATCCCTATAATTTTTAGATTCAATCCCCATTCCTTCATAACTTGTTGCATCATTTCAAATCCATAGGCCGTAGCTGTATTACAGGCTATTACAACGGCTTTAACGGGCAATTTCTTTCCTAATGGGGATTCATCTTTTGCAGAAAGGTAATATCTACTTCTTAACAGGAACTGCACATCCTTTATAATGAGCTCTTTCAAAAAATCAGTTTTCCCTTCTGCATCATATCTCCCGTAAGGCATATTCGCCCGATCTCCCAGATAAATAAATTTCTCCGAAATAAAATCAGGAATCCCATCACTTCCTCGTTCATGGGTACGGTTATCAAATAAATCCATTTTTATAATCGCATTCAATACAGTTAAACCACCCGTGCCTGAATCAAAAACACCTATAGGCAGAGGGTTCCTATGTAAGGGATAACGATCAAACGGTATATAGAATGGACTCTCTGGATCTGATTTTATTTCAGAGATCAAATTTATTTTCTTGAATTCATACCCAGATTTTTTATGCTCATTTTCGATTGAAGACGAACATGAAAAAAAAATAACAACAACAGATGTGAACAACATCCATAAAAAGTATTGAATCTTAAATTTCATCATTTTTCTTTATCCTCCTTTTCCAATAAGGTTTTTTATCGTTTGTTCCATTCCCCTTAAAAACAAGCTGAACCCTTTTGCCTATTTTCCCGTTCAGCTTCTCGTGAGTCTCCATTTTTTGATTTTATTTTAAGAAAACATTTATACTCTTTTTAGGAAAATCCTAAAAAGAACTCTGAAACAAGACCTAACCTGAGTGTGTCAGATTTATAATGAAAGTCTTCTTTAATCTTTCGGCAAAACTTTCGTTACATTTTTTGCTACAAGTCCGCGCTCATTCTCTTCTATATCAAAACTGACTTCTTCTCCTTCAGTAAGTGTTTTAAAACCAGGCATTGTAATAGAAGAATAATGAACAAAAATATCCTTTTCTTGCCCCTCCTGTTCTATGAATCCGTATCCTCTTTCATCACTAAACCATTTAACAATTCCTTTAGCCAACGCATAAACCTCCTTTATATTTCTTATATATGACCCTAACCCAAAATACTTTTCTCTTGTTAAAGTTCATTTCTTCTCCTTAATCCGAACTTTAAAAGGATCATATATTTTTTTATGGCAATGTATGGTGATTAACAAAACGAACATCTGAAAAAATCAATCCTGTGTTTTTAATTCCATGGCGAGACTTACTTTATTGGTGGGGGTTTTCTCATTTAAAACTCATACTTATCTTTCATCTGATAAGACTTATAACATAGGCCAATTCAATTGTCAAAACCTATTTTCCCCCTGTCAAAGCAAAATAAAAATGTCCGGTTCTTAGCAAAATAAAAATGTCCGGTTTTCAGCCACGCAATAACTTAATGATAAATGGAGAATAGAAAAAATGTTCATTCTACAGGCCTGCTGTACATTCCGGAATGATTTATGGGAACAAAAAATTTGAATTAAAAATCCATTTATTAGAAAATAATTAACCTGGATTATTCACGAGTCGAAATTGCTGCAGATGCGGGGCTCAGGGCATGAAGCGGGGTCCTTCACTACGAATGCCCGGGTACGAAGCAGATGCCGTGAGATTGGCTCGCCTAAATGGTAAAAAAATGGCGATTAAAATAAAAATTCAAACAGAAAAAAATGTTCAAGTCATTATTTTAAAAAAATCTTGTACATCGCTAAAAATAAAATGATAATAAAAACATCACCATTTTTTTATGAATAGTCCAGGTTAAAGGAAATTACTTTTGATGGAACCCCAAGGTCAAAACAATAACATAAAAAGCTTTAAAGGCAAAATTTGGAAGGACGGGAAATTTATTCTATCTGGATTTCACATAAAAGATGGAAAAATATACAAAAATTTAAAAAGCAAACCCTATGAAGCATCTTATATCATTCCTCCGTTTATAGATCCCCACATACATGGAGGTTGGGGATATGATTTTGCAAACTATGATTTTGGCCTCCTTGAAAACAGACTCGAAAGTTTAGGAATCTTTTATGCCATCCCAACTATAAGTTGCTCCCCCTTCAATAAATTAAAAAAAATCTCCGCTTCATTTAAAAAATACAAATCCGAAAAACCACACAGTATTTACCCATTTTTAAGAGTTGAAGGACCTTTTATCAACCCAATAAAAAAAGGAGCCCAAGAAGAAAAATATATGCTCAATCCAGATAGGAAAAATATTGATGAATTATTAAGTCTAGAAAGTTACAAAATGTTCACCTTGGCTCCTGAACTAAAAAAATCACATTTACTTGTTAAAAAGGCTCTAAAAATGGGGAAAATCCCTTCGGCAGGACACAGCCAAGCCAAGTTTAAAGATTTTATGAAACTTTATTCCCTTGGTCTCAGACATATGACCCACTATCCAAATGCAATGAGCGGTCTGCATCACAGAGAAATCGGTCTCACCGGAGCAGGCCTTTTCCTGAGAGATCTTCACCTTGAAGTGATTGCTGATGGGGTTCATAATTCCGTAGAATTTATCCGTCTCCTTCTTAAAATCAAAGGCTCTACATTCTGTCTGATATCTGATATGATTCCCCCGGCTCATTGCAAAATCCAGTCGTATCCAGATCAAAAAATAAAAAAATCAGGGCGTAAAATCACAATCCATGGCCATGTTCTTGCAGGAGGAGCCACTTCAATTCCAGAACAAGTTAAATTACTTTTTAAGCAAGGCTTTAAGCCTGAAGAAATCATACCTCTCGCCTGCTCAAATTCCTTAAAATTCCTGAATCTTCCCTCTACTGAAATCAAATTCGGGGGCGATGCCAATTTTGTAATTTTAAATCATTCTTTTAACATAGAGGCTGTTTATAAAAAAGGGAAAAAAGTAGGTGGAGTTAAAAATTGAAAAATCGACTGAGAATCTCTGTCTCTGGGATAAGAGGAAAAGTTCCGGAAGCCCTTAATGTTGAAATTGCCTCAAAATTTGCCTCTGCTTTTTCATCCTATTTGGAAAAAGGAAGAATGGCTGTTTGCAGAGACTGCAGAAAATCAAGCCAAATGCTTGCCATGGCATCCATTTCATCCATTATGGCTTCTGGAATGGATTGTATAGATTATGGAAGATTGCCGACCCCATTCTTGCAGTTTTTATTAAAAGAAAAAAATTTTGCAGGAGGGATATCTGTATCAGCAGGACACAATCCATCTCCCTGGAATGCCATCCTCTTATTAAATAAGGAAGGTTTATACCTTGAATCTTCGGAAGGACCTGAAGTTTTTAATATCTATGAAGCAGGCTCTTTTAAAAAATCATCCTGGAATAAACTCGGTAAAATGAAAGAGAGTCTTTTTCCATTCGATCTGTATTTGGAAGCTTTATCAAAAATCATTGACCTTAGAGAAATAAGAAAAGCTGGATTTAAAATTACAGCAGACCCGTGTAATGGAGCTGTCTCTCCTTATCTGAAATCATACAGTGACTTCTTCGAACTTAAAATCATTTCCATTAATGATGAAACCAACAAATCTTTTTCCCATTCACCTGAACCGTCTATAGAAAATTCGTCTCAAGCAGAAGCGGTTGTCAAAGCGACAAATTCCGACCTCGGATTTCTATTAAATTCAGATGGAAGCCGTATATCTTTGGTTTCTAACAAAGGTATTGGATTAAGTGAAGAGATGACCTTCCCTCTCTGCCTTATTTCACTAAAAAAGAATGTAAAAGTGGCTGTATCAACGGTCGCAACTTCTTCTTTTATAGATTGGGTAGGAAATGAATCAAATATTAAAATCATCAAAACAAAAGTCGGCCAATCCTCAGTCACTCACACCATGCTTGCTGAAGGAGCTGAATTGGGGGGAGAAGGAAGCGGAAGCTGTACATTTTTCCCTTTCTCTCCAGGTTATGACTCATTACTCGCCCTGACTTTAATTCTTGATCTGATGGCTAGAGAAAGGAAAAGCCTATCCGAAATCATCTCTCCATTTCCAGATCTCATTCAAAGAAAAATAAAAATACAGGTATCCCCAGTGAAAATATACAGAGTGATGGATCAGCTTGAAGAAAAATATGCCAAAGAAAGGCCAGATTATACGGATGGCATTAGAGTCAATAGAAAAAAATCCTGGTTCATCATAAGGCCTTCTCTGACTGAATTTATTTTAAGAATCATGATCGAGGGAAGAGACCTCAAATCAATCGATTCCATTGAAGAAGAGATCAAAGAAAGGATCGAATCTTGAGAACATCTGATTTAAAAATAAGCATCTCTGGAATAAGAGGCATCGTGGGGAGAAGCCTAACTCCTCAGCTGATTCTAAAGTTTTCAGAAGCTTTTTCTAGTTTTATAGGGGAGGGCGACATAGGAGTGGCTAGAGACACCAGACCCTCTGGAGACATGCTTAAATACGCTGTTCATTCTGGTCTGATTTCATGCGGATCGACTCCAGTTGACATGGGAGTCCTTCCCATTCCTTCACTTCAGATTTATGTGAAGGAGAAAAAATTAAAAGGCGGAATTTCAATAACCGCATCTCACAATCCAGTGGAATGGAACGCATTGAAGCTCATAAAAAAAGGTGGTTTTTTCCTCAGTCCCTATGAAGCTGAGGAATTATTGGACTATTATTATCAGGGAAGATTTAAAAGAGTTTGTCAATCAGGAATCATTAAAAAAGAACCCAATCCATTCAAAATTCATGAGAATCAAATACTGAAATTTATAAATATAGAGGCCATAAGAAAAAAACGTCCTAGGGTTATTGTCGATCCTTGTGGAGGCGCTGCTTCCCCCTATGTTACAAATTTTCTGGAAAAATTAGGAGCAGAAGTTTTGTGTATCAACTGCAGATTATCAAACGGATTTCCCAGAAATCCGGAACCTCTACCCCAAAATTTAGGAGCTTTATGTCAATCCGTTAAAAATCATAAAGCTGATATCGGATTCGCCCAAGACGCAGATGCAGACAGATTAGCCGTGGTGGACGAAAAAGGAGAACCGATAGGAGAAGAATACACTTTGGCCTTAGCGGTCGACCATTATCTATCACACAGGCAGAAATCCCCTGTTGTCGTCAACCTTTCCACATCCCGATTGATAGAGGATCTATCAAAAAAAGCCGGAGTCAGGCTTATTCGAACAAAAGTAGGAGAAATAAATGTTTCAAAGGGAATGCTCGAATCCGGATCTAAAATAGGAGGCGAAGGAAATGGAGGAATTATCGCCACAGAAATACATGCCTGCAGAGACAGTTTTACAGGAATGGCTTTAATCCTGGAATACCTAACAATTTCAGGTAAAAAAATATCTCAGCTGAAACAGAATCTTCCTTATTACAGAATGATCAAAGGAAAGATCAAAGCGAATTATAGCGACAGAAAAAGGATTGTCAATCTCATTAAATCAAAATACAAACAAGGCCAAATCAATACTGAGGATGGGTTAAGAATTGATTATCCTGAATTTTGGCTTCACGTCAGACCATCAAATACAGAACCAGTGATGAGAATCATCGTGGAAGGAAAAAATGAAAAATTAACCGAATCCATTTATTCCGAAATAAAGGAGCTTTTATAAGTGGAAATCATTATCCTTCCTAATTATGACCAAGTAAGCAGTGAAGTTTCCAACCGTATTATCTCATCTATCCAAAAAAAACCAGATATTATTTTGGGGCTTGCTACAGGAAAAACCATGCTTGGAATCTATCAAAAATTAATCCAGTCTTATAATGAAAAAGAAGTTGATTTCTGTAAAGTTAAAACCTTTAATCTTGATGAATACATTGGGCCTGATTCTGACGACCCCATAACATTTCATTTCTACATGAAAAAAAATATTTTCTCCAAAATAAATATAAACCCAAAAAATGTATTCATCCCTTCCATAAAACCAAAAAACATTGAATTAGCTTGCCGTGAGTATGAAGATAAAATCAAAAAATTTGGAGGGATCGACCTTCAACTCCTTGGGATAGGAAGAGAAGGACACATTGGATTCAATGAACCATCCTCTTCCTTTCAAGCCAGAACCCGAGTTAAAACATTAACTGAAACCACCTTAAAGGACAACCTTGTTTTTGAAAAAAAGCCCAGATTTGCTATCACCATGGGAATCGGCACGATAATGGATGCCAAAGAAATAATCCTTGTTGCATCAGGGAAAATAAAATCAAAAGCCATTGCTAAGGCTGTGGAAGGTCCTGTTTCATCCTCCTGTCCTGCCTCTATACTGCAGTTCCATAAACAGGTTAAAATAATCATTGATGAAGAAGCGGCCTCTCTTTTAAAGAGAAAGGATTATTATAAATGGGTGTTGAAACACAAAAAGGAAGTCTATGACGTCATCAAGAAAAAAAATGAACCCTAAGAATCCAAAAGCAACTCCTTGTATTCTCCTTTAAAAAAAACAAGCCTTCCCTATTCTCCAGGACTTGAGAAATTAATTATAAATATCAAAGCAGTACAGGATTCCCATCCCGAACTCCACGCCTCCCAGATTCACTTTTATATTGTTCTCATCTGCCACAATTCGAGAAATCCTCAGAGCTGCTTTTATTTTGATGAACTTAAATATGGATGGATAATAATAAATTCCGCTTTCTATATGAAATCCCACTTTGCCTCCAGCCGCATTGCCAATTTGGCTGTTCTCTTTGTAGAAAACCAAATCAGCTCCAGCCCCTAAATAGGGGCAAAAATTACTGATATTTATCATGTATTTTCCAGTCAAAGTTAGAGGAATCATCGAAAAAAAAGAACTCCGACTGGTAATCGTTGAACGCCCCGTTTTGGAAAAGCTCTTTATTTCAAATGAAAGACCTAAGAGATTGTTTTTATTTAATAAAAAAATATGAGAAGCTTCCATCCCAGTAACAGCTCCGCCTTTCCCAAAAACCTCTCTAAATTCATCAGAAGTCATTCTCAGACCACTGACTGTCAATCCAACCATTGTATTTTTTTGCGTTTTATTGCTTATATCTCCTAAAGAAGTTTGTTCCTCAGATTGAGCCAAGCTAGATGTCCCTGCAGAAAAAAAAAGAACACCGGAAAATATCATTAAACAACAAAAATAAACCGCTCTTTTCATTTGACAGAACCTACAACCACTATATTTGAACACGGACCTTCCACAGCATCGAGTCTCACTAAACACACCGCATAACAGTAATCTTTTCCCAGATCAATATTTCTATCAAAGTACTGCGTATAATTAACCATCATGGAAATGGGGAGAAAGGCGATTTCACGAAAATAATTCATGGGCTCAGAATCTGTTTTTCTATAAACCTTATAACCCATAAAAATATTTTCTAGGGACAGTTTAGAACTTTCCTGCCATACAATCAGATTCCCTGGCTCAGAATTAAAAAGTATCCTATTATGAGTCCTTTTTCCCTCTATTATAACAGGAGGAAAAGGAAAATTCTTAATTTCGGAAAACCATTTATCAGCCATGTATTCATATCCCTCTTCATTTGGATGGAGACCATCATTGCTTAGGAGATCTTTCCAATCCTGATCCAATTCCTGGTAACTATAAAACTCATAAAACATATCAATAAAGGGAATCCTTAGCTGACCAGGAATTTCTCTTATTTTGTCATTTAAATCATAAAGCCTCTGTCGATAAAAAGGAAGATATCCCCATAAGTCATCTCTGGGAGTTAGGGTAGAAATCAAGGGTAGAACACCAAATTCAAGGCATATCTTGGCCATTTGTTCCAAATTAAAAGCTGTTGTATCCATGGTGATGCTGTTTGTGATCACATCGTTTGTCCCTTCCATTAATAAAAGATATCTTCCAGGATATTCTGATAAAACATCGCTGATTCTACTCAAACCCTCTAAGGTTTTCTCTGAAGGATTTCCTTCATTAATGACTTCTGAATCACCATAATTCAGATCCAACTTCTCTTCCAACTTTGGGACATAACCCTTTTCAGGAGCAGGAGTTGAGTCCATATATCCATAAGTTATGCTATCTCCAAATCCTATGTAGATATTATCCTGAAGAGATGGATTTATTATGATCTCGCTTATCTTTTCTTCTGGAATATATCTCCTCTTTTTCCTCAAATCGTCAAAATGAAATATTTCAGAATCTAATATCTGTTCTGATTCCCAAACAATTCCTATCGCTCCTCGATCTGTAATAACTTCAGCTGAACTTATAAATGCTTCATATCCTTTGACTAAATTTATCTCTTCACTCCAATTACTTCCCTCTTTATAACGACAAAAAATCCCCTTTTCCTCCCCAGAGCGGATCCAGGTAACAAGCGGAATATGGTTCCATACAAAATCAATATGGGGAAAGATGTCTATTCCCACATTATCTGTTATCTGTTCCTGCTCGCTCCAACCCAGAGAGGACCCATAACGCAAATATATCTCATAATCCTTCCCATCATAGGAAGACCATACCAAC
Source organism: uncultured Eubacteriales bacterium (assembly GCA_964599635.1). Classification (GTDB taxonomy): domain Bacteria; phylum Acidobacteriota; class Aminicenantia; order Aminicenantales; family Aminicenantaceae; genus WJMT01. The sequence goes on along the minus strand of CAZRGM010000039.1, from coordinate 94,137 downwards.
CAAGGCAGTCCATCAGGCCCTATTTCAGCATCAACAAGTATATGAGGATATAGATCCTTCTGATTTATCCGGCCTGGTTTTGACCAGTAAATCCCATCATAAAAACTGTAAAACACCTCTTCTCTCTTTTTCTGGACTCCAGTCCAGAATATCCAAATTCTATTTCTTATATCCACCAATATTTTCGGCCTCTGAACTTCAGAATAGTCAGTCAAATCCAAAACCCACAAATCCTCATAAACATCATTTTTTACCATAATGATATTCTTTGACTCTAAATACAAAACCCAAAGGCTCCAACAATCACCTGATCGGCCAAAATAAAAATCAAGAGAGTGAACGGTGCCTTTCCCCTTATATAGAATAGTGTGTTTAGACAATTTAGAATTTTGAATGATTCCTGAAAAAACAACTGATTCATCATTTTTATTTTCGGCCCAAAGCAAATGGATACGGTCATTTCTGTCTCTTTTTATCACCGGGAAACAAGATTCCTCACGTTCTATTAAATATTTTATCTTCTCATGCTTTGGTGTCATTCCGTGAGTTGCCAGATGAATCCCGCTGTCTCCTTTCTTATAAAAATATTGGAGTTCACCCTGGCTATTTAATAAGGGAGAGATGATTTGCCCTCTTATGACTTTATTTTCATTTTTAGCCCCAAAAGATAAGCCAAATAAAAAGAATAAAAAAAACAGTGAACTGATAAAACCTTTTCTCATAAGATTTTTATAACAATGTGTGATCATTTATTCAATACAGACAGGTTCTTTTTTCATTCAAAACCAGTCTGGATACACATCATTCCCGGGAGAATCAAAAAGAAAAAAAACTTTCCCTGTTTTCACCTCAACAATACAAAGCTTTCCAATATGATTATGTTTTAACGAAGAGTTAAAGACAATAAACCTTCCATCAGGAGACCAGGAAGGGAAGTAGTCATAGGTATCATCTCTTTGTGTCAATCGGATCTTTTGGCTTCCATCTGGATTCATCAGCCATATATCTCCTTTCCCATCAGCTTTTGAACTCACATAAGCAATTTTTTGGCCGTCAGGCGAGAAGCGACCCCTGCAGCTTTTCCCACCTTGTTCAAGAAACTCCACTTCATTTTTCTCTAAATCATACAGCGCAACATCCCAACCCAAAGTTCTTTTGCCAGTAAAAGTAATCAAATATCCATCTGGAGAAACCCAAGGTATGATATGGGTTTTCTGATAATCCGGAATGATCATTCGACTCTTTTTGGTATGGATGTCTATCCTAAAAAGATAATCTTTGCTTCTCAAACCTCCTTTCATATTTTTGGAATAGGCAATGGTTTTGTTGTCAGGAAACCAAGCCGGAGTTTCTTCTTTTCGAGATGAAGAAGTTATTTGCTGGATGTTAGATCCATCCTCACCCATGATAAAAATATTAAAATCTCCTTTAGGATTGGCAGAAAAGGCTATTTTTTCCCCATCAGGAGACCCCACAGGATATTCATCCTGCCAGGTATTATCAGTTAATTTTTCTAATCCTTTCATTGAAATCATGTAAATTTCATTATCTCCGTCAAAATCAGACTGAAATATGATTTTCCCTTTAAACTTTATTTCAGGATGAAAAAATTTATGGGCTGCTTTTTCTTCATAACTCTCTTTTTCGATCTCATGCTCGTCCGAACACATAGGCAAAAACAAAATACAGCCCAGTAAAATAAATATCCAGTTTTTAACCATTCACAGCCTCCTGGAATATTAACCACGTATAATTGAATTAAAAATCCTATCATTGCACATATCTTAAGTCAATGATAAGGAAATGATTGTCTTTGGGAAAAATAATGAAACTTCATTCATCTTAAAGTTTGAATTTTGCTTAAACCTCATTTTCAAATATAATTATAATAAAGATGAAAAATAAAATATTTTTAACGGCTCCTTATATCGGATTATTCACTCTAGTCTTATCCAGCTTTTTACTCTATCTAAAGATACCCTTCATGGAAACCTGGTTCTACAGCTTTGGATGGTGGTCTCTTATCATCCTGATTGATGGAATCAACTTCAGGCTTAACCGTTCATCCTTTCTTTTCCGCTCCCCGAGATTATTCATGTGGACCGCTTTGCTTTCTGTATCCGTATGGCTGGTTTTTGAGTTGATAAACATATTTTTGAAAAATTGGAGATATCTTGATCTTCCTAATAATGTCATCGAAAGATGGGCTGGATATTTTATTGCTTTTGCAACGGTTATTCCGGCCCTTCTTGAAATTTCTGAATTCTTTCATAACCTTCTTCCTAAAAAAAGTTTAGCTTTATTCAGGTTAAAAGTAAGCTCAACTTTTCTTTATCTTCTTATGGGGATAGGGACCATTTTCTTGATTCTTCCTCTTGTTCTACCTGATTATTTTTTCCCTCTAGTATGGCTCTGTTTTATATTTATTCTAGAACCTATCAATTATAAGCTGAACAATGATTCCCTGCTTAAAAACACGGAAAACAATCACTGGAATGTATTTTGGAGCTGGTGTCTGGCAGGTTTTGCCGCAGGTCTCATTTGGGAATTCTTGAATTTTTATGCAGGAACAAAATGGAACTATTCCATCCCCTATTTTGATTTCGCCCATATATTTCAAATGCCTGTTCTCGGTTATTTTGGATTCATTCCGTTTTCACTTGAAATCTTTGCCGTTTTTCAGCTGTATCTCTACTTTCGGAAACAACTTAAATCCAAAACCATACTCAAGTTCATCATCATCACCACAGGACTGATTTTTAATCTAATCGTATTTCACCTCATAGATATTTACACGACCTATCCTATGAGTCCCCTTCACTAAAATCAGCTTCTCACAGTCAACCCTAGTTAAACTCATCAGGGCCATTCCCCTGCTCTATCTACATTTTGAGTAATTCATCCAAAGTTTTACTTTTCTCCTCCCAAAACCTGTATAATCGCCTTAGCTCTTTCTTGATTTCACCAAGCTCTTTCTGAAGAAACGCCACATATTGACCGTTTTTATGCGTGTTCTCTAGACAGAAAATATTTTTAATTTCCTCTTGGCGGCTTTCCAAGTATCCAATTCTTTTCTCTGCAGAGGATATTTCTTCCTCAAGCTCATTCCTCTCCTTACTTATTCTTTGCCTCTTTTCGGCCTCTATTCTTTTCTGAATTTTTGTCTTTTTCATTTTTTTAAAATCTTCTGTTTTCTCTATCCTTCTGCTTTCCGCAAATCCTTCCAGAGAAGGCCTTTTTTCTAAATAATATGAATAATTCCCCAAATACTCATTGACTTTTTTATCTTTAATCTCTACAACACGGCTTACCAGCTTATCAAGAAAAAATCGATCATGTGAAATAACAATCAGCGTGCCGTTATAACCTTTCAAAGCCTTTTCTAAAGCTTCCAGAGAGTTGATATCCAAATGATTAGTGGGTTCATCCATGATTAAAAAATTAACTTCGGACAAAAGTATTTTCACCAAAGAAACCCTCGCTTTTTCTCCGCCTGAAAGGACACTTATCTTTTTGTTGATAGTATCTCCACTGAACTGAAAAAGGCCCAGGGCTTCTTTTATCTTAGAAATATATCTGGTAGAAACTTGGCCAACGACTTCTTCAAAAACAGTGGCATTCGGATCCAAATCAAAAGCCTGATGTTGGGCATAATATCCGATTTTTGTTCTTTTTCCTAATTCGATAATTCCCTTTTGAGGAGTCAAATTCCCTGCAATCAAACGGGTTAATGTTGTTTTGCCCACCCCATTCTCACCCACTAAAGCAATTTTTTCACCCCTGCATATATGTAAATTTATATTCTCGAGCACCCATCTTTTATCATATTTAAAAGAGAGGTTCTGTATTTTCAAAACATCTTTATAACTCCTGACCAGAACCTCCAAATGAAAATCCAGCTTTTTCATCTGAATGGGAGTTTCAATTTTATTCATTTTTTGTAATTTTTTAATGCGGCTCTGAACTTGAGATGCCTTACTCGCTTTATATCTGAACCTCTGTATAAATTTTTCCTGCCTCTTTATCTCTGATTGTTGATTCTTCGATTTTTTTTCAAACAGCTCTTCCCTTTTTTTCTTTTCTTTCTCATAATAACTATAATTACCTGCATAGTAATCCAGGCGACCCTGATTCAGTTCATAAATATTCTGCACCAAGCGATCCATAAAAAAACGATCATGAGAGACAATCACGATAGTTCCTGAAAAATCAATTAAATACTGTTCAAGCCACTCTAAAGCTGATAAATCCAAATGATTAGTGGGTTCGTCCAGCAGGAGCAAATCCGGATCCTGAAGGAGCATCCCGACAAGATAGGCTCTCATCCGCCAGCCTCCGCTGAACTGAGATAAGTGTTTGTTAAAATCTATCTCTCTAAAACCAAGACCCGTAAGCATTGCTTTCGTTTTGCTTTCAAGATTATAGCCTCCAAGAACTTCGTATCTGTGCTCATATTCCCCTAACTGCTTCAGAAGCCTTTCATCCTCCTGGGGTCTTGAATCAAGAATATTATTCAGATTTTTAATCTTTTGATCCAGAAAATGAATCTCCTTACAGGTTTCCATGACTGAATCTAATAGAATTCCATCCTTAATATCTATTTCTTCCTGAGGGAGATATCCAATATTACAATTCTTGGGTTTTAAAATATGTCCTTTATCAGGTTGTATCATCCCAACCATGATCTTCAATAAAGTCGTCTTCCCAGAACCATTCGATCCTATCAACCCTATCCTTTTTCCTCTAGGAATAAACCAGTCTATGCCTTTTAGCAAGATCAAATCACCAATAGAATAATAGAGATCTTTGATCTGCAGCATTGTCTATTAATCCTCTTTATACAATTTAACAAAAATGCTTTTTATTGAAAAGATTAAAGCGGGTTTCATTTGAGGTTCTTTAACGGTTATGGTATAGCTCTATTACAAAGCATATCAAGGCAAGGAGTGTGAAAATGACTGGAAAATTTAAAAATATTGAAACCAAAATTATCCATGCCGGAGACCCAAAACCACCCATAAAAGGAGCGGTCTGTATCCCCATTTTCCAAAGCTCAACATATGAATATAAAGGAAGAAACAGGGATTCAGAAGTGAAATACATGAGGCTGAGCAACACTCCAAACCATATTGCTCTTCATAAAAAATTAGCAGCTCTAGAAAATGCTGAATCAGCATTAGTTACCTCAAGCGGAATGGCGGCTATATCCACCACCTTTCTAACAGTCCTTTCCCCCGGTGATCATTTTCTATCCTTAGACTGCCTCTATGGAGGAACAAAGGGGTTTATCACAAACATCTTGGATAGATTTCATATAAATCACGATCTTATAGATGGAAACAGACCTGAAACCTGGAAGTCAAAATTAAAACCGAATACAAAAGCCATATACCTAGAAACCATAACCAATCCCCTTCTCCAAATCCCAGATCTCCGATCAATTGTTGAATTCACCCGAGAAAACAATCTTATCTCTATTATAGACAACACATTTGCATCCCCCATCAACTTCCGCCCGCCAGAATTCGGGTTCGATATCTCTCTTCACTCCTGTACCAAGTATCTAAACGGACACTCTGACATAGTTGGAGGAGCCGTGATAAGCAGGGATGAGTGGATAGAAAAGATTAGAAAAAACCTTATATATCTGGGAGGATCTATGGACCCCAACGTCTGTTTTCTTCTTTATAGAGGAATCAAAACTCTCTCCTTAAGAGTGAACTATCAAAATTCAAGCGCCCTCAGAGTCGCAGAATTCCTCGAATCTCACAACCGAGTGAAAAAAGTGAATTATCCCGGACTTGAAAGTCATCCGCAGAACAGTTTAGCCAAAGAATGGTTTGATGGATTTGGCGGGATGATCAGCTTCGAACTTAAAGGAGGGATCCCCGCAACGGAACAATTCATCAACAAAATAAAGCTCTCTTTCATAGCTCCTAGTCTCGGAGGAGTCGAAACTCTTGTCACAGTGCCTGTAAAAACTTCTCATAGAGACCTAACCCCTGAACAGAAAAAAAGAGCTGGAATATCTGACTCTTTGATAAGAATATCTGTGGGTATAGAAAATCCAGAAGACATCATCTCAGATTTCAACCAAGCCTTGAGTTAAATATTTTTTAAATGATCTCTAAATCGTAGCTTCGGGAGATTTCCTGCAGAAATGGGAAATACTCAAATTCATAAAATGGATCTCTTTGGTTTTGGGGGAAGATGGATTCTGGTGGGAATTATTGTTTCTCTCTTACGGACTGCCACATCCTAATCCACTATTTAGAAACCATGCGCTTGAAATTAAGTAGAGACAGCGACAAGATAACAACTGTGATGCCTGACATGATCAACAAATCATTGATAAAATAATGGATATCATTCCCTTTTAAGAAGATCTCCCGGATAATCCGGATCAAATACTTGAGAGGATTGATATCCGCTAACCACCGGAAAGCAGAGGGAATATTCTCTACTGGAGTGAAAAGCCCTGAAAGAAGAAGAAAGAGGACCATAGAAAACCAAGCAAAAAACAAGGCCTGCTGTTGACTGGTGCATAGAGTTGAAATAAGAAGAGCATAGGAAAGATTAGCAAACAAAAAGATAGTGGCAGCTAAAAGAAGATAGCCCAAATTCCCCCGAATAGTAATATTAAACACCAACACCACCACTAAAATTCCAATTCCCATCTCAATAAGACCCAAAAGAGCCATTGGGAGGGCTTTTCCCGTATAAATTTCTATGGGAGTAAGCCTGGAAATCATCAGGGTATCCATAGTCTGCTGTTCTTTTTCTCTGACAATGGCAATGGAAGTAAAAAACATAGAAATCATGGTCAAAAGAAGAGCCACAATCCCTGGACCCATATAATTGATGCTTTCTAGGTTCGGATTAAATCGGATAACAGTCTTATTTTTAAGGGGAAATTGAACGCCCTTCTTCTGAATATCGTTTATTATATAATGCCTGATTATCCCATTGAAATAGCCCGCCGCGATTCCAGCCGTATTGGCATCAATACCATCCATAAGAATCTGAATTTCAGGATAATTCGGGATTTCTCTTCCCTCATCAAAACGATCCCGTAAAATAATGACAGCTTTGGATGCGCCCTTTTTAAATATTGAAATATAATCTTCAGGGTGGTGAGAGATTTTTTTAACATTAAACAGGGAAGAATGATTGATCCGGTTCACAATTCTGTAGGCATCTTGACTTACAGAAAGATTGACCACTTGAACAGGTATGTTCCTCACATCAGTGGTGACCACATAACCAAGAATAATGGTCTGAATAATGGGAGCGATAAATATAAGGGCAAGCATTTCTTTCTGTCTTAAGATTTCAATCAGCTCTTTTTTAAAAAGATAAAAAATTTTCATTTTCCTGCATTTCTCTGCTGACTGAATTTAATAGAGGCTATACTTAAAAATAACAGACTAAATCCGATGAGAATGACTCCCTGAAAAGCAAAGTGCTTTAAACCGGCCCCTTTAAGGATAAGCCCCCGGATCACTTCTAAAAAATAAGTGGCAGGTACAATATAAGAAAAAGCTCTCAGTGTGGGAGATAGGGAATCTAGGGGAAAAATAAAACCTGAGAGAAGGATGGAGGGAAGCAGGGTAATGAGAAGAGTGGCGATCATGGCTACTTTTTGGGACGCAGCCACGGTGGAAATGGTGATGCCGAGAGAAAGTCCGGCCACAATATACACCAAAGAAAAAACCAATAAAATCCAAAGATTCCCTCGAAAAGGGATATGGAATATGATTCGGGCAAATGCCAAAATCAAGGCCCCTTCAATTAAGGCAATAAATATATAGGGAGCTGTTTTTCCCAAAACAATTTCATGAGACTTAAGGGGTGATATAAAGAGAAGCTCGATGGAACCCGTTTCTCTTTCTTTGGCTACACTTAAAGAAGTGAGTAGAGCGGATATCATCAGCATGATGACAGCCACCAATCCTGGAATGATATGAAAAGCACTTTTGTTTTCTGGATTAAAATATAATTTTGTGCTTATCCGAAGGATATCCTTGATATCTCTGAGTTCTGATATGAAATCAAAAGTGATCATCTCATTATACTGATGGATGATATTGGCAATGTTGGAATCGCTCCCATCAATAACCACTCCTATATGAGAAGGAAGCCCTTTCTTTATGCGGTTTGAAAAATCATGAGGAATGATAATAAACTGCTTTATCTCTCCAGATTTCAGCATCTCCTCTGCTGTTTCTTCTAAAGCCAGCCTTCCTTTCGCTTTAACCATTTGGATTACAGAATAAGTGCGATTACGAGAGAATTTATGGATCAGTGACTTTGAAAAATCGCTCTGAGAATAATCAATAACCACAGTCTCTATGTGGTCTAAATCAAAGGAAAGTGAGTACCCTAATACCAGAATCATAACCACAGGCAGAAGAAACAATATTGCCAGACTCCTGGGATCTCTTAAGATATGAAAAGTCTCTTTTAAAAAAACCGCTTTAATTCGTTCCATGATCCATCACGGCAGTCTTAAAAAGTTTTTCTATCGAATCTGTTTTCTCTTCTTTCATCAACTCAGAGGGTTCACCCTCTAACACAATCCGACCTTGGTGGATAATGAGTATTCGGTCTGCATACTCAGACTCATCCAGATTATGAGTCGTGACCAGGATGGTCTTTCCCTTTTTCTTTAATTCATAAATTTTTGTCCAAAAATCTCTTCTCACCTCTGGATCCACTCCTGAAGTCGGCTCATCCAGCAAAATGATATCTGGATCTGATATCAGACACGAAAATAAGGCTATCCGCTGTTTTATTCCCGGGGGGATATTTTTGACCTGCTGAGACAATATTTCTTCAGGGACTTCACTGGAAATCAGCTTCTTCTTTTCCTTGATAACTTTTCTTGAGAGCCCTGAAACACCTCCCCAGAATTCAATGTTTTCATAAGCATTCAGAAGCGGATATAGAGAGAATTTTTGAGACATATATCCGATAAACTTTTTTATTTGATTGATATCTTTTTTTACCTCAAATCCTTTGATCCAAACATCCCCTGATGTGATGCGAAAAAGCCCGGTCATCATTTTAATGGTCGTGGTCTTACCCGCTCCATTCGGGCCTAAAAATCCCATGATTTCCCCTTCTTTTATATTAAAACTTATTTTATCCACGGCTGTGAAATCACCAAATTTTTTAGTGAGATCTTTAACGGCAATGATAGGACGATTCAAAGAGGGAATGCTTTGATCATTCATTTTTATGTCCTCTCTCATAATAAAGATATATATCCTCAAGCATAGGCTTTTCTTCTCTGATTTCATTCGCTTTTATTTTTGATAAAAAACTAGAATCCCCCTGACACATGCATTTGATATACCGGCCTTTTATATAAAAATCACTCTTGAAATCTTTTTCGGATTTTAGTTCATGGATCATCTCAAATATATTTCCCTTAGGAAGAATCCGGAACATTTTGGCTGGAAATTTTTGTTTGATTTCTTTTATAGAACCTTGTTTTATGAGAACGCCTTTCTTTATAAAGATAATATAATCCCCTTTTTCAGCTTCATCTAAATAGGGGGTAGCCATGAGGATGGTCTTCCCTTCCTTTTTTAAATCCTCCATGATATTAAAAAATTCAATTCTGGAAAGAGGATCGACTCCAGTGGTAGGCTCATCTAATATCAATATTTCTGGCGAAGACAAAAGAATCGTGGATAAAGCTAGCTTTTGTTTCATTCCCCCTGAAAGGGCTCCGGCCCTCCTTTTTCTGAAAGGAAACATTTCTGTCCTCTGCAAGAGACGGAGTTTCAACTCATTTTTTCTTTGGGATTCAACCTGCTGAATATGAGCAAAAAAATCTAAATTTTCTTCCACAGTAAGATCTGAATAAAGTGAAAATTGCTCCGGCATATATCCTGTGATAAGGGTCACCTGAGAATAATCTCCCTTTATGGGAGTGCCTTCAATATAAATTTCTCCTGAATCTTTCTTGATAAGCCCCAGGATCATTTTAAAAAGAGTGGACTTCCCTGCTCCATCGGCTCCAGCAATGATGGAAATGCTTGCTTTGGCTGTTGAAAACGAGATATCTTTGATGGCTTGAATGGAACCAAATGATTTTGTGAGATTTTTGACTGTCAGCATATAAAACCTTTCTATTCATGAAAAATGACTGTGACCGGCATCCCCAATTTAAATTTTTCCAAATTCTTCTTGATCTTAATCTTCACCTTAAAAAGAAGCGATTTCCGTTCTTTTTCAGAAATAATATATTTTGGCGAAAACTCAGCTTCCCTCCCAAAGCTCATGATCTCTCCACTGAATTCATCGGCCTCCCCATCCAAAAGAATAATGACTTCTTGGCCCAGTTCCAATCCGCTTATTTCCTTTTCTTCTAAAAAAGTTTCAATAAAAAGGCTCTCTATATCTAACACATCAGCAATAGCTGAACCTGGGAATACAGTTTCTTGGGTGGATATAAATCTCTCCAGAATAAACCCTGTTACCGGTGATTTGATAATGTGATCCTGTATTTGAAGACTTAACTGATCTTTTTGATTTTTGAGACCCTCCTCCTTTACGGCAAGTTCATCCAAAGACTGCTTGAGTTCTAAAAGGGATGTCTTTACTTCTTTGAGCTTCAGCTCCGCTCTTCTCAATTCATCTCTTGAAACCGATTCTTTCTGAGCCAGTCTTTTCAGACGTTTAACCTGGTCTTCCCAATAATCAAAATTTGAACGAAGAAGATCCTCTTTGCTTTCTAGCTTTTTCCTGCTGATTCTGATTTCTTTCTCTTTAATATCTAAACCCTGCATCTGGATTAAAAGTTTTTGAGCATCCACCTCTACTAAAACATCACCCTTATTGATTTGAGCTCCCTCACTTATACTGCATTGTTCAACAATCCCTCCCACTAAAGTTTTTACCGTAACAACATCACCATCCACCACTCCAGCTGCTTTAATGGACCCAGCTCCTTTCTCGGCACAAAATTCTAAAAACAATAAAATGACAATCATAAATATCAAGATAGTCCTTTCTCTCATAATCAAGTCTCCTTTGTTCGGCTTATTAAAGTGTTTATCTTCACATTGATCTTCTCAATCTGCAGAGATATTCCGTTTTTCATGGCTTTATATCTTCTTTCTGTTTGAAGCGCTGCCAAATAATCCTTATTAGGAATCTGTCTCTCCTCATAAAGCGCTTTTTTGAGTTCAACCTCTTCCTTAGAGTACGCTATTATATTTTCTATATTCTCTTTTTTTTGACTCAATGATTTTTTGGCTGAATAAAGCTGGTCCAAACTTTTTTTAGTCTCTTTGATGAAATCATGTTTTTGATTCCTTAGTTTTTCTATATCCAGATTCAATATTCTTTTCTCAGCAGCGCCTTTATTCCAATCAAAAACAGGAAGGCTCAAGACCACTCCTCCCTGAAAATAAACAGCCCATTCCTTGGCAAAATAATCTATCCCAGGTTTTCCGTAGTGAAGCTCTGCAAATCCATTTATCTGAGGTAAGTATTTGCCAGAAATGATTCTTTTCTGAATTTCAAGGGCTTTTCTCTGCTCCTGTAAAGTCTTTAACACCGGGTGGTTGGTTTTAAAGTAGTCAAAAGCCTGATCTTCATTTGTTCCCTCTTCTCTATACTCCAGATCAATTTCTTCAGGATAATGCCCACACATTCGGTAAAAACTAATTCTAACTCTATCAACAGCCTGATTAAGGTCATTTATATTCATTTCTGTTTGTTCAAGGCTTTCTTTTGTTTCTAAAAGATCCGTTTTTTTGACTAAACCCTCCTTAAAAAGGTTATCAAGCTTCTGGCAGTGCAACTGAAGAGTTTTCTGAAGACTTAAAACTGTTTGTTTCTGGCACAACAATATCTGATAGTCAAAAAAAGAAGACTTGATCATATCCACCAAAGAATTTTTTTCAAGTTCAGTCTTATTGGCTTCCACGGCCTCCTGGATTTTATCCATTTTCACAAGATGGGAAAGCACCCCTCCTGTGAACAGAGGCTGGCTCAAAGAGACCGAAAAATCATAATTATGATAAAGCCCTGCATCGAAACTTTGTCCTGGCACTGAAATCAATCCTGTCACCTCTACTCCTGGAAACTCTATGGTCATAGTCTCAGATTTATACAAATAACTGGAATTAAAATCTAAGTTAAACAGTTTGTTTTTAGAAGATTGCTCAACCCTAATGGCAGCCTGTTTCTGAGAAAGAAATCTATTCTTATAAGAACTGCTCATCTTTAATCCATCCTCGATAGCCTGTTCTAAAGTGATTTTTTCAAAAGCATTCAAAGATAGAAAGGAAAGGAAAAAGATTGATAAACCATACCAAATTTTTTTCATTTTAGCATCCCTCCCTTTATAAGATTAATCACACTTTTTATCCTCTAATCTTTCTAGTTAAATAAAACTAAATTCCCCAATTTATCTAATTCAGCCTTCCAATTTGGTCCTATCACTGTGGTGGACTCTTTTTCTGTGATCACTGCCGGACCTTCCACACTATGTCCCCACATCATTTTTTCCCTTTTATAGACTTTGCACTCTCTTTCTTTATCTTTAATCCAGACTTTTCTGGTTTCTTCTTCAGAGAGTGACTGTTTTCCTGCTTTTTCAAATTCAGCCATATCAGGCTTTTTTCTTATTTCCAGAGCTCTCATCCTCAAGTTCACCACTTGAATTTCTTCTTCGGGAGCTTTATGTCCGTATGTTTTTTCATGTTCATCATGAAATTTAAGTTTAACCTCGTCGATATCTGATTTTGACAAAGTCGATTCAGGCAAACGAATGTTTAATTCATAGTTTTGTCTGACTAATCTCATATCTGCACTGGATGTGACTTTCTGGTTTTCTTGTGAAACATGATGTTCCTTAAACCATTTTTCTGCTTTTTTATTTAGAGAAAAGAGAGCTTCATTAATCCTTTTCCTATTTTTATCCAGGGGGACCATAACTGTTTGAGCAAAATCAGCGCTCATATCTGTAAAAAGCAGCCCTAAACTGGAGAAAAGACCGGCCATCCTAGGAATGATCACTTTGGATATGCCCATCTCTTCTGCCAGTTCAACCGCATGGAGAGGCCCGGCTCCCCCATAAGCCATTAATGTAAATTCTCTAGGGTCATATCCTTTGGAAATAGATAAAAGCCGGAGAATTCGTAGCATGCTGGCATTGGCAATAGATAGAATACCGGAGGAGGCTTCTTCTTCAGATATCCCCAAAGGACCACAGAGCTTATTTGAAACGGCTTGCTTCGCCTTTTCCCTCTCTAGTTTTATTTCTCCGCCTAAAAAATAATCTTCTGAAAGCCTCCCTAAAATAAGATGAGCGTCGGTCACCGTGGGTTCTTTCCCTCCTTTTCCATAACAGGCAGGCCCAGGCTCGGCACCAGCACTTTGGGGGCCTACTTTTATGTGCCCTCCTTTATCCACCCAGGCAATGCTTCCTGCCCCAGACCCACATTCAATCACATCAATCAGTGGAGTCCTCACTGTGTACCCACTCCCCTTTTGCCTCCCTGAAAAATGAAGTTCTCCTCCCACCTCATATTCTGGAGTATAAACAAGCTCCCCATTCAATATCATGCCTGTTTTGGCTGTTGTGCCCCCCATATCCAAGGCAATGACTTTATCCATTTCCAGTATTCGAGAGAGGTTTGACGCTCCAATGAGACCTGCAGCCGGGCCTGATTCTATCAGGGTATGAGGCTGTTGTTCGGCTTGTTTTGGAGTGGATATTCCTCCTCCAGAATGCATGATAGCAAGATCTTTGGATTCGTAACCTGACTCTTTCAATTTTCTCTGAATAGCTCTTAAGTAACTGATTACCTTGGGAGCGACTGATGCGGCAATCACAGTGGTGGATGCTCGTTCATATTCACGAAACTCCGGGGAAACTTCACTAGATATGTACACGGACCTCTTCTTTAATATTTTTCGAGCTGCCTTTTTTATTTCGACTTCATGCTCGGGATTATAAAAAGAAAAAAGAAGCACCACAGCCAAAGCTTTGATTTCTTCATCAGCAAGTTCCCTGAGTATTTTTTTTACCTCTTTTTGATTTAAAGAAGTTAAAACTTTTTTTTGAGCTGTGATTCTCTCTTTGACCTCTCTGATCAAATGTCTTGGCACCAGAGGTTTCTTCCTGTCCTTCATTAAATCATACAAATCCGGACGCTGCTGTCTTCCTATCTCTAAAATATCTTTAAATCCTTTGGTCACCACCAATCCTACCTTAGCCGTTTTTCCCTCCAGCAGAGAATTGGTCACAAGTGTGGTTCCATGGATAATGATTTTTATGTCAGATACATCTTTTTTTGCTGTTTCCAGAGTCTTTAAGAGTCCTTTGATAAAAGGTTCTTCAGGTTTCTGCGGAGATGATCGCACCTTAGACTTCCAAAAATTTCCTTCTTCCTCGTCATAGATGATGGTATCTGTAAATGTCCCCCCAATATCAACGGCTGCCCGCATTTTCATGTTTTTTCTTTCCTCTTTTTTATTTTCTTTTTCCTCAATTCCCTAGTGGCTTGGATGTCCACATTCCCTTTTTCTGTTATCACCACCCCATATTCAGAGCGAGCTTTAGCCCTCGTGACTTTTCCATTGAAATAATCATCCTTGACTCGATCAACCCTTCTTTTAAAGGGAGAGCCATAACCTCCTCCTCCAGCGGTCTTAAAACTCAGCACATCATCTTTTTTTATGGATATCCCTGAAGCTTTGGACTTTAAAATCTGTTTTTTCCCTGATTTTCTATAAAGAACAAACCTTCCCTTTCCACCTGGGTTTCCTTCAAAAAGGCCCCATGGAGAAATTTTATGACGATCAGAATGAGCTGAAAACACCAATGGAGCCAAGGCCTGGATATCTTTCCGGATTCCCATCCCTCCCCTAAAACGCCCAGCTCCCCCTGAATCAGAAACCAGCTCATACTTAAGGACACGCAGAGGATATTCTATTTCCATGGCTTCTATAGGGAGATTAGAGGTATTGGTTATGTTGACCTGGACTCCGTCTTGACCATCTTTTTCCTTTCTCGAACCCATCCCTCCTCCAAGGGCCTCCACATACACAAAATCCATTCCTGATAACGCTTTGGTTCCCCCAAAAATAACAGCTGTGGTGGCCCCGTTAGAAGCCGCGATAACTTTTTCAGGCATTATTTGGGAAAAAGCACCCATAATCACATCCACCACTCTCTGAGCTGTATCTGTCCTCCCGCCCACAGCAGCCGGCTCATCAGCATTAACCAGAGTTCCTTGGGGAGCCCTGATTTGAACGGCTCTCATAAATCCCTGGTTTATTGGAATTTCAGGAGCAATAACAGTCTTGACTGAATAATAAACCGTAGCCAGAAGCGCCTGCCAGACCAGATTAATTCCCCCTGAAGCTTGGGCATCTGTTCCAGAAAAATCAAATGCAATTGAGGGAGAGGGTTTGTGGGATATTCCAACGGAAACTCTTATTTTAAGGTTTTCTTTATCCACTCCATCATCATCCATCACATCTTCAAAGAAGTAATTTCCCTCAGGAATTTTAGATAAAGATTCCTCCAGCCAATGCTGACTGTATTGGTATAGACTCTGAATAACTTTTCCCACCCTATTTTTGCCATATTTTCCAAACACTTCCTTTAACCTTCTCTCTCCAAGCTTCAAGGAAGCAATCTGGGCCCTGAGGTCTCCTTCTCTTTCCTCTCTGTTTCTCATGTTGGAAAGGAGAATATCCAGCATTTCTTTCTGTAAATTCCCTTGCTTAACAATTCTGGAAGGAGGGATGCGGATTCCTTCCTGAAAAATCTCTGTTGAATCACCAGATGTTCCCGCCCCAGGGTAGCGTCCACCCACATCAGTCCAGTGAGCAATGTTTGCCGTAAAACCTATAATCTCTTTCTCAAAGAAAACAGGTTTGACCAAAGTGACATCCGGAAGATGCGAACCCCCTCCTAAGAATGGATCATTCGCAATGAGTATATCGCCTGGCTTAAATTCCCAATCATTCATCTTTGTTCCTATCCGGCTCATCAATCCCTGCATGGAACCCAGATGGATAGGGATATTTTCAGCCAAAACAATCAAATTTCCCTGCTGATCAAAAATTGCACAAGAACAATCTTTTCTCTCTTTGATGTTTGTGGAATATGCCGACCGCACTAGAGCTGTACTCATCTCATCTGAAATGGTTTGAAATAAACTTAAAATAACTTCAGAAGTAATGGGATCCATTTTATTTTTTATGGAGCTTGTTTATGGACACTTATTGTTTTGACATAACGAATTTCCTCTGATATAAGCATAACTGTATGTTTATTATATCATCTTCTGGGGGGAAAAATGAAAAAATCATTCATCATTCTATCTTGTTTGTTGATAGTGGCCGGATCTATAAATGCTGCTCGTATTCATAGAACAAAAATTTATACTGAAGAAGAACTAAGAACCATTGCTTTTCCTGTGGGAGGATTAGCCTCAGGAAACATCACTATAGGGGGAAGAGGAGAAATCCGAGAGATGGAGATCTTTAACTTCCCTTCAAAAGGCATCGCTCCAAACCTTACTTTTTTTTCAATTTGGGTGAAACCTGAAGGAAAAAATCCTACAGCAAAAATATTGGAAAGAAAGCTTTTTCCCCCTTATGTGGCATGGAATGGAATCCCTAGAACACAGCTTCCAGGTATCTCCCGGTTTGACGAAGTCTTCTTTAGAGGAGAATATCCTTTTGCTTGGATTGAATTTAAGGATAAACACATTCCCCTAAAAATAATTTTAGAAACCTATAATCCTTTTATCCCTTTAGACCCTGAAAGAAGCGGAATCCCAGGAGCCGTGTTTAACTGGAAGCTCAGCAATGAAAATAACTTCAAAATTAAAGCATCCCTCTGCTTCAGCATGCAAAATCCTATTCAAAGCAAAAACGAAAACGGAAAGAAAACATATGGAAAAGATCTCAATCAATATATTTAAAAACAACTTTTCCGCGGAATCAGGATGACTTCAAACCGTCCTGAATCCGATTCTCTGGAATTTGGCAGCATGACTTATGCCACCACAAACACACATATAAATGTGCAGACGAGATGGTATAGAGGAGGATGGTGGGACAACGCTCATGTTTTCTGGGATGATTTTTCAGATGACGGGAAAATAACTGAAACTAAAGTTGCCCAGGAATCTCCTGAAGAACGGAGTGATGTATCTTCTCTCCTGGTTCAGGTTGAATTAAAACCTGGCGAAGAAACAACCATCCCTTTTTATCTGACGTGGTATTTTCCCAACCGGGAAAATTATTGGAACAGAGAAAAGGAAGTCATGGGAAAATTATTTCGAAACTATTATTCCACTCAATTCAAAGACTCTTTAGATGCTGCCGTTTATCTCATCGAAAATATTTCTGAACTTTATTCAGATACCAAAGCTTTTCATGATATTCTGTTCTCTTCCACTTATCCATCCTATGTCATCGATGCCTTATCTTCGCAGACATCCTCTCTAAAAACCAATCTTTTGATCCGCACTGAACAGGGAAAAGCTTTTGGATTTGAAGGGTTAACAGACAACAGCGGATGCTGTCCTATGAACTGCACTCATGTTTGGAACTATGAAAACACCATGGCTTATCTATTTCCCTCTTTGGAGCGCAGTTTTAGAGAAACCGACTTCCTCCACAATACTTTTGACAATGGATATCAGGTTTTCAGAACCCTCATGCCCCTTGGAGACTATTGGTGGAAATTCAAGCCATGTGCGGACGGTCAGATGGGGAATATCGTGAGAGTTTACAGGGAATGGAAACTATCTGGGGATACCGAATGGCTCAAAAAACTTTGGCCGAAGGTAAAAAAAGCTCTTGAATTCGCCTGGAATGGAGTGGGGCACGTGCAAGAAGAAAATAAATGGCAGCAGGAAATGCTGAAAATGCCGTGGGATCCTGATAAAAACGGAGTCATGGAGGGTGAACAGCACAACACTTATGATATTGAATATTATGGACCCAACACCATGACCGGTTCCCTCTACTTAGCGGCTCTCAAAGCAGCTTCAGAAATGGCTGAAGCTCTTGGAGAGGGGGAAAACGCTGATCTGTATGAAAATATTTTTAAACAGGGATCAAAAATTCATGATGAGACCTTGTGGAACGGAGAATACTACATCCAACAAGTCAATGTTTTAGCAGGTTTGACCATTCCCGAACATCTCAAGTCACTGAAAAGAAAAAATCAGGAAACGGAAGATCCAGAAAAAAAATCTGTTAGAGGGGAAGCTTCGACTCTGAAAAATGAACAATCCTATCCAAAATATCAGTATGGTTTGGGTTGCCTATCTGACCAGCTTTTAGGTCAATATCTTGCTTTTGTCACAAACTTGGGATATGTCCTGGAAAAACCTCACATAAATAAAGCTTTGGATTCTATATTCCAGTACAATTTCCATCAAGACCTGAGTCAATTTTCCAATGTTCAACGAGTTTATGCTCTTAATGAAGAGTCCGGACTTTTGCTCTGTTCATGGCCTAAAGGAAACCGACCCGCGCTTCCTTTTGTTTATTCAGATGAAGTCTGGACCGGCATTGAGTATCAAGTAGCTGCTTCTCTCATCTATGCCGGGCGTGTAGACAAAGGTCTGAAAATCGTTGAATCCATAAGGAAGCGCTACAGAGGATTTAACCGCAATCCTTGGGATGAACTGGAATGCGGTCATCATTATGCCAGAGCCATGGCATCCTGGGCTGTGATGCTGGCTCTTTCTGGTTTTCACTTTGATGGTGTGAATCACATCATCTCTTTTTCCCCAAAAATCAATCAAAAAGATTTTGATACTTTTTGGTCTACGGGAAGCGGTTGGGGAAGTTATTCTTTGGACTCCCAAAGCATTAAATTAAAGGCTGAATTTGGCTGTTTAAAGCTCAAAGAAATATCTTTTTCTTCCCCCTATCCCTGGAAATCCATAAAGACCTGCACCTTAGATTCTGATAACATTGAATGTCGATTACTTTCAGAACAGGATCCATACAGATTGATTTTCAAAAATCCTATAGAAATAAAAAGAGAACAAAATCTTTATATTTCTTTCTATAGATCAAAATAATTAAAAGGATGTCAATATGTGCCTTAATCTGTCAAATTATAGACACTCAAAAAATTCTTAAAAATTGATTTTCTTTAAGATAGAATAGATAGGTTTCAAATCATGCTTAAAAAAGAAGATAAAACGGATTTCCAAGAAAAGCTGCTTCAATGGTACCATCATTACCAAAGGGAGCTTCCCTGGAGAGAAACCCAAGATCCGTATAAAATATGGATTTCAGAAGTCATGCTCCAGCAGACTACCGTTCAAACCGTTCTCCCCTATTACAAAAAGTGGATTCAGATATTTCCAGACATCCAAACTTTAAGTCAAAGCTCCCTCCAAAAGGTTCTCAAAGCTTGGGAAGGGCTGGGTTATTACCAGAGAGCCAAAAACCTTCATCAAGCCTCAAAAATCATTATGGAAAAACATCAAGGACAAATCCCTCAAACCTTTTCCCAACTCAAGAGCCTCCCTGGTTTCGGTCCCTATACTACAGCCGCTGTTCTCAGTTTTGCTTTCAAAAAGCCCTACCCTGTTCTAGATGGAAACATCCGCCGAGTTTTATTAAGAATTCAAAACCTGAATGAGGAATCCAATCCTTCCTCAGATAAAATCCTCAGACCATTTCTCACGACCGTTTTTATTCCTCAAAAATCAAGCCAATTCAATCAAGCGCTTATGGAACTAGGAGCCTTGATCTGCCGGCCTCAGAATCCCTCCTGTCTTCTATGCCCCATCCAAAAATACTGTAAAGCTTTTCAATCAGGGACTCAGGAGATCATCCCTAAACCCAAAAAACGAGAATTCCACAAAATCAAAGCCGTTTTAGGAATCATAAACCACAGCCAGCGATACTTGATTCAAAAAAGAGCTTCTACAGGACTCATGTCAGATCTCTGGGAGTTCCCGGGTGGAAAAATAAGAGACGGAGAAACACCTCAGCAAGCCCTTCAAAGAGAAATCAAAGAAGAAGTGGGTCTGGAAGTGAAAGTGGGCCCATTTCTCACCCGTGTGTACCACTCCTATACACAATTTCGGGTGACTCTGGATGTTTTTCAATGTGCATTGAAAGAAAAACCAAAATTAAATCATCAAACCCACAAATGGGTAACCCTTCAAGAATTTCAGAATTATCCTTTCCCTTCCGGATCCGTTAAAGTTATCCAATTTATAAAAGGAAAACACATATGACCTGTCTAATCCTATTTAAAACGGTCATCAGACTTCTTATTTGAAACCCTTTTTCCTGATTTTTCAAGCCAGCCTATCCGAAATTTGGCTTGGTCCCCAAATTCTGGCACATACGGCTTAATATCAAGGAGAGGCGTTTGGTCAAGGATGTCCACGTTCTGGATATACAAAACGCCGTTTTTGATCTTATTGAGCTTTACGACAGAAAGACCGATTGAGTTGGGTCGTTTGGGTGCCCGAGTGGAAAAGACTCCCCGCCGTTTCGAATCCATAAAGGGCACGACCTGCAGTTTAAATCCCTCTGACTGGTGAAAAAAGTACAACAGAATGATGTGTGAGAAGCCGTCCAGGTCTTTTAAACCGGCTCGATACTTTTCAAATACCTCTACAGTACCTTTGACTCCAGAAGCCCCAGTGGGTTGGATAGGCATGCCCCGGGGATCTTTAAACGGACTATAAATGATCCCGATAGGTTTGAATTCAATCGGCGATAGAAAAGAAGTCATTTTGAATTCCCTTTTTTCAATTCCTCTATTTAACAATCAGTTTATATGGAGAAACTCTTTTTTTGACTATTATTTCTTGGGAAGCTCTAACTTCTGTTTCAGGTCCGAAGGGAGAGCATCGCGGTGCACCATGACAGCCGTTGTTTTCATGCGGAAATAGGGTTTAGACATAAAGAGATAGCCATGGTAAACGCCCTCGGCTCCACCTGAATTTTTGATGTAATAATAAACATTCCCCTTCTGATCTTCAGCTAGGCCCACAAAGTGCATCAGGTGGTCATCAGTCGTCCGGTAACTGTCAAAAGTTTCCTGGCGGCTCTTTTGATTCACTTCCATTTCTTCCACAGGTTCTGTAATCTCATCAGCCAGCTCCTTTTTGGGCAGAATCGCATAACCTTTGTCACGACTGGAAAAGCTCTTTTCGCTGACATCTCCATCCCAGACCACCGAATAGCCGTTTTCAATGGCATAGTCCACCACTCGTTCTAACTCGTCTAGAGGTATATTGTAAAAATCATCATTATAAATCCAATTGTCAGGGACCTTCAGCATACACTTGCCGAAAAAAGGGGCCCAGGTATATGAGGTGAGTTCCACATAGTGATCAGGATCAATCATAACTTTTTCTTCAGCAAAAGTGTGGGGAGTGTACGTTTTGCCTTCATACTCAAACTTTTCCGGAGGTATACCTAAGTAAGCGTTCAAAACTCCTGCCAAGGCAGTTTTCCACTGAATGGTGGGCTGTCTTGATGAGACCACACCATCCACAAGCCCCTTCAGAACACGAAACATCTCACTGTGGTCATGGGTATCTTTACCCAGTCTCATCCCATTATACACGGACTCAGGAACGATTCCTTTTTCTCGAAATCGATCCATCACATCATGACTCAGCCCCCCCTGACCGAAATTGGCAGTGCCGTGCATCTGAATATAGTTCTCCGCTTTCTTCTGGTAGTTGTTATAGACAATAAACATTTCAGAAATATCCAGAATATCAGCTCCCAAACGCATAGCTTCGGATTCTATAAAAGAAACCGTTGAAAAGCACCAGCAGGTCCCTGTACGGGCTTGGTCTTTGACTGGAGTGTGCTTGACTTCATGAGTGACTGTGAATTGATACGCCTTATTCTCTTTCTGTGCCTTTAAACCAGTCGGGAAAAGAATGAAAACAGCAGTCAGAAAAGCGAATATAAAATATTTTTTGAAGTTTTTAATAGACATGATACCTCCTTAAAACGATTTGGGGGTCTTACCTAGATTATTCAAAAGTTAAAAACATTTCCATCTTTTATAAATGGTTCAGGTTAATCATACATAGAATAAAAATATAAAGTCAAAACATAAATCCAATTCAGGCACCCCCACTGCCGAAAAAGTATTCAAGAGGTCAGCAGGTGCCCTGCTGCTGGAAATTCCCTCGCTTAATTTGACCCTATACTAGACAACAAAAACACAAAATGTCAAAAATGAATCCGCCAAAAAACTTTATTTGATTCCAAGAATGTATAATATAATGAATGGTGTTTTACTTAAATCAACTCACAGGAATTGAAAAAATGATTAAAAAAGCAACAACCTTTGTTCTGATACTCCTCAGCTTCCTATTCTTAAATTCAAATCTATACTCGGATTTAGAAATCCAAAAAGAAGATCAAGATTTTGGCGAAGCCATCCAAAAATTTGAGCAGTATGTTGATAAAAAGATGAAGATAGATAAAATCCCCGGACTTTCTATAGGCTTTATGAAAGATGATTTTACCTGGGCTAGAGGATTTGGCTACTCAGACCTTGAAAACATGGTCAAGGCCAAACCTCAAAGCTCTTATCGCATGGCCTCTGTATCAAAAACTTTCACAGCTTTAGCGGTTCTCAAGCTAGTTGAAGAAGGAAAAATTGATCTAGATAAAGAAGTCCAGTCCTACGTACCTTACTTTCCTCAAAAAAAGTGGCCTATCACCGTGCGCCAGCTTCTGGGCCATCTGAGTGGAATCAGCCACTACAAAGACTATGACAAGGAAGGTCATTTCAAGGATCACATGAACACTGAACAGGCTGTATCTGTATTTAAAGATTTTGAGCTGGTAGCCGAACCAGGGACTAAATACAATTATTCCAGTTATGGATTCAACCTGCTGGGTGCGGTTATCGAGGAAGCCTCAGGCGAATCTTATGGAGAGTATATCAGAAAAAATGTTTTTCATCCTTTAGGCATGAATGATTCCAGAATGGACTCTCCCGAAGAACTAATCCCCCATCGAGTCCAGGGGTATCGCCTGATAGACGGGGAAATAAAAAATTCGGAATTTGTGGACATATCCAGCCGGTTTGCCGCCGGAGGGACTCGTTCCACAGTGATAGATCTTTTGAAATATTCTAAAGGAATCTGCGAGAAAAAAATTCTAAAACCTGAAACGTGGGATTTGCTTTTTACCTCTATGACTACGAAAGAGGGACAATTGACTTGGTACGGGATGGGATGGAGGTTATCCCCCCTAAAAGGTCATTTTATGGTGGCTCACAGCGGCTCACAGCCTGAAACAAGAACACACCTTCTTATCTTTCCCACTGAAAAATTTGCTGTTTCAGTTGGGACAAATCTTGAAGGTGCCGATCTCTCCCCTTACATCAATACTCTCTCCGAGCTTATCCTAAAACAAGATCTAAACAGCACCGGTTTTGTCCTGGACGCTTATGAACAGGCGGTTTACAACGCCCTATCCCAGATATTTAATTACGGACTCAGCCAATATGATTACTTCGGTTTACAAATGGCAGAAAGCCGAAAAGAAATCAGCCAATCATTTGATTATTTTAATAAATACACTAGAAAAAACACACTGAGAACAAGCTTTAAAGAGGCCCAAAATAAATTAAAAAATGGAATTCATCCTTCAGAAGGAATGCCTTTTATAAAAATGGGAGTCCATATGGCCTCTTATCTTGATAAAGCTTATGGCCTCTCTAAGCTTAGAGAATATCATCAATCAGGTCCCTTGGCCTTCTTTTCAGACTATATCAAACTGGCTTCTGATTTTAGATTCAGAAAAGAAACCAACCAAATCATTCAAAAACTTCAAAAAGATTGGGAGCAAACTTATACGGACGAGTTTCGAACCCTGCACATCACTATTGAAACAGATTTTGCTGCTTTACTGCAAAAATTAGAACAATTCTCACAAAAATCAAGAATTTATCCTGATTTCTCAGAGGAAATTATAGGTTCAGCCTATTCATTCATGAGGAATAATCAAATAGATAAAGCCATGTCCCTTCTTCAAAAAAGCACAGGAATTTATCCGGATAATTCTTTGATTCTTCTCCTTCTTGCCGAATGCTATGTGCTTAAAAATGATAGTGAAGACTCATTTAAATTCTATAAAGAATCTCACTCTTTAAATCCTGTAAGTTTTGACCATTTCAGTTCTTTTGCGGAAAAGCTTCAAAAGGCAGAAAAACTAGAGGAACTCTTTTTGCTTATTGATATTGCACTGAAATTATACCCAGAAAATGCTGAAGCTCACACAGAAGCGGGAAAAATTTATTTGGAACTTGGGAAAAAAGAACAGGCCTTAAAACTATTCAAAAAATCATTAGAAATCAAAACTGACCAACCTGAAGTTAAAGACATCATAAATAAACTCCAAAAAAAAATGAGCCAATATCCTGAATTATTCATAAAAAATGTCGATTAAAATAAAATGTTTCTGAAACTTCTTCTTCTCTTCACATTGATTCCTATCATCGAGCTCTATATATTAATAGAAATCGGGGGACTCATAGGGGCTCCCAACACCATCCTTATCATAATCATGACAGGCATTATAGGAGCTTATCTTGCCAGAAGCCAGGGCTTAAAAATTATTCAGAAGATCAATCAATCCATAGAACAGGGACAAACCCCTGCCAAAGAATTGTTAGAAGGCTTTTTTATTCTCATCGGGGGATTTGCTCTTCTGACTCCAGGATTTATGACAGACATTATGGGATTGAGCATGCTGCTTCCCCTGACACGCTTTTTTTATAAAAAAATGGCTGCAAAACTCATACAGAACAAGATCAACACAGGACAGTGGTTTATCCATCGATATTGAAAAGTATGAACAATTCAATCAAAAGAAATGATGATCATCGAGATCATAAATCAGCCCATTCTGTTCTTAAACGGGCAATTTCCTGGCCATCACTTTCCCGAACAAGATAATGGATAAACTGGGGATTCCCCTTTTCACTCATTTTTTGGGTCCGTGAAGTGACCCAATCCCCATAAAATGTTTCGTTTTTATAGTTGACTTCTATTCTAAACGGCCTTAAATCCATAATGATCTCTTTGGGTACTGTCTCCACAGCCCAGTGAATATACACCACATTATTGACATGACGATTGAAGTCAAGATTGGCTTTCAATACGGGAAACCTTTTTTCAAAATCAGTGTGATTAAAATCGGGTAGCCGCTTAAAATCATCGTTGACAGCTCTTCTTGCCTCCAATAAAAAGGAAGAAAGACTCTCTTTGACTCTCACGGGTTTCTTCGTTTTTAAATCAACGGCCATCCAGGATGATGAAGCTTCCACAGCTTTTAATTCTGAAGTATATATCTCATACTCACGTAACGTATAAACCCCTTGGATCAAAGATGGCCAAGTTATAACTTCTACCGTTTCTCCTTTTCTCGGGTAATAATGAATTCTTATATGGTATCGGGAAAGGATCCACGCAAGATTCTTTTTCAACATATCTTCTCCAGAAAGTCCTAATTTTTCAGCGTGTCGAGCTGCGGACTCTTGAAGAAAATCAAGCATTGTCTCTACCTTCAGTTTTCCGCTGAAGTCAACTTCAAAATTACGGACATGAAATTTTTGTTTATATAACGTATCCATTATCGACTCGCCTATCGCTTCTTTATGTTAATAAGCTTCCAAATTCATGGATTTTCTTTCTAATTCAGCTATTTTTTGGGAGATAAGTCTCTGTATAGAACGGGATTCAATAAACCCGACTAACTTATTGTCCTTGGTGACAACAGGAAGGCATTCCATTTGGTTTCTTGCCATCTCATCCCTTGCTTCAGTCATAGAAGTATCTGGGTGGATGACTGCAATCACGGGTTCCATTAAATCAAAAGCCATCAGAAACTCATTCAATCCGGAAAGCATAAATGTTTTTTTCAAGTGATCAATCGTTATAATCCCCTTTAAATATTTATCTTTATCAACTACAGGATAATAAAGATTGTCATTGTTGCTGAATATTTCAAGTATCCTGTTTAAATACATATTATCATAAATAAGAGGAGGATTTTGATCCATTATATCCTTTACTTTACTTTTTCTTATCAAATCCTCTTCAGTCACATTAAGTCCTGCTTCCCCAGCTTTGGTCACCGCCATTTTAACAAAAGTCGGGCCAGTGAGCTCTAAAACAAAAACTGTTGAGATGATGATGATGACAATTGCGTTACTCACTTCTCCTGGAAACATATGCCCTGCTAAAATTGAAAGTCCAATGGCCACACCTGCCTGACTGAATAGACACCAAGGGAGATATTTCTGAACCGTCTTTGAAGCATGAGATATCCGCGCTCCTAGTGTGGAGCCTGCCATTTTGCCTGCTGTCCTCCCTATAAGATAGATAACTGCGATCAAGACCAGTGGAATGCTCATATAACTCAAGTTCAATTCAGATCCGACCAGCACAAAAAAAAGAACAAAAATAGGAGGCGTAAATCCTCCTAAGAGCTTAAACATATCTTTACTTTTTCGGGGAGTTAAGTTGACCACTGTGACTCCCAATGACATAGAAGCCAAAAGGATGTCAAAATTGAGGAGAAGCGCTATCCCCAGTGTTAAAAGAACAATCCCAATGGAAAAAGCAAGAACTCGATCTTCTTCGCTGTGTTTTGCCAATATTTTGCTTAAAATCCATCCTGAAAAAGCACCGATAAATACGGACCCCAAAATTTCGTACAAAGGTGAGATGAACACGCCCAACAGACCAGAAGTTCCATTTCCCAATATCAGGCCAGCAAAACTGGATGCCACTGCGAAAAGAAGAAGAGCCAGGCCATCGTCCATAGCCACAATACCTAGAATAGTGGTGGTCAAAGGTCCTTTGCTCTTATACTCCCACAGAACATTTGTGGTCGCAGCAGGAGCTGTGGCCGAAGCGATAGCGCCTAAAAGCAATCCAAGAGCCCAGGCCACACTTGAATCTTTAAGCAAAAAGCTTCCCACCACTCCCACCAGAACAGTGACTAAAACAAATGCAGCGATCCCTTCAAACATGAGCACATAGATAATCTGCTTCCCGTACTTGAGGAAGGTTTCTTTTTTTAACTCTCCTCCGATAGTAAAACCAATGAGACCGAGAGCAAAATAATTGAAAAGATAAAAGGACTCCACAACTTGTTTATTGACGATATTGGCTCCCGTCTGACCCAAAAGAATTCCTACGGCAATATATCCCACAACCTGCGGTATCCGAAGTCTTTGAAATAAACGGCCTCCAAAAGTCCCTCCGAATAATGCCAATCCTAAAAGGACCAGTATATTCAAATGGATTCCTGATATTTTCGAAAAAAAATCTAAAACTTGATCAAACAATTATCCTCTCCATTTAAGTCTATTCGTTGAATAGAAAACAACTTTAACAACAGAAAGATTTTTCCTGAGTTTCACTGAAATTATTCCCCCTAAGGGGAATAATCATGCATTCCTCACTAATCTTTTCCCAAAAGAACTCTTGCCAAATCGCTCAAATAAATAAATTTTATATCATATTTACAGGCAATAATCAATTATTCCTTCCCTATTTGGATATGAATTCTTATAATGAGTTTGTTGGTGAAACCATGAGGAAATTAAACAGAGTCTTTTTTATCTGTCTTTTTTTTCTTTCGGCTCAGTGCCAAATCCAAAAACCCGTAAAAAATAAACCCATAGAACCAGAAATATCCCAACAGCACCTGCTGAGAATTAATGACGTCATCCATCAATCCATTGAAAATAAAGATATTCCAGGAGCTGTGGTAAAGATAGGCAGAAAAGAAAAAGTTAGATTCACTAGAGCCTATGGGAATTCTCAATGGATACCGCAACCAAAACCCATGAAAGATGATATGATTTTTGATCTGGCCTCACTCACCAAACCCATTGCCACAGCCACCTCAATCATGATTCTGGTGGAGAGAGGAAAGCTCCACCTAAGGGAGAAAGTTAGAGACTACATTCCAAGTTTCAAACCCTTTATCAATGAGCAGGGTCAATCCGGAGAAGAAATTCAAATCTGGCACCTTCTAACCCATACCTCGGGTCTTCCTCCCTACCTGGAACAAGATAACATCGAGCCTAATTTTGGAAGCTTCTGTACCCTTAAGAACCTGGTCACTTATATTGCATCTCTAAACAAAACAAACCCTCCTGGGAAAGAATTCCATTATTCCTGTCTGGATTTCATATGTCTTTCTTATATCATTAAAGAAATAACCGGAAAAAATGTAGCTGAATTCTCAAAAGAAAACATTTTCCATCCTCTGGGCATGAACCACACTCTTTTCAATCCCCCCGAGGAATTAAAACAAAGGTGTGTTCCCACTGAAATCGCTAACGATTTATTTCTCAAAGGCTTTGTACATGATCCTTTGGCAAGGCTTTTGGGAGGAATCTCTGGAAACGCGGGTCTTTTTTCTACCGCCCATGATCTTTCAATTTATGCCCAAATGCTTCTCAATAAAGGAAAATACAATGGGGTCAGAATCCTAAGCCCTCTGGGTGTAGAAAGGATGACTGAAATCTGCAGACACGCTTATTTTTCAGGCCGGGGATATGGCTGGGATCTGAATTCCGCTTATTCATCAAGCGGAGGCGACCTCTTCGGACCCTATTCCTTTGGTCATACCGGTTACACAGGGACATCCTTGTGGATAGATCCTGAAACTCAGATCTATGTGATCCTTCTCACAAACAGGGTGCACCCGGATGACCAAGGTTCAGTGATCTCCCTGCGCAGTAAAATCGCCAACATTGCCGCTTCTTCTCTTCTTAAAAAAAAATGAACCTATTATTTTATCCCTTTTGAATCCATCTCTCTCCAGCTATATTAATTTTAGCCCCACAAAAAGGACATTTCCCGTTTTTGATTCTGTTTCTCAATAGACTCATCCCCCGTCTTTCAATAAGAAGTTCCCCGCACTCAGGACAGTAAGTATTGTTTCCTTTGCCTCCAACATTCCCTAAATAGACATATTTCATTCCCTTATCTTTGGCTCTATGATAGGCATTTTCTAAAGTTTCAATGGGAGTACTGGGAAGATCCTTAACCATATAGGCTGGAAAGAATCTCAAAAAATGAAGAGGGGTCTCATCTCCCAGGTTATCCATTATCCAGTCGACTAATTCTCCTACCCTCTCCATCGAATCCCCCATTTTGGGGACAATGAGGTCAGTGATTTCTATAAAAACACCTTGTTTTTTATACTCCTTTAGCGCACGGAAAATGGGTTCAGGCCCAGGAGCTTTAGAAAATTTTCTCATAAACTCCTTATCACCAGAGCCCTTAAAATCAACCGTGACTTCATCCAAATAAGGAGCGATTTGTTTGATGGGTTCCGGATTGATATAGCCGTTAGTGACATAGGTATTGTACATCCCTTCCTTATGAGCTAATTTTGCCGTATCATAGGTTAGCTCATAAAATATAGTCGG
Source organism: uncultured Eubacteriales bacterium (assembly GCA_964599635.1). Taxonomy (GTDB): domain Bacteria; phylum Acidobacteriota; class Aminicenantia; order Aminicenantales; family Aminicenantaceae; genus WJMT01. Next base: position 64,670 of record CAZRGM010000039.1, on the reverse strand, counting down.
CTCTCCATAAGTATAACTTATACCCTGACAATCATATGATTTTGCATTCTTAACAATCTCTTCAGGGGATAATTCCCACCCTTCTATTTCTCCCTGACTGATATTCCAGTTCTGACAGTATTTACACTTCCAATTACAACCTGGTGTGGTTATGGAGTAAGTGTGAGTGCCTGGTGCAAAATGATAAGATGGTTTCTTCTCAATGGGATCTGGATTAGCTGCAATCAGCTTATCGTAAACAAAAGTATAAAGTTTTCCACCTATGTTCTTTTTGACTCGGCATATTCCTTCTCTTCCTTCCCGAAGCATACAGTTAAAAGCACACAAACGGCATCTGACTTTTTTATTGTCCAGCTTTTCGTAAAATAGCGCTTCTTTCATGTCAGTCACTCAAAAATTTTTGCAGCTCTTTTAACCTGATCAATTTATAAAAAAAATAGCGATTAAAATTTTGATTCAAGATCAGCAATCCGCTGAGAATTATTAACAATGAGCAAGGCAGCCCTACAGATTGCTTCAGGAAGGCTATCACTCTCCACATTTCTTCCGACCAGATAATTGAAGCTAATCGGATTCCCGTGAGACATCAAGACTCCTCCCACATTTTCCCCCTTTAAAGACGACATAATATCCATTCTCCAACCCATTTCTTCCAGTTTCTTCATGACTTTCCAAGCAGAATAAAGGTCTTCCGAGTAGCGATCGGGCACCCCATCCATAAGTTCAGAAGCAATTTTTTTATCAAGTTCTTCTCCTGCCTTCATGGCAAAGATTTCTTCATTATCAACCTTCATCATCTTCTCCTTTCAATATCTTACCTGAACACTTCATAAAAAAACGGCGATACATCCATTATTATTTCATTTTCAGCGATCTGCATGATTTTTTCAAGAACAATGAATGGAACATTTTTCTTTTGAGCCTTTTTCATTTGAATCGCCATTTTTTTCCTTTCAGGCGAGCCAATCTCACGGCATCTGCTTTGTACCAAGGCATTCGCAATGAAAGATCCCACCTTCATGCCTTGTGTCTCGCATCTACAGCAATCTTGACTCGTGAATAACCAGGCTTATTGACTAAAAAATTAAATCCATAAAAACATCTCATCACTCTCAACCCCCCTTCAAATCCTTCTTTTCTATTCCTGATTCTTCTTAAATTGAACTTTTTTAGAGTGATTTATGATTGTTTTTTTGGATTTTATCAAATCTAACCAGCCAGATATAAATAGTACACAAACTCATCTGTTCAGTCAATAACAAGAAAATCAAAAAAGTACTTGCCTTTTAAAATCTATCCCTTTAAAATGCTCCTTCAGGCTATGGCAGAAACTAAGAACAAAACAAGTTTTTGTTTAAAAAGTTTTATTTATCTTTTTTTGATACTTTTTATTATTTGGCTTTTATTAACATTAAGCTTTCACTGGCAGGAAATCAGTATCGGCATCATTATCAGCCTCATTCTTTCTCTGATTCTGTATAAATATTATGTCGGATTGGGACTGCCTCCACTGAGTGCCAAACGAATCGCATTTTCCGTGGCCTATGTCATCGTACTTTTCAAAGAAATCATCATGGCGAATATTGATGTGGCTTATCGCGTGATTCATCCAAAAATGCCCATTAAGCCCGGAATCGTCATCATCAAAACACAATTGAAGCAGGATATTGCAAAAATGATCCTCGCAAATTCTATTACATTGACTCCCGGAACTTTTACTCTGGATATTCTAGACGATAAGCTGCTCATTCACTGGATCAACGTCCGATCAGAAGACACCCAAAAGGCCACCAAGATCATCGGCGAAAGGTTTGAAAAATATTTGAGAGTGATATTTGCATGAATGAGTGAAACAATTGTTTATATTTTTTTAATTATTATTTGCCTAGGCATTTTCCTTTCTTTTTTAAGAATGTTGAAGGGACCTACCGCATCAGACCGAGCTGTGGCTGTGGATACGATCACGACCACAGTTGTCGCCTTGCTCGTCCTTTTGGCTTTTTTCTTTAAAAGATACATCTATCTAGATGTGAGTCTGGTGTATTCAGTGTTGGCTTTTGTCGGATTAGTTGCCATTGCCCGGTTCCTAGAAAGAGGGATTTAAATGGAAATTTTAGGAATAGCTATTACAGGAATTGGGACGATATTTCTATTTCTTGGAAATCTTGGTGTTTTTCGGCTTCCTGACGTTTATAACCGAATCCAAGCGGGAACCAAATGCACCACATTGGGGGCTTTCTTCACTATAGTGGGAATCGGAATTATAGAGCCATCCTGGTTCTGGAAAGCTCTCCTCATCGCCCTTTTTGTCTTGGTAACTAATCCTATCTCTAGCCATGCCATCGGCAGGGCTTCACGTAAAAGCGGCACCCCTCTTTGCGATCAAAGTGTTGTGGATAAAACAGAGGATTTTGAGAAATTCAAGGAAGAAAAATGATATACATTGTTTCATTACTTATTCTATTAATGCTTGCTGGAGCCATCGCTGCCATGTTTTTTAAAGATCTCATGAATGCAGTGATTTCTTCATGCATGGTTAGCCTCATTGCCGCTATCCTTTTTTATTTTCTCCAGGCTCCGGATGTTGCTATGGCGGAAGCATCCATCGGAGCTGCACTGGTTACCGCGGTATTCATTATTGCTATTAGGCGAACAAAAAGGCATGAAAAATGAGAGCGTTCATAAGCATTATTCTCTTGATCATTATTGCAAGTGGAATCATAGTCGTTCTGAATGAAATCCCCTTTGGAGAACCTAAAACAAAAGTAGGTAATTACTACATTGATAATGGGAGAGAAGAAACTGGTGCTTCAAATATTGTGACTTCTGTAGTGGTCAGTTACAGAGGCTTTGATACTCTTGGAGAAGTAACTGTCCTCTTTGTGGCTTCCATCGGTTTAGGGGCTGTTCTGACGACCCGTAGAAAAAAAGAGAAAAGACAAATTGAACCAGCCAGTTTAGTGCTGACTACAGGCTGCCGGTTTCTGTTTCCTCTCATCCTGCTCTTCGGGGGTTATATATTCATTCATGGGCATCTCACGCCAGGTGGAGGTTTTCAGGGCGGTGCTATTATTGCCTCGGCTTTTGTTTTGATCTATCTTGGCTGTCAGGGAAGGCGTGTCAGTCAAACTGGAAACAAAATTGCTGAATCCCTCGGGGGACTAGTTTTTATCATTATTGGACTGGTTGGTCTTACGGTAGGAGGACACTATTTCCTCTCTAATTATCTCCCAAAAGGAGAATTAAACCTTTTATTCAGTGCCGGCGTCATCCCTATAATTTATATCGCCATTGGATTTAAAGTGGGATCCGAAATATCAGGAATCATCGATAATTTAGTGGAGGAAAGTAAATGAATCATGTTGGCTTGACAGGAGATAAAGATGAGTATTCCTCACATAATTAGTTTCCTTCAGGATACTATCTATTATATCGGAGCCTTTGGACTCATATTTATTGGTCTGCTTATTATGCTTTTAAAAAGCAACCTGATCAAGATGATCATAGGGCTTAATATCCTTGAAACAGGTGTTAATCTTCTCCTGGTCTCTGTGGGATATATCAGCAAAGGGACGGCCCCTATATTTTCAAATCCTGCCCTCGAAAATCAAACCATGGTCGATCCGGTTCCTCAAGCGCTGGTGCTGACCGCCATCGTTATCGGGGTCTCGGTTTTGGCCTTAGCTTTGTCCTTAGCTATCAGGCTGTATCATCATTATGGAGTGCTGGATTTAAGACAAATTAAGGAGCAAAGATGGTGAATCCGGTTCTTTTAATCGCTGTTCCTTTAGGACTTACTTTCGCTGTGCCCCTTTTTGGATTGATATCTAAAAAGATCATAAAATTTATTCCAATCGCTGCCTTTTTATTTAATCTTATCATCAGCCTCCTCCTTATTCCCACAGCATTAAAGAGTCCTGTTATTGTTAAAATCGGTGGATTCCCGCCTCCTTTCTGCATCAATCTCGTAGCGGGACCGGTTGGGGTCTTATTTTCAACAATAATTGCGCTGGCCGGCTTTCTTGTGGCCATTTATTCACTGGTCTATATCAAGGAAGGGCCCCAAGAGAAATACCATATTCTTTATCTGCTCCTCCTAACGGGAGCAACGGGTGTTGTGATGACCGGCGACATATTTAACCTCTTTGTATTCTTTGAGATTCTCTGCATTTCATCATACGCTCTGGTCGCATACATGGGAAATCGATCCGGTATCGAATCTGCAGTAAAGTACTTGATTCAGGGAGCTCTAGGATCAAGCCTTCTTCTCATTGGAATAGGCCTGCTATACGGACTCTTCGGGTCCTTAAATATGGCAGACCTTGCGAATCAGATTCAGTCAACGAGTTCAAACTCTGTTTTTATTCCCCTTTTTCTGATAGTTACAGGATTGGGAGTCGAAGCCGCCATATTCCCGCTCAATGCTTGGCTGCCTGATGCCCACTCTTCGGCTCCGTCATCGATCAGCGCGATCCTTTCCGGCATTGCCATCGAAGTAGGGCTTTATGCAGTGGTCCGGATACTTTTTACTGTTTTCGGCATCACCAATTTTTATATATTCTTTGTGTTCCTGGGAGTTTTAACCCTTCTGATCGGTGAAATGAGTGCCTTCAGTCAAAATAATGTTAAAAGAATGCTGGCTTACTCCAGTATCGGACAGATCGGATTTATTGTTTTTGCCATAGCAATCGCCACATCCGATGCGGTCACGGGTGGCCTGTTTCAAATGATAAGTCACACTCTAAGTAAAGGACTTCTCTTTCTGGCAGCCGGTTATATGATAATCCGTAGCGGATCAATGGAAATTTCTTCGTTCGAAGGGATGGGAAAACGCATGCCCCTAACTTCTCTGGCTTTCACCATCGGTGCCTTTTCTCTTGTAGGTCTCCCTCCTTTTGTTGGCTTTCCCAGCAAGCTGCTGATTATTCAATCAGCCCTGGCAAAAGAAGAGATTCTTTTTACCCTGCTCATCGGGCTTGCGTTGCTGGCAACAGTCATTGAAGGAACCTACTTTTTCAGAGTCATCCAGGTGATTTATTTTAAAGGAGGGAAAGAAGGGAACAACAGGCATGATGCTCCTGCAGCTGCCCTGATCCCAATGTTTCTTTTTATGATATTGATCATAGTGATTGGAATATATCCCAAAATTGTTACAGGAATCTTGAACTCTGCGGCCTCAGAGTTTCTTAACAAAATGGATTATATCAGGAGTGTACTGCTATGATTTTGGAACTTGTACTGATCATTGCCTTCGGCGGTGCGATACTGGCTTATCTATTAGGTAAAATTTCCTTTATCCTTCGTAATGTCCTTTCCGTTGCCGTAACTCTGACTGTGCTGGTCTTATTGAGCTCTCAGTACGGCAAGTCTTTCTCCGTCGATATTTCAGAATTTTTAGGCTTCCCGCTTCTGTTAAGGATCAATACATTCTCCTGGTTCTTTGCAGTCACAATAGCTCTGGTGGGGGTTCTGACTATCATCTTTTCTCTAAGCTATATAAAAGATAAAGAAAAAACGGATTTCTTTTTCCTGATGATGCTTCTTGTTAATAGCGGAATGTTGGGTATTGTATTAAGCGGCGACATGGTTTCCTTTTTCATCTTTTGGGAAATTATGTCATGGAGCACATTCCTTCTGATAAGCTACAACCGTGGCCGCGCTTTAGCGGCAGGAATGAAGTATATCATCATGTCGCTCGTCGGCTCTGTGGCTTACTTAGTCGGGATATTATCCATCTATGCCAGTTTCGGCACACTCATCATATCTGAAATTCACCCTTTTATGGCCTCGGCATCTCCTGGATTCATATTACTCCTTCTAATCCTCTTTTTCATTGCTTTCGGCATTAAGAATGCGGTCTGGCCTTTACATACTTGGCTCCCTCCTGCCCATTCCGAAGCCCCCTCTCCTTTCTCTGCCGTGCTCTCTGGAATTCTGGTAAGGATGGGGATGTACGGCTTTCTGTTAATCTTTAATGTTGTTATGGGAATAAAGCTTTTCTTGGGCGTAGAAGGCGGGATCCAGAGTTTCCATTATATACTCGCCTGGATAGGAGTCATCAATATAGTCATCCCCACCTTTATTGCGATGCTCCAGAATGATGCTAAAAGACTGTTGGCCTGGCATGGTGTCGGCCAGGGTGGATACATGATTTTAGGGGTTGCTCTAGGTACCAGCCTGGGAGTCACAGGCGGCACTTTTCACATCGTTAATCACACCTCGTACATCGCTCTCTTGTTCTTAGTGGTCGGAGCTATAGAATACCGAACCGGTGGTATCAGAGACTTGAATTCATTGGGTGGATTGATCAAAAAAATGCCCGTTGTTTTTATTGGAGCCCTGGTAGGAACCTGCGGCTTAATAGGCGTCCCTTTAACCAATGGATTTGTTTCCAAATGGTTGATATACAAAACACTCATCCTGGACGGTCACCCATTTCTTGCCTTTTTTGCATTCATAGGAACATGGGGAACTATTCTCTCGCTCTACAAGTTCCTGCATAATATATTCCTGGGACAGCTCCCTGAAAAATACAAGGACTTAAAGAAAGCTCCCTTCAGCATGCAGCTTCCTATCGTTATATTCAGCTTGATCATTATCGTTTTTGGTATTCTTCCTGGAATTCCGCTTAAGGTAATCAATAATATTATTACTACATCATTCGGACTTAAATCATTGAATATAAACATATGGGGGATTGCTTCAGATACCGGCACACTGAATACCATCAATATCTTTGCTGTCATCCTCGTAGTGTTTTTTATTATATGGCTGATTTTAAAGGCAGGGCCCAAACCCATTTCGACCTCTCAAGAAGATACTTATGCCGCTGGAGCTTCTATTCCGGAAGGCAAGTATCATTATACGGTTGACTTTTATAACCCTCTCTACAGGATGATCACCCCTTACTTGAAGGATTTTATAGACGCTTTCTACACAAGACTCGCTGAATGGACCCAGAATTTATGCGGTGTCATAAGAAAAACCTACAGCGGATACTTAGGTCATTACATAATGTACATCCTGCTGTTTCTGGCTTTTTTGATATTTGTTCAATTAAAATGGAGCCTTTGGTAATGCAATTTATTTATTTCATCATTTCCCCGCTTTTAGCTTTAATCATAGGATTATTCTTTCTTGGGCTGTCCCGAAAGATTATGGCCCGTATTCAATGGCGTTACGGCCCGCCCATAACTCAGCCGATCATTGACATTATCCGTCTTTTTAGTCAGAGGAGCGTAAGTCATGGACATTTATTTAATCTCGGGATCGTTCTCTCATTGACAGGTTCTCTAGTTGTCCTGATGTTTATCCCTTTCGGACAGATGCATCCTCTCAGCGGCTCCGGGGGCCTTCTGGTTATCCTCTATCTCATGCTGTTGGCTCCACTGGGAATCGCCCTCAGCGGAGGGGAAGCGGCAAACCCGAATATCAGTATCGGCATCTCGCGTGAACTCATACTAGCGCTTGGCTACGAAGTTCCATTGCTGTTTATTATGCTTGCTGTGATGACCCATTATCACACTATCTCCATAGCCCAAATCGTTGCACTGCAGCAGGAATCGGGCGAAGCTTTATTCTCACTGCCTTTGGTCCTATCAGGGATCGCCTATATCCTGATTCTTCCAGCCATACTGGGAATCCGCCCCTTTGATATTGTTCAGGCTCCTCAAGAAATTTCGTCCGGTCCAATGGTAGAATACGGCGGCCCCTATCTAGCCCTTGCTGAGATCCAGCATGCCCTGACACTAGTTATCGGAATCTCATTATTTGTTAATCTCTTTCTGGGTGGCGCAAAGAATGTCCTGATCTTTTTTCTTAAAATCCTGGCTGTTTTCATTCTGGGACTGTTTATCAACGCTGTGCTCCCGCGTATGAGAACTGAACAGGCCATAAAATATTTATGGAGATGGCCGACACTGATCGCCTTCATTGGCTTAATTATTGTTGTTTTGAAATAAATGGATATTTTTTAATCATAGAGGATGAGTTTAGAATGGATCGAAATAAACTAATAAAATGGCTGAAATCGCCCTCAAAGATGGGTCAAAAATATTCCCTTCATGCGGTTTATTTTGGCACTGGCTGTGGAATTATCGAGGTTCCCCCGACCATCACCACACGCTGGGACGCGGAGCGTTTTGGCGTCCTTCCTGCGGCTACCCCAAGACAAGCAAATCTCTTTCTTATCACTGGATATGTCTCGCTTAAAACCCTAAAGTCTATTATCAGAACTTACGAACAGATGCCAGACCCGAAATATACAGTTGGATTCGGATCCTGCCCTATCAATGGCGGGATGTACTGGGATTCATACAATACAATCAAGCACCTTGATAAATACATTCCCATAGATGAATGGATTGCCGGATGTATGCCCCGGCCGGAAGCCATCTTTATTGCGGTCACTCACCTCTGGAAATTAATCGATAAAGACATGGCAGAAGGTTATAAAAATTACCGCCAGAATTATAAATATTATCGCGCTAATCAGGAACGGGTATTAGGGAAATTAAGTTGGCCTCCCCTGTTTCCAGTGGAGGAAAAGGGTCTGAAAGAAGCGGCTAAGGGATGAGAGGTATCCGATTATGAATCATTCACTGATAGAAAAAATTAAATCCTTTTTCACTGAAATTCAAGTTGACCTTCGGGAAGAGGATCGGATAGTGCTGACGGCTAAACAAGAATCTGTCATGGCCGTTCTGAGCTTTCTTAAAAATACCGGGTTCAACCATCTGGCCCTCATCTCCTGCGTGGACTGGATCCATGAAAACAAGTTTGAGCTCGTGTATATCCTCTCTGCCTACATGCAGGAAGATGAACAATACAATCCTGATAGAGATAAAATCAACATTATCCTGAAGACAAAAATTTCCAGAAAAAAACCACAGTTCCTTTCAGTCATCCCGATCTTTAAAAACGCAGAACCCTACGAACGAGAAATACATGAACTTTTCGGTATTCATTTTGTAGGACATCCCAGACTCACACCCCTTTTCCTGAGTAGGGAATATAGAATTCCTCCTTTCAGAAAGGACTTCGATACAAGAGACTATGTTAAAAATGTTTTCGATAAAATCCCATTCGTCCAAAAGGAAGCGAAAAAATGAGAGAGCTTGAACTATATTACGGTCCTCAACACCTGGGAATGGTTGGAAATTTCAGTATTACTCTGAAAGTAGAGGGTGACAGAGTTCAAAAAGCTGATGCTAATCCTGGCTACCTGCATCGAGGTTTCGAAAAGCTCATGGAATTGCGCAGCTGGATTCAGAATTTTACTCTTGTCTGCAGAATAAATGTGGTGGAACCTGACTCTATGGAAATGATTTATGCCATGGGTGTAGAAAAACTGGCTAAGATTGAAGTTCCAGAGAGAGCCCATTATATAAGAAGTATCTACCTTGAACTCGCCAGAGTGGGTTCACATCTTTTCGGATTATGGGCCTACTCAAACATGCTCGGTTTTGACACAGTCGCTCAATGGGCTATGTATCACCGGGATTTGATTCTGGATTTGTTTGAGGAACTAACTGGAGGCAGAGCCTATCATATCTACATATGGCCCGGAGGCGTCAGGCGTGATTTTCCGAATGGATTTAAAGAAAAAATTGTGAAAACACTCCACTCTATAGGGAGCTGTGTTCCTGATTACAACAGTACCTTCTTTAATAACCGACTTTTTGTTAATCGTGCTAAAGGAATTGGAACGGTGACCAGAAAAGAAGCGATTGATATGGGAGGAACCGGCCAGGTTCTGAGAGCAACTGGAATGAAATACGACATCAGAAAGGTTGAACCTTATGCTGCATACGACAAAGTGGACTGGGAGGTACCTATCAGAGAGGATGGAGATGCCTATTCCCGGATTCTGGTGATCAGGGATGAGATGATCGAGAGTGTTCACATGATTTTCAAACTTCTGGAAGCCATGCCCGAAGGGAAGGTGTATAACCGAATTCCCAATCCTTTTAAATGGACTATCCCTAACAACGATGTGTATGTACGCTGCGAATCTTCCAGAGGTGAACTGGGGCTCTACATTGTCAGTAACGGTGAGAATAAACCTTACCGGGTCCACTTCCGGACACCTTCATATCCCCATGGTCTGACAGTGCTTGAGAAAGCGCTGGAAAATGCGAGTATCGCCGATGTAGGCAATATTATGATAAGTTTATATGTCGTCGCTCCTGAAATAGATAGGTAATTGAGAAAAAAAGGAATGCCAGATTAATGGAAAAACCAAGCTTATTCAGTCCGTTAAAATCAATAAGATTTCTCTTCAAGAAACCAAAAACATTGCGGTATCCCTTTGAACCAAAAGAACCGGCCCAGCGGTACCGCGGCTTCCATCTCAACGATTGGGACAGTTGCACGGGATGCGGGAATTGTGCTGATATCTGTCCGAATGAAGCCATTAAAATGGTTGAAATCCCTGATCTGGAATCAAAACCAGGTAAACAAAATAAAAGGCCTCAGATGGATTACGGCCGATGCTGTTTCTGCGGTCTTTGTGTCGATATTTGTCCCGCAGGGACTCTCCGCCTTTCCCGAGACTATCTACATATTCACTCTGATAAAAGTACTTTTGTTTTTACCCCAAAAGATGAAAAAACAGATAAGGAAAAATTCCTCCCTTCGGACCAATATTCAGTGCTTAAAGCAAGCCTGACTCACCGAAAAGAAAATTATGAAGGATTTGTTTCTGAGCCTGATTTCACACTTTTCGACCCTGAACGTGTAAAAATGCCAGAGGTAGCTCCAGAAGTAAGAAAACTTTCCTTTACAGAACAAGTTGTCGGTTATAATGAAGAAGAGGCCCGAAGAGAAGCTTCACGTTGTCTTGAATGTAAACTCTGCGAAGAGGCCTGCCCAGCACATCTTAAAATTTCTGAATACATTAACGCCATTTATGAAGGCTTGCCTGAAAAGTCGCTTAAAGCTATCTTTGAAGACAATCCCATCCCTGCTATTTGCGGAAGGATCTGCATGAAGCCTTGCGAGGCAGCTTGTTCATTGCGGCTCCGCGGAGAACCTCTTTCAATCAGGTGGTTAAAGAGATACGCATCAGATGCCATTAGAGACTATCAATCAGCATTAGAGCAAAAACCCGCCAAGCCCACAGGTAAAAAGGTCGCTGTCATCGGAGCGGGGCCCGGGGGCTTATCTTTAGCCTACTTCCTTACTCTGAAAGGCCATAAGGTTGTTGTATTCGATGAGTTACCGGGCGGCGGCGGTATGATGAGGGTTGGTCCTCCCCTTTACCGGCTACCTATCGAGAGCATCGATAAAGATGTGAACTACATCAAATCTCTAGGTGTTGAGTTCAAGTTTAACACCCGAGTGGGCAGGGATGTTTCATTCAAAAATCTTCTAAAAAACCATGATGCCGTATACTTAGGAATCGGAACCACAGTAAGCCGTTCCACGAGAGTAAAAAATTCCGAGAAATGCATTCTAGCAATTGATTTTCTGAGAGAAAATAAAATAGGGAAACCCTATCAAGTCACTAAGGACATTATTGTTGTCGGAGGTGGAAATGTGGCTATGGATGTCTCCAGGGAAGCTCTGAGACTTCAGTATATGCAGTATCCAGGAGAAACAGTTATCACAAAAACAGTTTCTTTAGAGGATTGGGATGAACTTCCAGCAAGTGAAGATGAAGTCAAAGAAGCCCAGGAAGAAGGGATACAATTTAATCCTGGGTGGGGTCCTAAAGAAGTCACCCTTGATGATAAGGGGAATATTAAAGGGCTACTTTGCAAAAAAGTGAAACGTGTTTTTGATGAAGAAGGCCGATTTTCTCCCACTTTCTATGAAGACCAGTTGAAGTTTCTGGAAGGAAATATGATCATTGAAGCCATAGGCCTGGCTCCTGATTTTTCATTTATACCTAAAGATCTGTTCGAGCGATTGAAATTCACCCAAAGAAGAAAAGTTGATGTCGACAGCGGGGGAATGACTTCTATCCCCGGACTATTTGCGGGGGGAGACATCGTGAATATCAATTTGGATGCCATTACGGCCATTGCTGATGCAAAAAAGGCAGCAGAGGGAATTCATAAATTTATTTCAAAATAACTTCACAACTCTGAATTTCTTAAGCCTCTTTTCTTATTCTCTCAAAATACATTGCAAAAGAACGATAGAGAAAATGTGTCCATTTCCCAAAAGGAACAATCAATACAGCCCATTGGGCAAGAATAATTAAATGAACTATATATAACCATGTATTGCTTTGGATCAATCCTGCATCCACAAAAACTCGGACCAGAAATGCTGTTAAGGCCATTAAGAAAAGCCATATAACAAAGAACCAATCGGTCGGATGTGAAAATTTACTGACTTCTTGACTCCCTACTTTGATGTCTTTTTTAACCCGTTTCAGAATAAAATTATATGGAAAAAGATTAAAACGGGACATGATAAAATCAAACGTAAAAATAAATATGACACCTGCTGAAATATATCCTAACAATATAATGAAAATATTATCTGTCCCTAACCAATTAAGAAAAACAGTCGTAAAGAGTAATGTCAAATATCCAATGACAATTAAAAAATGTTCAAACCATCTGAATTTATAGTTTTTACATATTAAGGTATTCTTTTGGGTAAACATATGGAGTAGTAAGTCCCAAATTCCCTTAACATAAGAGGAAAAAGGAGCTTTTATTTTTTGCTTTAATATTGTAAACCAATACATACGGAATATATTTGGGACCAGTATCAAAGAAGCCACACTAAAAATGGCATATTTTTCAAAATTATGCCCCCAATGCATTAATTCCGTAATATCAAAATTTTTAGTAAATCCTATGAAAATAATCGCTAGAGCGACCAATGCGAAAGCACTATATAAAGCCTTTTTGGATGTGTACAACAGATGGGACAGGCCTGTCCAGTCGTATTTGGCAATAAGCCATCTCCTGAGGGTCATCATGAGTTCACCAGGATTTGCCTCACGGGGACAAGTCTCACTGCATTCTCCACAATAATAACATAACCAGGGACTCAAGGAGCTCTTTATCTTATCATCCAAACCAAGAACACTCGCTCTGACCATTTTCCTAGGAAAAGAATCATTCTCATCTGAAAGAGGACACACAGCCGTGCAATTCCCGCAGTTATAACATGCATTATTATCAACTGCACCAAACTTTTTTAAATCGTTTGCTAATTTAAAATTTAATTTTGCCATTTTTAATTTTTCAATCAAGACATATCATTTTTATAATTCATATAAATAATACTCATCCATTTCATCCATTTCACCTGGTCTAATATATCCATATTTTACAAGAGTCATAAGATTATAAGTCACCACAGGCTGAGGCAAATTCAGTTCTTTAGCAATTTGAGGTATTGTTTTATGCCCTTTTTCAAGCACTCTGAGTATATTCCCCCATATTTCTGGTATTTCTTTCATTTTACTCCCTGTTTCAGCAGCTTCCTCTTTTCCCTCTTCCAATTTTATTTCTTTTGTCATGGCATCAATCATGGACTCTATTTCTTTGTTCGTATAACCGGCAAGCCCTAGGGCATCTTCAGGACAAACAGGCAGACACATACCGCAACCCTTACACACAGCCTCATTGATTTGGGCAACTTCTTTTCCCTGATACTCTATTTTCGTGATTGCATTGTAATCACAGACTTCTGAACATTTATCACACCACTCACAGGCATCTTTATTGACTCTTGCAATGATAGGCTCTAATTTTATTTCTCCGCTACTCACTAAAGAATGCGCTTTGGCAGAAGCAGAAAGACTGGACCTTATGGATTCAGTTATATTTTTGGGACCCTGACAGGTACCCGCAATAAAGACTCCATCAATAACGGTTTCTACAGGCCTTAATTTTGGATGAATTTCATTGAAAAATTTGTCACGTCCAATGGGAGCTTTGACAATATTAGCAAGTTCATGACTATCTTTTCTTGGCACCATTCCTGTGACGAGAACCACTAAATCAGGGTCAAGCTCTATCTCCTCTCCTTCTGTAAGAATATCATTCACTTTAACGGTGGTCCCTTTCCCATTTCTCTCAACAACGGGAGGTTTTAGCTCGTCAAATTTGAGAAATATATCACCCTGCCTGCTTGCCTCATCATATAATATCTCTTGTCTTCCATAAGTTCTGATATCTCTATATAAATGAAAAGATCTTATGTCCTGAAACTTCTTCTTTATTAGCAGAGAAGTATGGATAGCAGAGGTACAACAAAAACGTGAACAATATTTATTTTCGCCATCAACTTGCCTGCTTCCCACACAATAGATGAATGCAATATTTTTAATATCCTTCCCCTGATAGACTAACTTTTTATTAGAGTTCAATTCAATAATCCTTTTAAACTGAGGAAGGGTCATGACATCATTATTCTTTTTGTACTCATACTCACCTTCTTTGGGTTCATAAGGATCAAATCCAGTACAAAGAATCATAGCTCCAACTTTGAGGTTAAGGATCTCTTCCTTTTGATTAAGGTCAATACAGTCTTTATAAATCTCAAGAAATTCTTTACTGGCATTAAGGGAATCTTTGTCCACGACAGGAATATCAGGAAGCGCTTCTTCATAATCTTTATAAATGGCTTTTCTTTTTGTCAGCCCAAAATTAAATTCATCAGGAACTTCATCAGTACATTTATCCACGGCTTCCTTTAATTTATTTCTATCACAACCCGGAACGATATATCTTGGCCTTATTTTTATTTCGGCTTCAAAATCCCCAACACTCCCGGAAATAGACTTAAGTTCTGCACCAGTAAAAAGCTTAACTTTTTCTCTTTTCTTTACTTCCGTATAAAGTTTTTCAACAATCTCTTTTCCTTTTTCATTGGTCTCAAACAGTTCTTCCATTTGGGGAGGCCTTCCTCCCACAAAATAGTTTTTTTCAATCAAATAAACATCCGTTCCCATATCAGCGAGTTCAATAGCAGCTCTCATCCCAGAGACTCCCGCTCCTATGACGGCCACGGCATTAAGAGACGAAATCTTGATCTGTTCTAATGCTTCTGAATTTCTAACTCTTGCTATTCCAGCTCTTACAAGAGCTATCCCCTTCTCTGTGGCTTCTCTCTTCTTGTCCGAATGGGCCCATGAGCACTGCTCACGTAAGTTAACCTGAACATAGTTATAAGGATTTAATCCAGCCCTTATGGCAACATCTCTGAATGTATATAAGTGAAGTTTCGGAGAACAAGAAGCCACGACGATCGCATCCAGATTATTTTCCTTTATATCTTCTATGATTTCTTTTTGGCTTGAATCAGCACAGGCAAACATGACATTTTTCGCCAAAAAAACACCCGGTTCATCTTTTACGGCTTCTCTGACTTGAACAACATTCACATAATCTGAAATGTTTCCGCCACAATGACAAACATAAACGCCTATTTTGTTCTTCATTAGTCCATTCTTTATTTACAAATTAAAAATTAAAATTTTATACTTCCTTTAACCTTTCTTATTTGTCCTTTTAATATAGCTGGCTGCCTCAGCAGAAGCTGCCCCTGATGAAAGGATAGAATCAGGAATATCCATGGGGCCTGAGCTTGTTCCTGCAACAAAAACTCCGTCTATACTTGTTTTAGAAGGGCTCAACAGCTCATCCACCTGTTTTATATAATTGAAATCATCAAGCTCTAATTTCTCATTTTTGAACAATGAAGCCATCTCTGTATTAGGAAGGATTCCCACGGATAAAACCACAAGATCATGTTCCGCTTCTTTGACCACCCCGCTTCCAATATCTTCATATCTAAGGATAAGATTTCCGCTCCCATCTTCCTTTTCGGCAATGGTTGCAATTTTCCCTTTAACAAATTCTACTCCCATGGACTTTCCTTGTTCATAAAATTCTTCGTAACCTTTTCCGAATGCTCTTATATCTATGTAATAAATCGTTACATCTGCCATAGGTAAGGCACCCATAATTAACTGGGCTTGCTTAATTGAATACATGCAACAAATCTGTGAGCAAAGAGGGTTCCCGAGCTGCCGATCCCTGGATCCAGTACATAATACATAAGCAATATTATCGGGAACCTTCCCATCCAAAGGCCTGACTAAATGATGGTATGGACTTGTAGGAGCCAAAAGACGATCCATTTCCATGGAATGCACGACATTAGGCAACTTATTATAATGATAATCTTCTTTACGTTCAGGTGGAAAAAGCTCAAATCCCTGAGAAAGAATAACAGATTTTACTTCAGCATGAATCTCTTCTTTAATTTGATTAAAATCTATGGCCAAAGCCGGGCATGCGTCAACACATAGATGACATTCACGACAATTACCACAATCAAGACATCTCGAAGCACAAGTTTTAATCTCTTCTTCAGTTAAAGTTATTTCAACTTCATCAAAATCTTTTATTCTTTCTTGGATAGGTCTTTCCTTTTTATTAACAGGAGGCTTCTGAATCATATCCCTGTTTCTTTTTATGATTTCTTCTTTATCCGCCGGAGGTAAACGGTAATCAAATTCTAACCCTGTAAGCTTTTCTCCTCTGAGGAAGCGGTCAATATAAAAAGCACCTCTTTTTCCTTGGCCTTCAGCATCTATGATGGTTGTAGCTCCAATCGTAGAATCTCCTCCAGCAAAAATGTATGGTATTGCGGTCTGTAAAGTTTCTGGATCAACTTTGATGGTGCCATCCTTGTTAATTTCAAGCTCTTCTTTAAAAGGAGAGGTTGTGGGCCAAATCCCAATTGATTCGATAACAACATCAACATCAATTTCGTGCTCAGAACCTTCAATCGGGACAGGTCTTCGTCTTCCACTTTCGTCAGGCTCACCAAGTTTCATTTGAATACAGACAGCTTTAGTTATTTTCCCGTTCTCTCCAATGAATTTTATAGGGTTCTTCAGATACTGAATTTCGACACCTTCATCTTCTGCTTCCTTAATTTCAAATTCATAAGCTGGCATCTCTTTTCGACTTCGCCTATAAACAATCATGACTTTCTTAGCCCCGAACCTAACGGCTGTTCTTGCTGAATCCATGGCGGTATTCCCACCTCCACAGATCATGACATTTTTCCCTTTCAATCCCATTTCTTTACCAAGATTAGCATTCCTTAAAAACTCCAGACATCCGATAACTCCTTCAAGATCCGCACCTTCAAATTTAAACCTTCCTTCTTCATGTGTTCCTACAGACACAAAAACAGCATCATAACCTTCTTCTTTGAGCTTCTTTAAATTCTTTATCCTTTTATTTGTTTCATATTCAACCCCGAGAGCTGTGACATTTTTTATATCCCTGTCAACAATACTATTGGGAAGTCTATAATTAGGAATCGTAATTTTTAACATTCCACCTAATTCAGGAGCAGCTTCAAAAATTTTTACTCTGTAACCTTTTTGAGCAAGAAAATAAGAAGCCGTAAGACCTGCAGGTCCTGACCCGACAACAGCAACTTTTTTATCCAACAATTTTTCTGGAGGACCGTACTCAGGTTCCGGGTGTCTTTGATAATAATAATCAGTGACAAATCTTTTTATTCTTCTTATAGAAACCGGAGAATCAATTTCTTTTCTTGTGCACTGATCTTCACAGGGGGCATAGCAGGCTCTTCCGAGACTTCCGGGAATAGGGCTATCTTCAAGAATAAGTTTCATCGCTTCTTCATATAAGCCAGCTCGAACAAGGGAAACATAACCATAGGCTTTGATTCCGCCGGGACATGCATTAATACAGGGAGCCGATACGTTCTCTCTTTCTACCAAAGCGATTAACGGGCTGGCAAGATCAAATGGGATATAAGCCACTTTTCTTCCAACTAAGCCATAATTATACTGGTCATCTTTGATAACCGGGCAAGCATACTCACATTCTTTGCATCCTGTACACGCATCTTCATCTACATACCTCGGGTTTTTTCTTATTTTTGCATTAAAAATTTTTTCATCTTTTTCGACTTCAAGCACATCACTGTAAGTCATCACGGTTATATTGGGATGCCGTGCTGTTTCTGACATTTTGGGTGTAGAAATACAGGATGCACAGTCAAGAGTTGGGAAAACTTTACTTAACTGCACCATTTTCCCACCAATCGATGCATCTTTCTCTACAAGAAGTACTTTGAACCCCATATTTGCAAGGTTAAGCGCTGATTCCTGCCCAGCAATCCCTGCTCCAATTACCAGAACATCGTATTCCATATTAGCCATTTTTTTTAAATTATTTCTTATTGATTTATAAATTCTTTCAAGTTAATTTTTAATACTTCCTAACTCTAGTAAAGACTTATTAAAATTTTTCATATGATTAGAAAATGCTTCTGCACAGACAGAACATATTGCTGCCATTTTCAGCCGTGCCGGATTTATCTTTTTCTCTTTCATGATTTCTTGCGTTCGAGAAACCAATTCACTGGTTCTTTTTGTGCAATTGGGGCTATAAGGACAATCTGTCCCATCTGCGGCAATAAACACTCCATCAAATCCTTTTTCAAAAGCATGGATAATCCATCTAGGTTTCACAGCACTTGAACAAGGCAGGCTAATCGTTCTGATTGATGGAGGATAGTGAACCTTTAACAGTCCTGCCATATCAACTCCAGGATCAGAAATTTTATCTGTTGAAAACACTAAAATTTTGGGAACAAAACTTTTTTCTTTATCCATTTTAAATAAACTTTCGGCATTCTATAATAATTATCTCGTGGATGCAATAAATTTTTTAAAAAAAGATAAAAACTTGAAAAAACAATCCTGACTCGTGAATAATCCAAGGTTAAATATTATTGTTTCCTCAAGAATACTCTGAAATATCCGGCTTCCTCTACGATGCCAAGATATTCATGTCCTTTTTTCTTGCACCATTTCGGTATGTCTCTTCGAGTCCCTTCATCTGATGAGAGCACTTCTATGACTTGTCCAGACTGAATGGTTCCTATAGCCTTCTTGGCTTCAAGCATAGGGCCCGGACAAGATGTCCCTCGGGCATCTACTGTCTTATCAGGAGTCATTTCTTTGAGTTCATCTTCTGTCATGGTTTTTCCTCCAGTTTTTTAAGTTAATGGCCTTAAATTAATTGGGTCCTCTTTTTAATCTTATGACTATAAATTCTCCAATCTAAGTTAAGTCATCAATGATAAAATCTTTTTTAAAAAAATTCAATGAATTAAATAAATTTTTTTACTTTACAAGCTAACCTGACCTATTCATAAAAAAATGGCGATGTTTTCATGATAAATCCAGGCGAGACAAAATAAATAAACAATGAATGGTGTTAAAAATCTGAACGGAGCGTAAGTCATATCTGAATTTGATATCGGCACGCCTCTATTTTATGAACAGTTCAGGTTAAATAAATATGTGGATATCAGCTTCTTCAGCTGCTGAAATATACTCTCCCACTCCCCCAATATCATCAACAAGGTCAATAAAATCATCTTTCTTATCTGCGCCCCAGATTTTGCCTGCTGTGCCGCATACAATAATTTTTACATTCGTTAATTCTTTGGCTTCCCTAAAAAATTCATACCATTTCTTAACTTTATTTTTTTCCATCCCAGCAAAAAAATCTTCCTTAAGATTTGGAGTTTCTGAAAGTTCATCAGCCTTCTCCGCATTTTCTTTTTTAAAAGTTCTGGAAGCCATAAGCAAGACGTATATTTCAACATCCATGTCATAAACTGCAGCACCTTCAGCGATAATCCCACTGGCTACTAACCTATCAATACCGCCAGAAAATAAACCAATTACCATTTTTGACATAATAATATTCCTTTTCTTATATTTTTAAATGAATAGAAACCTAGCTTTTTTTTAGAGTCATTTTCTCTACATTTCATCCTTTTATCACTTAACCGATAATAATACTAAAAAAAAGATATTTAGTCAATGAAAAGAAGACAAAAAAGCCACTTGATCAACCTCTCCTCTATATTTTTAACAATAGAAAACTTGACTTTAAATCTAACCAATGACCGCACACCTAATCCAGATTAAGACGACAATTCCAGCTCTTTGATGATGTGATCCGCTCCTGAAAATTTCTCTGTAACAAAAAGCACATACCGGATATCCACACTAATGGTTCTTTGAAGTTCCGGAACTTCATAATAGTCCGCGGTCACGCTCTCATAAGTCATATCAAAAATAATACCAATCTGCTCCCCTTTGGCATTAAGAGTCGGAGAACCTGAGTTTCCTCCGGTCACACTCGTGGTATTTAAAAAGCAGGCGGGAATGTCATGGAGCTTTTTATCTTCATAGGGTCCATAATCTTTAGCCTCGAAAAGCTCCTGAATCTTTTCAGGCACACGAAAAGGAACCTCTCCTGTATCTTTTTCCACCACTCCACCTAAAGTCGTTTGAGGCTCATAATACACCGCATCTCTGGGACTGTATCCTTCAATAAACCCATAAGTGAAACGAATGGTGGAATTGGCATCAGGAGCAATTCTGCCTACTTCTTTCTCCAGAAGTCCTGATAGATAAACCTTCTTGAGATCCTGCCTTTCTTGCCCCAGAGCTTTTCCTTTTTCTCTGAGATCTTTCATCTCACTCTCAAATTTTGAAGCCAATTCAATAAAAGGATCCCCGATTTCCATCAGGTCTTCCCACGTCATATCCATAAGTTCAAGTCTTTTTTCTGGATCTGCAAGAAGAGTATTGTCATAGAGATGATCTACAAATTCACTGATCGCCTTATCAGATTTTTTAGCGATAAGTTCCTTTAAAGCTTCCGGTATCTGATCTTCAGGATAATCTTTAAGCTTCTTCAGTTGATACTTGAAGAAAGCCCTGTCTGTAGCCAAGTCATAACCCCGTTCCGCAAGCTGAACCCGCATTTTTATTAGAGGAATATTCCTCTCCTGAAAAGCGGATTCCCTTTCCATATCTGGTTTTTCTCTCTCTTCAACCGCTCGAAAGATGGTGTAAGCCTGAGAAAAAATCGTAGACCCGAAATAAGAACTGACTGTCAGGCTCAGAAGATTGTTTCGCTTCTGATAATCCGTATATTTTTCCATAAACTGAGATATATTTCCTAAAGCATCCCCATACTTTTCTTTGCGTTCCGGCTTTTCGTCAATCCAGTCTAAAAATTCTTTCTGCTGTTCTTTTTTTATTTTGAGAAGATCTATCTTTTTTATTCCTTCCAGTTTGCCCTGATAGTTTTTCAAACTATTGTTCAGCCCTTTGATCAAACTGGCATACTTGATCTGAATCTCCCGATCATTTTCCCCAGCTTTTTCAAAAAACGCAATGATATCCTTGTACATCTCCATCCGTTCTTTCATGTTCTCAATGTCAAAATCAAGTTCTTCCAGAGTGTAGTTTCTATAAGTCCGTCCCGGATAACCCATCACAAAAGAAAAATCTCCCTCGTTAAATCCTTTCGTGGAGATTTTAAGAAAAGACTTTGGCTGATAAGGAACATTATCTTTACTGAAATCTACACCTTCATTATCCGGAGAGACATAGGCTCTGAGAAACGCAAAATCGCAGGTATGCCGAGGCCACATCCAGTTATCAATATCCCCTCCGAAATTACCTAAATCACGGGGAGGGGCATACACAATCCGGATATCCTTTATACGCTTAAAACGGAAAAGATAATACTGATTCCCGCTGTACATGGCTGCCACATTGACTCGAATATCTTTCCCTTGTTTTTCAGCTTCAGCAATGAGCTTCTTTTCAGCCTGGTCAATGACTTCGTATTTTTCTCTGTAGGTCATCTCAGGTTTGATCACAGACAATATCTTCTCTGTGACTTCTTCATAACCCAGCAGGACATCTGCATAATATCCTCTGGCTGGAATTTCCTCCTCCTTAGTCCAGGCAATAAAGCCTTCCTGAATGGTGTCTTTCTCCTTGGTAGCTGCTCTCTGAAGAGCTCCAAAAGCCACATGATGGTTGGTCAGGATCAATCCATCCGGGCTCACAAATTCACCGGTTCCTCCTCCTAAATGCACCACAGCGCTCATCAAGCCAGTTCCATCTTTTTTGTAAAGGCCTCCGGGATCCATCTTAAGGCCTTTGGCCTTAAGTTTAAGGCCCTTCATCTGATGGGGCATCCACATTCCTTCATCGGCCAAAGAAATGGAAACTAGGCCAAATATTAAGGAAAGAATAAATAATTTTTTGATACATTTCATTGGAATCAAACCTCCTGTTTCTTTAACTCTATCATTATAACCTTAAATAAAAGAAAGTCCACTCTAAAAAAACAGGTACACAATACCTTTTTACTATTTTTTTGCTAATCTCATGACCGTGATTCTATCCCGAATTTTTATTCATTTGATTTATCTGTCCATTATATCCTCCTAAACAGTTCCTTTCATAGGATAAAAAATTGATAAATTCAATGAAATGTCATTTTCTAAAAAAAATCTTTACTTTAATCTTGGTAAGAAAATAAATTTGTGGTAAGTTTATGCGTGATGGACCAAATCATCGTTTTGATCACTCTTCTTTTGGCTCTTGTTCTCTTTTCTTTGGAGAAGTACCGACACGACATTGTCGCTTTAATTGCCTTATTTATACTGGTAATCGCTGGTATCATACCTGAGGAACATGCTTTTTCCGGTTTTGCCCATCCTGCTGTGATCACTGTGGCGGCTGTGCTCATCATCAGCCGCGCCCTTCAGGATTCAGGCCTCATTGATGCCCTTGCTTCTTTACTGTTAAAAGTGGGGAAAAAGCTTGTGGTTCAAATCATTATATTGACCATTGTGGTGGCTGTTTCCTCAGCTTTTATCAACAACATAGGAGCTCTTGCCATTCTAATGCCGGTGGGATTATATTTGGCAAGAAAAAGCGGGAATGCTCCATCTTCTATCCTGATGCCCCTTGCTTTCGGATCTCTTTTAGGCGGAATGACCACATTGATAGGAACTCCTCCGAACATCATCATCGCCACTTTTCGTGCTGATACAACAGGAAGGGCCTTTGGCATGTTCGACTTCAGCCCAGTAGGAATTGGAGTGGCTGTGGTTGGAATAGTTTTTATCTCCCTGATCGGCTGGCGTTTCCTCCCTAAAAGGCGGGGAGAAGCCTCTCCTGAAGAACTGTTTAAAATTGATGACTATATTACAGAAGTAAAAATCACAAAAGAGTCCATATTAAAAGGTCAGTCCGTCAAAGATGTCCATAACCTTAAAGATATAGATGTTAAGTTTTTAGGAATCATACGTAATAACCGCCGTATTCACACTCCGGATCCGGAAGAAGAATTTAAAACCAATGATATCCTTATTCTTGAAGGGGATCCAAAGGACCTGAAATCCTTTGTCAATAATAAAAAAGTTAAACTGGTGGGAGGAAAACAATTTCGTAAAGATGCCGTTGGTTCAAAAGATATAACCACCCAAGAAGCAGTAGTGATCATTGATTCTCCTCTAGTTGGAAAATCAGCTTCTAGCGTTTCTATGCGTTCGAGATATGGGACTAATCTTTTGGCTATTGCCCGGCAGGATAAAAAAATTCTCCAACGAATTGATAAAATTCGTTTCGAACCGGGCGATGTGCTTCTTCTTCAAGGGAGAGCTAATAATATCAAAGATGCCGTGACTTCGATGGGATGTCTCCCCCTTGTTGAGCGGGGATTAAAGATAGGACAATCCCACAAGATTTTTCTTGCTATCGGAATATTTGGGGCTTCGATCGCCTCCGTAGTCATTGGAATTTTACCCGTACAAATCGCATTCCCTCTGGCAGCTTTGTTTCTTACTCTGACTCATGTCCTATCCTTCCGAAATATATATAAATATGTGGACTGGCCTATTATTATTTTGCTTGGAGCCATGATACCTGTAGGCCAAGCTCTTGAGACCACTGGGGGAGCTCAACTCATTGCCAATAAAATAATGGATATTGGATCTCAGCTTCCCTTATGGATCACTCTTGCTGTTGTCCTGGTGGTCACCATGTTTCTTTCTGATCTGATCAATAACGCAGCTACAGTGGTGCTCATGGCTCCTATAGGAATCAGCATTGCCCAAGGATTAAATGTTTCTGGTGACCCATTCCTAATGGCGATTGCTGTGGGTGGCTCCTGCGCCTTTCTCACTCCAATCGGCCATCAATCCAATACTCTGGTGATGGGACCAGGAGGGTATAAATTCAGTGATTACTGGCGGATGGGCCTCCCTCTTGAAGTCATGATCGTTATTGTCAGTATTATCCTCATCCCTATTTTCTGGCCATTTTAAATCAAGAAAAAGTGGACGCATAATTCCCCCTGCTGTTGAATTCCCGCTTTATTTTTCTTTAAACCAAATTCATAATTATTTTCTTGTATTATCTTATGCTTATAAATAAAATAATTATATTCCATATTTAATTTTTTTAAGGGGATTTATATATGAAAAAAAAATCAGGATTCATCCAGATTATCATCATATCTTTTCTTCTGACGACTTGTATTTCACTCATGCTCTCAGCAGGAAGTAAAATTCAAAATAAATCCCAGTATGAAGCCATGACCGGAAAAGAGATTTTTCTTCTCGCCTGCGCCAACTGTCATGGACCTGATGGAAAAGGACAGCCCCAAAGTCGAGTTGGCTTTGATATCCCTCTCCCTGACTTCACAGATTGTGACTTCACTTCCCGGGAGCCAGCGCCTGACTTTGTATCCGTAGCCCATCAAGGTGGACCGGTCAGAGGGTTTTCCCAGTTCATGCCAGCCATGGGCAGCGTCCTTTCCATTGAAGAAATCACCCGGGCTGTCGAATACGTAAAGTCATACTGCTCTAATCCTCATTGGCCTGATGGTGAGCTGAATCTTCCCCGGCCTATGGTCACTGAAAAGGCTTACCCGGAAGATGAGGCGGTATTGACTTTTGGGGCCGACGAAGATTTTGATAAAATTTCAGGTGAATTTATCTATGAGCAAAGGTTTGGCTCCCGTAATCAAATAGAGATCAAGGTCCCTTTCGGCTGGAGCGAAATGACACTTTCAAACGGAGTTAATCCTGATGCAGACTGGTCTTCCAATCTCGGTGATTTAGCTGTGGGTGTCAAGCGGACTTTCTTTCACAGCTTAAAAAAAGGTTCTATTTTGAGTGCGGCTGCTGAAGTCATCATTCCAACTGGGGATGATGACCAGGGTTTCGGAAAAGGGACCTTCGTTTTTGAGCCCTTTTTATCTTATGGACAAATCCTTCCCTCAAGTTTTTTCCTTCATTCTCAACTGGGAGCTGAGCTTCCAGCTCAAAGAGATAAGGCTGAAACCGAAGCTTTTTTCAGATTGGCTCTAGGCAGGACTTTCACCACCGGAGGCTGGTGGGGACGAGCCTGGTCTCCGATGATCGAGCTACTCGCTTCAGGTGAGCTCGAATCGGGAGCCCATCTTTATTGGGATATCATGCCCCAAATCCAGGTGACCCTAAACACCCGTCAGCACATCATGTTCAATATCGGCGTGCGTATACCGGCTAACTATGGTTCAAATCGAGATATTCAAATATTGACCTATCTACTCTGGGATTGGTTTGACGGTGGATTTCTAGAAGGATGGGAATAAAATGATTCGCAAATATGCTTTTCTCCTTTTTTCAATTTTATTGGTATTAACTTTAATCTTGGCTGCTCCCTTCCCCCAAATGTTCCTTACTTCAGACCAGTGCATATCCTGCCATAATGGATTGGTGACTCCCAAGGGAGAGGACATCTCCTTTGGCGCTGATTGGCGTTCCTCCATGATGGCTCATTCCTCACGGGATCCCTACTGGCAGGCTTCGGTGCGCCGCGAAACCATGGTGCATCCCATGGCTACGGATGTAATCCAGCATGAATGCTCTGCCTGTCATATGCCCATGAGCCGGTATTTAGCGAAAATCGAGGGAGGAAAAGCAAAGATTTTTGACCATCTTCCCATCACAAAACAAACCACCTATGGAGACCATTTAGCTGCGGATGGAGTCTCTTGTACCCTATGTCACCAGATTAAAAAAGACAAGCTCGGCCAGAAAGAAAGCTTCACAGCTGGATTTGCGGTGGACTTCAAGACTCCTTTGGGAAAAAGAGAAATCTTTGGGCCTTTTGAAATCGATGACGGACGGAAAGCGCTCATGCATTCCTCATCTGATTTCCTTCCTAACCAAGCCGAGCACATCCAGAGTTCTGAATTGTGCGCTTCCTGCCACACTCTTTACACCCATGCCCTTAATCAAAAAGGAGAAGTGATTGGTGAGCTTCCAGAACAAGTCCCCTATCTTGAATGGAAGCACAGCTCCTACCCAAATCATCGAAGCTGTCAATCCTGTCATATGCCTCAAGTCGAAGGCACGACTCATATTACCGGAGTGGTGGGAAAAGATCGGGAAGAAGTCTCCCGCCATGTTTTTAGAGGAGGCAATTTTTTTATGCCCAAAATGCTGAACCGATACCGTGATGAATTAGGAGTCAAAGCTTTGACTCAGGAACTAGAAACAACCTCTATCCGGACAGCCGCTCATCTCAGCTCCTCTTCAGCTCAGATAAAACTGGAAAAAATTGCCTTATCTAAGGGAAAACTCAAAGCTGAAGTGAACATACAGAATCGAGCTGGTCATAAACTGCCTTCAGCTTATCCCTCCCGAAGAGTCTGGATTCATTTCACGGTCCGCGACCGCTTCAACACTCTCATATTCGAATCCGGAAGCCTCAATCCTGACGGCTCTATTAAAGGGAATGATAATGACTTTAATCCGGGCCAATATGAACCCCATTACACAAAAATTGAGAGTTCTGATGAGGTTCAGATATATGAAGGAATTTTAGCTGGCCCTGAAGACAAAGTAACGACAGTCCTGCTCACAGCTGTGAGATACATTAAGGACAACCGGCTCCTGCCCAAAGGATTTGATAAATCCACGGCTCAGGAAGATATTGCGGTTCAAGGGAGAGCTGCTCAAGACCCTGATTTTAAAAGCGGCGGAGACAAAATCCAATATATTGTTCAGGTCAAGGGTTATCAAGGTCCTTTCCATGTCCAAGTGGAACTCTGGTACCAGCCGATAGCCTACCGATGGGCCCACAACCTCACCCAGCAGGAAGCTTATGAAATCAAACGTTTCATTTCTTACTTTCAGGCTCTTTCTGATACCTCCGGAATCCTCTTGGCTCAGGATAAAACCCGAGTGGACTAACCCTCCAAGCTCTGCTCACAGTGAGCTATCAAGTATTCAGATCAGCCATCATCAATCCAGTAAAAACCTTAAAGCATGAATAAAAGAGTCTTCTTGACATAGAGACAGTCCTTGTTTTAATATCTTTTCTTCAGGCAACAAAAAATTGGAATATATTTCAAAATCCATTAAAAATTCATTCATCACGATCCAATCATCTCAAATATTTCACGTCTTAAACACTAAAAACCAATTCCTGTATTTTACGCACAAAATATAAAGGAGGCAGGTATGATTAAAAAAATCAAATCTCTGCGCATAATTTTTGTTTTTCTTTTACTGGCATTTTTATTCCCAACTTTAAGAGCCCAAGAAAAGATCACGACTCCCCAAGATTTTTTTGGATTCCAGATGGGAGCTGATCGAAAAATGGCCCGTTGGGATAAAATTGTGGATTACTTCATGCTTCTCGAAAAAGAAAGCTCCAAAATAAAAGTCATCAATATGGGGCCATCCACCATGGGAAATCCATTCCTTTTAGTTATCATTTCCTCTCCAGATAATTTAGCGCGTCTAGATCGACTCCAGGAAATAAACGCAGCCATCAGCGATCCAAGAAGCTTTTCAGAACAAGAAATCAAAAAAATGGTATCCGAGGGCAAAGCGGTTATCTCTCAATCCATGAGCATGCACTCCACCGAAATAGGGCCGACTCAGATGGTTCCTGAGCTGGCTTATGATCTTCTGAGTAAAAATGATGAAGAAACACAAAGAATTCTGGATAATGTTCTCTTTTTTATGTTTCCCTGTTTCAATCCTGACGGACAAATCATGGTTACGGATTGGTACCGCAAATATGTGGGGACAGAATATGAAGGATGCAGTCTTCCCTGGCTTTACCAAAAATATGCCGGCCATGACAATAACCGAGACGGAGACTATATGAATTTAGTAGAATCTAAATATGCTGGACAAATCCTTTACAGAGAATGGATTCCCCAAGCCTATATTGACCACCATCAGATGGGAAGCTATGGGGTCCGGTTATATATTCCCCCATACTGTGAACCTATCCGTCCTTATGCAGATCCTCTTATCTGGCGAGAGTTGAGCTGGTACGGCGCTCACATCGCGTATAAGCTGGAAGAGAATCTAAAAACCGGTATTATCAATGATGCCGTGTTCCCAGGCTGGGGTCACTTTGGTTGGCATTGGATTACTCCCTTCCACAACATCGCTGGGATGCTGACTGAATCAGCCAGCACAAAGCTCGCCACTCCTCTTTTCATCCATCCTGGCCAGCTTGAAGGAGGATCCAGACAGTTTCCTGAATATGAAGCTCAGACCAACTTTCCGCATCCGTGGGAAGGAGGCTGGTGGACTCTGCGGGATATTGTGGAACAGACAAAAATTTCTGCATGGGCACTTCTAGATATCGCTGCACGGCATAAAGAAACAGTCCTATGGAACGCTTATCTCAAAGCAAAACGCCAGACAGAGAGGGGTTCTCAAGGAAGCCCCAGTGCTTATGTGATTCCAAAAACCCAGCACGATTATCTCACCGCAATAAAAATGATCAACACACTTCTTCTCTCAGGAATTGAAATCAAAGTTGCTCAAAGCCCTTTTACAGTAGATGGAGTTACCTATCCTGATGGATCCTTCCTGATTTCCCTAGCACAGCCCAAAATGGGATTGATCCGAAATCTGTTGGGACAGACTTTCTATTTTGATAATGATTGGACTCGAGCTGACGACGGCTCTCCACTCCGTCCCTATGACCTTGCTACACACACCATGAATGAATTCATGGGAGTCCGGGTGGATCCGGTAGACGAGGCCGTTGAAGGAAACTTTAACATAATCAAAAATAAATTTAATATGACAGGTAAAGTGGAATCCGAAACCAAAATGTATGTGCTGGACGGCCGCATCAACAACAGTTACTGGGCAGTCAATCTTCTTCTCGATAAAAGCGTCCGAATCATGCGAGCGGACAAAAAGACTTCACAGTTCAACCCAGGAGATTTTATTGTCACTGAAGGATCAGAAACTCTTCTTCATGACGTGGCAGAACTTACTGGGGTGGATTTCAAATCCTGCAGCGGTGAATTGACCCAAGGAATCCATGAACTCAAACAACTGCGGATAGGTCTATATCAGCGCTACTATGGAGGAAATATGGATGAGGGATGGACCCGCCTAGTTTTTGAAAATTTCGGATTCCCTTTTAATAGAGTTAAAGATGCTGAAATCATGAAAGGAAACCTGAATAAAAATTATGATGTATTCATCTTCCCCAGTGATTCCTCTGCCGTAATAAAAGGAGAACTGACAGAAAGATACCGCCGTTATTACAGTGGATATCCGCCAGAATATAGAAGCGGAATCGGTGAAAAAGGAGTGGAAGAGATCAAGTCTTTTGTTAAAAATGGGGGAACTCTGGTTACTTTTGGAGGTGCCTGCGGCTTCGCTATAGAAGAATTTAATTTAAATGTCAGGGATGCAATCTCAAATATAGATTCAAAAGAATTCTTCTGTCCAGGTTCTACCTTAAAAGTGAACTTCAACAACCAAAATCCTTTGGCATACGGAATGCCTTCAGAGGGGCTGGTCCTTTTCTATTCAAGCCCAGCTTTCGAGATCATTCCAGGTAATAACAATGAGGACTATTCCGTCATTGTCCGATATAAAAAGAAGAACCTGCTTCGAAGCGGTTGGCTAATCGGAGAAAAGCATTTATCTGAAAAAGCAGGAATGATCTCGGCAAAATACGGCCAAGGTCAAATCGTGCTTATTGGATTCAGAACCCAGAACAGATGCCAGACTGACGGCACATTCAAACTGCTCTTCAACACCATTCTTCGCTAACAAAAACAGTTCCGTCATCCCTGGTTATCTATTTTTGATTGGTTAAATTTAGATCATTCATGGATCGAGATTGTTTTGTTATGACAAAAAATGAAGTATTCAATCAATCTCATCCCAAAAATTCAGTGACGATGGAGAATAAACAATGAAAAGAGGATTATTTGTTTTTGTGACAACACTATTACTTCTCTCTACAGGCATTTTAGGCCAAGAAGTCAATGAACCCCTAATTAAAATTAAAACAGAGGATCTCTCAAAAACCCAGCATACAATTAAAATCGGTGATCAAAATATAGCCTATACGGCCACTGTTGGAGAGCTCACCGTCAACAAACCAAATGAAATACCAGGAGCTAAAATATTTTTTATGGCTTACATTCGGGATAATACGAAAGATCCATCCTCCCGTCCCATAACATTTGCCTATAATGGAGGGCCTGGTTCATCATCAGTTTGGCTTCATATGGGCTGTCTGGGTCCCAGGCGAATACGAATGACAGATGAAGGCTTTCAAGCAAAATTTCCTTTCGGACTTGAAGACAATGAATATTCCCTTCTTGATGTCACGGATCTGGTTCTTATTGACCCTGTATCCACCGGATACAGCCGTCCCCTGCCCGGAGAGAAAAAAAGTCAATTTCATGGAGTGGATGAAGACATTTCCTCTGTAGGAGAATTCATACGACTTTTTATCACAAAATTCGATCGGTGGTCTTCTCCAAAATTTTTATTAGGGGAAAGTTACGGAACCTTTCGTTCCGCAGGACTATCCGGTTTCCTCCAGGGAAGGCAGCACGGTATGTATTTAAACGGCATCATTCTGATTTCATCGGTTCTAGATTTCACCACCATTGGATTCAACAAAGGAAATAACATTCCCTATTTCCTTTTTCTCCCTCATTACACCGCTACAGCCTGGTATCATCAAAAACTCTCTCCTGAACTTCAGAAAATGGAATTGACCGAACTTCTGGATGAAGTAGAAAATTTCGCACTCAATGACTACTCTATAGCTCTTCTCAAAGGAAACCGTTTAGATAAGACAAAAGAAGATGAAATAATCAAAAAACTGGCTTCATATACCGGGCTTTCTGAACAATATGTGCGCCAGACAAATCTTCGGATTCGCCATGACCGGTTTGTTAAAGAGCTCCTCAGGAATCATTTTAAAACCTTAGGCCGTCTGGACAGCCGTTTTACAGGAAGAGACGAAGATGCAGCAGGTGAAAATTATGAATTCGACCCTTCCAGTGCCGCCATAATGGGTGCCTTTTCCACTCTGTTTAACAGTTATCTTCACACAGAACTGAACTATAAAAAGGATATTCCTTACAATATCTACGGAAATGTCTATCCCTGGAATTTTTCCCAAACTTCAGGAACCAGGAGAACCATTGAAGCTGTGCCTTATGTAGCTGAAACGCTGCGTAGAGCTTTGAGCGAAAACCAATATCTTCAAGTTTTTGTGGCTAATGGATACTATGACGGGGCTACTCCTTATTTTGGGACAGAATACACTTTTTCTCAAATAGGACTGAACGGAGAGTTTAAAGACCGGGTGCACATGGGTTATTATAAAGCAGGACACATGATGTACATCCATAAACCATCACTGGCTAAACTAAAAAAGGATTTATCTGAATTTATCCGCTCTGCTTCCAATCAATAAAACCGGGGACGATTCGCCATTTTTTATGAGTGGCCAGGTTAGAAGTAATAGCGGATCCGCAGCTCCAGCCGAAAATTGTTCTGTTTCTCTTTAAACTCTGTCCCCTTTTCCCCTACCAGAAACATGGCTCTAGCCCTCAGTTCAAAATCAGTGATGGGGGCATAGAGCAGTTCTGGAACCAGGGAAAAACTCCTGTCTTCCAGGTTGCAAATGCTGGTTATAGAGGGATTAAAATAAACGATATTAAACGGTTCTTTCTGAAGGGCTCTCAAGTAAAGATAATTTCTTGCTGGGCTAAAGGTCCGGAATTCAGTTAAAGAAGAAACTAAAAACATCTTGTCTTCAACTCCTGTTCCCAGGAATTCATCATAAGCCATGTCAATAACCTGATAATAATTTCTCATTTCATCCTGAGTGTATCCTACTCCATTTCGGTAGTACTCAAGAAAAAAAGTAGTGTTGGTTTTGGTGAGATACCGAATCCCCAGAAGATAACTGTGGTTATCTCCTTTTTCCTGAATGGAAATCCCTTCTTCATCAAGAAGTCTCTTCGAATAACCGGTTGAATAAGCCCATTCTCCATGTATCTCAAAATTAGGAGTGACGTTTCGGGAAAAATCGATTCCATATTGGGACGAAACTCCAGGTCCAGCAAGAAACATAAAGTCCAGATCTGTATTAAACAGCAAAAAGTATAACTTTGCTCCATAATTCAAAGTATTTAAACGGCCAAAATGTTCATTGATATGATCAAAAATGGGGAGGAGTACTGCTGTGGCAGTCAGAGTTTTTAACTCACCCGTGAAACTTTTAATGTAATCAACTGAAATCACTGTAAATCCTTCTAGAGCCAAGTCAGGATCAAAGGGATTCTTAGGATTATCAATAAATGCAACTGGATTCCAAGCATAACCTTTCCCCCACTTCAGTCGCTTTTTCCCAAAATCTATTTGAAAATGCGGAGAAGGTTTGAGCGAAAGATATCCTTCATAAAAACTGGATTTATGAGACCAATCTGAATCAAAATAGCTCAGATCTGTATTGAGACTCATCTGGGCATTGAGGATCCCTTTTTGATAGCTCAAATCCAAGAGGGCTTTGAAATTATACTCCATTGATCTTTTAGTTTGAGAGTGGTCATAATACCTCAACAGATAAAATCGAGAATCTTGATCCAGTAAAGAAAAAACAGGCCTTGCCTCTAAATATCCGCCCAACTGAAAAGCTTTCTTTTCTATCTCAGAAAGGTCAAAAGAATAATCCTCCTGAGCATAGCCTAGACAGCCGCACAAACACAATAATAGGGAAAAAATAGTAAAATATTTCACTTCCGCAAAGTTTCCATATTGGACATAAAGCTTAAGGTAAAGACTTCATCTTTCAGTTCTCTTGCTCTAATCTCAGCAAATATCATGACCGATTTATAACCTTTATGGAGAGGACTGTCCGTCTCCACTATTGAAGGACGGATAATTCCTCCCTCAAAATCCTTCACATCCTTGAAATAAAGGGTCTTTATCAACATAAACGATTCAGTCATACATTCGATTCTTTTTGGTAAAATTTCAGCTTTATCCACCCATATGCGCAGCTGATCATAGGCCACTGTTATTGTTTTAGCCTTGCAATGAAGCAGCCATTCAGTCCCCAAGTCTTCTGTTTTTTCCACATTGTACTCCTCGGCATAATCCAAACGAAGGATATCTGCATTATTGAATACTCCTCCCACGACAGACTGCATGCTGGTGATCCGTATAGGTTTCCCTACATTAGGGATGTAAAGCCACATATTTTCATCCAAACGAAGGGTGCTGCGGCCCTTTTCGCTGGCCGGCTGCAAAAACAGGGCAGCGACCCTATCCGTCCCTTTTTTTACGGTAAACAACACAAATTCTTTTCTGCGGCCGTTGGGTTCAATATTGATCAGTTTTCTATAGGATTCAAAAGATTCTGGATTCAGATTCCGATCCAGCTTTTTTAAAATCTCATTTCCGTCCAGTGCTGAAAGAGGTCCAATCATGAAAAGTGACATAAAAATCACAAAAAGTCGCTGCATCTCCACACTCCTGAATATTCTTTTCGTAATCACTAATTATTTTATAATATAATCTATAAATAGGCCATCTCAAGTTTTAACATATCCAGCCTGAATCATTCATAATTTAAATTTTTATCCTATAGAAATTCATGTGTGGCTGAAGCGACATTGAAGGAAATATTGTGATTGGTGAATGGTAAATTGTTAATGGCGTTAAAAATCTGAAGACAGCACAAACCACATCTAGATTTCTCATCAAACATGCCTTAAAGCAGCGATAGGATCCATTCGGGATGCTTTAAAAGCAGGCTGAAGGGCGGCGAGGATGGACACTCCAATTACGATTCCTGATATCAATAAAATTTGCGGTAATTCAAGGCGAGGAGAAAGAATCAGTCCTATCTGACGGCCAAAATTAAATGATATCCCTACGGCATTGATGACATAAGTAGCAAGACAGGTAATTACAATTCCAACCACAGTGCCGATCATCCCTAAAAAAAATCCCTCAATTAAAAACAAATAAAGAATCTTTCCTGGTTTTGTGCCGATAGCAGCCATGGTGCCAATTTCTCTTATTCTTTCAAAAACGGCCATAATCATGACGTTCATCACACTTATAAGGACAATGGCAATGAGCATAAGCTTTATAAAAAAGGTCATGACTTCAATCATCCTGGCGATATTATAAAAAGGAGAAATATCCTCCCATGTCCGGACATCAAAAATAGGCTTCCCTGACTTATTCAGTTGTTTTGAAAGGGATGATTTAAGATTAGCATTGACACGGTGCAGCTTATCAAAATCTTTCAATCTGAGGGCAACTTCACTGACCTCCATTTCTTCCATACGGAGAAGCTCTTTGGCGTCATCAACATGGATGTAACCATCTCTCCCTCCAGGACCTGTAACACTTTCAATTATCGCTCCAACCTTGAATTGTTTGCCATTAACGGATCCGTCCCGGTTTGTAGCAATGACCACAATGGTATCCTCCACTTCAACCTTCATTCCTTTGGCTAAAAGTTCGGGGATAAATATTTCTCCTTTTTGGATGTTTTCTTTCCCCTGCTTAATTCTGCCGGGAAGAAGAGGGATGACGGCAATCTCTTTATCAGGAAAAACTCCATTAACTCTTATATTCGTGGTTTCCATGAAATTACTGAACATCCCAGCAAATTTAATCCTAGGGGAATAAGCTTCGATTTCAGGAATTAATTTAATCTCCTTTTCCAGTATTTCCATGTTTTTCGCACTAAGATTTAAAGTTAAAGGCAGACTATCAATAGAAGCCATATAACCTTGTCTGTGAATTTGAATATGGCCGAGCATGGAATCAGTAATCTGGCCAATCATGAGATTCTTAAATGCGGCAGAGGAGGATACAAAGACAAGCACAAAAATCACGCCTACTGCAATGAGAGAGGAAGTCAGAAGGGTCCGTCTCTTGTATCTCAATAAATTTCTGAATGCAATCTTCATCAACTTAAACATAACGGCCTCCCTTTCCTGCAGCTTTCCCTGTTATCATGCCGTCTGTCAGAGTATAGATAGTCTCCACTTCGTTAACAATTTTGCGGTCATGAGTCGAAAAAATAAAAGTTACTCCAAACTCATCTCTCATTTTATGCATAATATCAATGACCATTAAAGCGGTCTTGCTGTCCAGGTTAGCGGTTGGTTCATCTGCCAAGACCAGACTTGGATTCGTGATCAAAGCCCGCGCAACGGCTACCCTCTGTTTCTGACCTCCTGATATCTGATCAGGATATTTATCTTTTTGATCTAACATATCCACGGAATCCAAAAGGGATAAAATTCTCTTTTTTCTTTCTGAGGCTGAAACATTTTGAACCACCAACAGCGGATATTCCACATTTTCATACACGGTTAAAACTGGCATCAGATTAAAATCCTGAAAAATAAATCCTAGTTTTTCCCCCCGAAAATCAGCCGCTTCTCTTCTTGAAAGTCGGGATGTATCTGCTCCGACCACAGTTAGACTCCCTGATGTGGGGCGATCTAAGCATCCAATAAGATTCAAAAGTGTGGTCTTGCCGCTTCCTGAGGGGCCCACAAAGGAGACAAAAGAAGACGGTTCAATATCAAAACTGACTGATTTCAAGGCTTCAACTTGGATTTCACCCACTTTATAGATCTTAGTCAGTTCTTTTGCTGAAATCAGACTCATGATGATCCTCCTCTACATGTCCAAATCTTAAGAACAGCATTTTACTAAAAAAACATGGACGTTTCTATTTTTTATTTATTGACGGGGCTGTTTTACCTTATTATTATAATGAATAGTCCAAATTCCATGAATTAGTCTGATAATAAAATATAATGGAAACCTATCTTACTGTTATCCTGGCTATTGTTGCCTACTTTCTGGGCTCAATTTCATTTAGCTACATCTTTACCAAAAAAAATATGGGTCAAGACATAAGAGAAATAGACATAAAAAACGCAGGAGCTTTGAATGTCCTCGTCAATGTAAATAAAATGACTGGGATTATGGTAGGACTTCTGGATATTGCCAAAACTTTGGTCATTGTTTTGATTGGGGAAGCCCTGGGACTCTACCCGCCCTCTATCATTATGGCTGCTTCTTTGGGTGTCATCGGACACTGTTTTCCCATCTACTACAAATTCTCCGGCGGAAAGGGTGCTGCGTCTGTAATCGGAATATTGATCTATTATATTCCCCTGGAATTAGTCATCAGTGTTGTTCCGGCTCTTCTTGTCGCTTTTTTCATTGGGAAATTGGGAACCGCTCCAGTCTTTATTTTTTTATTCTCCCCAATTTTAGCCTATATCTTTGGAAAACCTGCGTCCCTTGTATGGGCGAGTACTTACTTGGTTCTTTTAACCGGTGTTATGAATCTAATCATCATATTCATAAAAAGAAGAAAAAAAGTTCCCGCCTCATAAAGGTATAGATCTATAATTGTTTTTTAATCTGTCTCTGAATTCTTTGATATGGTGACGGATATCGCCCTCAATACCAAAAAGAGAGCTCCTCAATAAAAATAAAAACCCCTCAATCCTTACACAATTTAAGATATATACTTTAGAGATTCAGATTAAAATTAAAAAAGAATTGAAAAGAAGTTAAAGCGGCTTACTTGCCTGCTTTGGGAAGCATAAATATCAAAACATAAAGGGCAGCCACTCCTACCAGAATATAGATGATCCTAGAGATAATAGACATGGCACCAAATATAGCGGCTACTAAATCGAATGAAAAAATCCCTACCAGCAGCCAGTTTAAACCTCCAATGATAATAAGAATCATACAAATCCATCCCAAAACATTGAGTTTACCCATTCTGTTCTCCTTCGAAATTTAAATTGATTAAAGCTTATTTCCTTCTCTTTCTTTTTATCAATTACGATCAGTGAAGTCAATAAAAAATTTATAAATTATTCAGTCTGGATTATTCATGAGTTAAGGTTATGAATAATTTTACATTTGTTCTCCTTTTTTTATATAATAATGACGGTCAAAAAATATTCTAAATTTTTCTGAACTTATGAAAGCAGTTGTTTTATGTGCGGGCAGAGGAATTAGACTCCTTCCCTACACTCAGGAAGTCCCCAAGTGCCTTCTCAAGATCGGCTCCAAAACTCTTCTAGAATACATCATCGAAAATTTTAAAACAGTTGGTATTGATAAAATTTGGCTGATCACTGGATTTCAAGAAGAAAAAATCAAGACCCTTGTTCGATCACAGGGTTATTCTGATATAAAGACTTTAACGAATCCCTACTATTTAAGAACCAACACAGCCTTTTCTCTCAATCTGGCTCTAAAACAATTGGATGACGACTTCATTTTGATTAACGGAGACATGATTTTTGACCGAACCATCCTTATTGATCTTCTCAACCATCCTCAAAAAAACTGTGTGATTGTGGACAACAGCATCAATTTGGATAAGGAAGAAGTTAAGGTCAGTGCACAGAATGGGTTCATATCCAGAATCGGCAAAACTCTGAATCCATCTAAATGCATAGGAGAAGCCATAGGCATCAATAAAATCTCTTCTGATACTATCATGCCTCTGGCGAAAGAATTCGATCTTTTGGAACAGAAGGGAGAGAACAATCATTTTTTTGAGAAAGGATTTGACCTTTTAGCTC
Organism: uncultured Eubacteriales bacterium; assembly: GCA_964599635.1. Lineage (GTDB taxonomy): Bacteria > Acidobacteriota > Aminicenantia > Aminicenantales > Aminicenantaceae > WJMT01. Next base: position 26,868 of record CAZRGM010000039.1, on the reverse strand, counting down.
ATAAAAACTATCCATTTGGAATTCTTCTGACCAATAAACCTTGGACAGAAATCGACACCCAAAATGATTTTGATTATGCAAAAAATGAAATCTACACAAAACTTTACCGCAAATAGTGAATATGTGAAGGCAACGAACAAGACCGGACATCCTATAATTAGCCGCTATATTAGGATAAACGTTTGGATAAATCGGCCTTTGGCTTGGCCTATTGTCAAAGCACTGAAGCCCACAAAAATCACTCCTAATCAACTCTCAGTAACCTCCTTTATAATTGGGGTCATGGGAGCAGTCTGTTTTGCAATGGGCAGCCCAACTTGGTTTATTGCAGGAGGAATCTTGGCTGAGCTGTCTTCAATCGTGGACTGCGCTGATGGAATGCTGGCCCGCGTCAAAGACTTAGGGACAGAATACGGTAAATATCTGGACATTTTCTTAGACAGAATCGCAGAGTTTCTGCTGATTGGTTCGATCGGATTCGGCTTATACAGACACACGGGACAGAACCTATTCCTTATTCTCGTCTTTCTAGGATCTGCCCTCTATTTTCTGCATGTCTGTCTTTATTACATCACTATTAATTACTTCCAAAATAAAACTAGAGGAGATACCAGCGAATCAAGAGCTCTTCTTCTTTTTTTGATATTATTTTTCTCTGTAATAAACCGACTTGATATTGCGATTTTTACTCTACTAATAGTCAGCTTTTTCACTAATCTTATCGTCATCTTTGACTTTTTTCGATCTCCCAATAAGAAGCCGCTTATATAATGACAAACATTTAGCTCTCTTTTTATGACTTTTCTTCATGAAAAAATATTGAAAAGATATAAATGAGTCGAACATGATGATTAGGGGAAAAAGATGATAAAAAAGACAAAATCATTAGCTGTTTATTCCCTAATTTTTCTCTTGATTCTCAATTTTTGTGGAAAGCAAAAGTCCGAGTGGCAGGGCGAGATTTATGAAGTAGATGGGGTAAAAATTATTCGGAATCCCAAAAAACCTATGTACGAGAAGGATGTGTTTGACCTTGAATTAGAGCTTTCTTTAGGCGGAAGGGATGTCCAAAAAGAGGAATACCTATTCACCAACATCAAAGAGTTGTGTGTGGACGACCATGGAAACATCTACGTACTGGATCCCAATCAGAAATCCATAAAAAAATTCAACAGCAAGGGTGAATTCCTGGGATCTGTGGGGAAACCTGGGCAGGGGCCCGGAGAATATGGATGGCCTTGGGATATTAGTGTGAACAACAACAGACTGGTTGTTTTTGACATCATCTACCGGAAAATCATTACCTATTCCCCTGACGGAGAGTATATCAAACACATCAGTACCTTTAAAAAAGGACAGCTCCGGGATATTGAAATGAATTCCAACCAAGAATTTATTGTCCAGCAACTGGTATCTGAACATAAAAACACTTACCAGCTCATCCGGTTTGATGTAAATTTTAAAAAAATAGAAGTGATTGATTCTTTTGAAAGAGAAAAAATTCCCATTTTAGAATCAATTGTTCCTGACATTCATTGGTGCCTGACAAAAAAAGATGAAATTATATGGGGCTATTCGGACCGGTATGAGATCAAAATCCAGAACACTCGAGGCGAGCTCACCACCCGAATCCTCAAGAATTATGACCCAATTCCAGTGGATGAAAAGCAATATGCAGAACAAATCAAAGTTAAATTCGGAGGCAGACCTCCAGGCCCCCAATTCCAGCAGAGGTTACCAAAATTTCATCCGGCATTTCATTCTATCCTCACAGATGACAAAGGAAGAATCTATATAGGCATCTTTGATAAAACAGAAGAAAAAGAAACCACTTATGATATCCTGGACGCTGACGGAAGATACATAGCCAGAATGAAGCTCCCCGTCAGACCCTTTCTTTTTAAAAAAGGGAAGCTTTACACCCTCAAACAGGACCCAGAGGGATACTTTTCGATTAACCGATATAAAATGAAATGGAAGAATTGGTAATCTGAATTATTAACAATCTGAGGAGAATTTTATTCCTTAATCCGTTCCGCTTCATAAATTCCATCTGGCTGTCCAGAAAAGGCTGATTGAGGGATAAACATTAAAATGAGACACAAACATAAAATGAAATGCTCTGTTTTTATTTTCATGAACTCCTCCTTCTAATCAATACGTATTTTCTCTTAGTCCGGTTCAGTATTATATTTTATTTCCATAAATTCTTAGAATTATTTAAGGAAAAAAATTAGGAAAACAGGTATGACGTCACTGTTTCTATTGTATTTTTAAGGAGGCACGGATGATTTTTGGGAAAGGATTGGTCTGGATAAAGTAAAGATTCTCCTGGGAATCAATGGCAATTAGCTCTCTGTTTTCGGGTAATTCAATTCTTTTAAGAAACTGTCCCTCAGAATTGAAAAATTCTAAAAATTTCTGAATATCATATTTTCTCTCGTCTTTCTTCTCTACCATCCTCAGACAGTTGATAAGGTATTTTTGACCCATCTTATAGCAGGGTCCGGAACAGTCTGAAGGCCCCACCGATACTCCGGAATGACCATTGATATTCACAACCTTAATATTGGGGGGCTTGAGCTTTATGTTTCTTTTGATCTTGATTAAAAGATTTCCTTCAAGGTCATATGTTCTGATTTCAATTTGATCCGGAAGAGAAAAATATATTTTATCCCCTATCAATTGAATGCCGCCACCTCCTATGGATACGCCGCCCATTGGAGATCCCTCGGGTCCATATCTATACTCATCAGGAAATTTTTTTATGAATTTACCTTCACTGGTGCAATATTCCGCAGCCGCTCCCGGCCTTCCGCTTACAAAAAGATTCACTAAAATCCTTCCATCCGAAAGAAAATAGAAATCATGATAAGATTTATCAATCCTAATGGACCTTAGGTATTCTCCTTGCTTGCTGAAAAAATGAACACGGCGCCCGTCTCCCACCACCAGTTCCTTTTCCGGAGAAAAAGTGATATTTCGGGGATACTGAAATTCACCGGGTCCCTGTCCTTTTCGTCCGGTTTCCCACAAAAACTCCCCATTTTTATCAAATTTAAGGATTCTGTGATTCCCGGCATCCAAAACATATAGATTCAAGTCAGAGTCCACTGTCAAATCCCTGAGCCGGTAAAACATAAGATGATCTTCGCCTTGTTCCTGGCCTAGAGTTAGGCTTTCTTCAAACGAAATATCCTTCCCCTCATCTCCTTCCCACAGTCCTGCACCTTTATTTTCTACAACCTTCACATCCCCTTGGGTATAAATCTCCCCTTCCCATTTGTCCTGGGCGCAGTGAAAAGAAAACAGAACCACAGCTACTATTAAAACGATATTCATTTTTTTTATAAAATTTTTCATCTCAAGTTATCCCTTTATGCTTTGGTTTCAATGATAGATAAATACTCCGATTAAAGTCAATAAATAATCTTAACTTGATTCTTATCATTCATTAAAATACTCAAGTGTGATAGCATAATACCAATATGAAATTGTCAGCTGGACTGGTGATTGTGTGCAGGGAATCCGGGGAGTGGAAATATCTTTTTTTGAGAGCTTACCGAAACTGGGATTTTCCCAAGGGTGAAGTGGAAGAGGGCGAAGACCCTCTGGAAACAGCCCAAAGGGAGGCTGAAGAAGAAGCTGGAATCTCTGACCTTGATTTCCCCTGGGGCCATGAGTATAAAGAAACAGAACCCTACAGGGGAGGCAAAAAAATCGCCCGGTATTATATCGCAAAAACCTCCCAATCCAAGGTGACTTTTTCAGTCAATCCGGAACTGGGAAGACCAGAGCACCATGAATACCGATGGGTTCCCTATCAAGAACTCAAGAGACTCTCCCCGGATCGACTCATTCCCGTTATTGAATGGGCCCATAAGATTGTCTCCCAGGAATAAAAGCTGCAAAAGAGGTTCGCTTGACAGAATCATTCGAGTGACGTAACTTTTAAACAAAGGCAGACTTCGGGACAGCGGTTTAATAGAAGATCTGTTTATCCTCTTAATAAATATGCTTAATAATCTTAAAATTGCTCTTAAGAGACAGAAAAAGCTCATCCTTATTTTTTTTCTCTTCATATTTCTGCCCTCCATTGCGCTCAGCATTTTCGGCGTCAGATCCATAAGAAACGAAAGATTCAGGCAGCTTAAACAGCTTGAAAACGAACAAAGACGGGCAGCCGAATTTTTAGAAAACCAGCTCCAATCACGGTTTGAAGATTTAGACCTCGCTCTTCAGAATTTAGTTCAGAATCCATGTTTCCAAGAAAAAAATTATGCTGCTATAAAGGATCTGCTGAGCCGTCGGTTTAATGACGATCCCCTTATCAAATCTGTTTTTTTGGATTATCCGGATGAGGAGACTCTATTCCCTCTTTTTATGCCAACACAGCCTTTTAGAGAAACAACGGTTTTATCTCCTGTAAACGAAAGCCAAAGAGAAAGGCTGGAAAACGCTCAAAAGTTAGAATTCAGCCAGAATGATTTCTCCAGGGCAGTGGTCCTGTATGAACAAATTTTTCCCCGTTCCCAAAATAAAGAAATCCAAGCCCGGATGCTCAACAATATGGCGAGATGTTATAAAAAGTTAGAAAATTATGACAAATCCATACAATATTACTCTCGAATCTGTGAAGAATACACCGGGTACACCACTTCCGCGTCACTCCCATTGGACCTTATAGCCAGACTTCAGATTATCGATTGCTATCAAAGCAAAGGAGATCAGGAGAATTTCATAACCAAATCTCTTGATCTATACAGAGACCTTCTCCAAATGGAATGGTATCTCGATGCGGATCAATTCAACACTTATTCCTCCAGGATAGAAAAAGGCATATCAGACTTTTTTTCATCTGATAAAAAAGCCTTAGAGAATAACAATTACCATAAGGAATTCAAACAATTAAAAGAACTTCACCAGAAAATTAAAGAAAAGTGGGAAATATCCAAAAACATTGAAAACTCTATCCTGCCTGAACTGCGGAGGAGAATAAGTATGTCTCCCCTTTCCACTTCTAATTCCTTTCACTACACAAGGCCTTTAAGTCAAAAAGATTACATGGTTATTGCCACTGTAATTCCCCGGGATCAAGCAGCAGACTTTCAAGGACTGCTGGGAATCAAAATCAACAATCAACATCTCATTCATCAAGAAGTCGAAAGAATAATGGATGAATTTCCTTTCTCGCAGGAGGTGTCTTTATCCATTTCTAATCTTTCAGGAGAAAATCTAATCCAAATCGGGGATTCCTCCTCGAGTACTGCCATGGTTGAAACATACTTTGATGAAAATTTTCCTCCCTGGAGAGTTAATTTTTTTTCAGCTGAAAACGGGGATTTCAATGTGATGAACTTAAGAAAAAGTTTTTATTTTTGGACTATTCTGACCATCCTCATCCTTCTCACCTTTGGAGCTTTCCTTGTGGTCAGGACAGTATCCCATGAAATGGAGATCTTAAGATTAAAATCTGATTTTGTCTCTTCTGTATCCCACGAATTTAAAACTCCTATAACAGCTATTAAAACATTGATGGAAAGGCTCCAGAAAGGAAAAGTCTCCTCTCTTAATAAAAGAAAAAAATACTACTCCATCATATCCAAAGATGTCAATAAACTGGGAAGCCTGGTCAGAAATATCCTGGATTATTCCAAAGTGGATGCCCAAAAGAAACGATATACTTTCCAGAAAACAGATATAGGTCAACAAATCAAAGAAGAGATAGCTGATTTTAAAAAGAATAAAATCTATGAAAAGATTAAAATCAAAGCCCAGATAGAACCCAACATCCCTTCGATCAATATAGATAGGGAAGCTTTCTCACTGGCTCTGAGTAATCTTTTAGAGAATGCGGTTAAATTTTCTCCGGATCAAAAAGCGATTTTAGTTGCAGCAAAAAAAGAGGGAGAAACCATCCAAGTGGATATCAAGGACAAAGGAATGGGCATAGACTCCAGTGAGATGGATAAAATTTTCGATAAATTTTACCAAGGAAAAAACACAGACCAAAAATCCCTTGGAGGGACAGGCCTTGGATTGACCCTGGTCAAGCAGGTGATGGAAGCTCATGAAGGAAAAGTTCAAGTGAAAAGTCAAAAGGGTGAAGGAAGTGCTTTTTCACTTATTTTTCCTATAAAACTAAACGAAAGAAAGGGGCAAACTTCATGATGAAAAAAGTTCTGATAGTGGAAGACGATATCGGCATCCTGGAGAGCCTAAAGGATGAATTTGAATCTTATGGGTGGACTGTATTTTCTGCCCAAGACGGGGAAAAGGGACTGACTTTAGCCAGAAAGAAAAATCCGGAACTGATCATCCTGGACTTGATGCTTCCTGTTAAAGACGGCTATGAGGTCTGCCGTGAACTAAGGAATGAAGGTAATAAGACGCCTATCATCATGCTGACAGCCAAAGATCAAGAGCTTGACAAGGTGCTGGGCCTGGAATTGGGAGCTGACGATTATGTGACCAAGCCTTTTAGTCTGAGAGAGCTCATGGCCCGGGTAAAAGCAATCTCACGAAGAACAAGTGACCGAAAAAAAGAGTTAGATCGTTATGTCTTTGATGAAATAGAGCTGGACTTTAAAAAATATGAAGCTATAAAAAAGGGAAAAAAGCTGAAACTCACTCCTTTGCAGTTCCAATTGTTGAAACTCCTTATCCAGCATAAGGGAGAAGTCCTGACCCGAAATGAGCTGCTTGATGAAATCTGGGGAAAAAACAATGTCTGGATTTCCCACCGCACCATAGACAGTCATGTCGCCAATATCCGAAGAAAGGTGGAGGACGATCCGACCAACCCCAAACACATTCTCAGCATTAGAGGAGTGGGATATAAATTTGTGGATTAGAGCTTTGTACATGGAAAATGCAGTGTATTTGCACATTTCCTTAACACACGCACAGCCAAAAACACATACATTAATATAAGAATTTTAAGAATAAAAAAGGACTCATTGATCATGAAACAGATAATTAAGTTAAAAAAAGGAAAAAAAATCCTTCTTTCTTTCTTCCTAATAGGATTGAGCTCTCTTATTCTCTTCTCATCACTATCACCTCAGCAAACCGCGGGTGAGCTTTTCCAGGAAGCTCTTTTTCTGGAAGAGGCTGAAGGAGAGTTGAGAAAGGCTCTTGAGCTTTACCAGAAGATCTTAAACCAGTTTCCAAAAGAGAGAGAAATTGCGGTTAAGGCTCAGCTCCACATCGGACTCTGTTATGAGAAATTAGGATTAAAAGAAGCCCGAGAAGCTTTCGAGAGAGTTATTGAAAGATTTCCAGACCAGGAAGAGGAAGTCAAACTCGCCCGCCAAAAATTGGACCGTTTGGTAGAGGCCGAGGCTGTGATCGAAGATACAAAAACGGAATTAACCATGCACAAAGTGTTTACGGGAATCAATAAAGACTTTACGGGGTCCCCCTCTCCTGACGGCCGGCACATGTCCATCGTGGACTGGACCACAGGAGACCTGGCTGTTAAAGAAATTCCTTCCGGCAAACTGAACCGGCTTACAGATAAGGGGAGTTGGAAGGAGCCGCAGGAATTCGCCCTGTCCTCTATTTGGTCGCCGGATGGGAAAAAACTGGCCTATTCATGGATGAATGAAGAGGGATTTTATGAACTTCGAGTCATTGACTTGAAAGGGAAAAATCCCCGCATTCTCTATCGAAACAAAGAATATTTTCTGGTCACACCATATGACTGGTCACCGGACGGAAAGCACATTTTAGCGGGAATGGGAAAAATACCGAGAATGACTCATCTAGCCATGATTTCTGCTGCAGAGGGGAGCGCCCGTATTCTCAAACAGGGCCGGATTTCTTCAGGTTTCTTTCTGCGGGACAGCGAGACCATTATCTATGGTTTCATTCCGGAGACTCCCGGCTCCCGGGGAAGTGATATCGCCATGCTTAAAACAACAAGCGGTGAACAATCCATTCTTGTGGAACATCCGGCTCACGATGTTCCTCTGGTTTGGGATGCCAAAGAGGAAAGACTTCTTTTTGTAAGCGGCCGGACAGGAGACAGGGATATATGGGCATTGAAGGTGAACCAGGACCAACCCGGGGGAAAGCCTTTTCTTCTCAAAAAGAATATAGGAAATATAAATCCTTTAGGATTTACCGATGATAAAGATCTTTATTACGTGCATTATGCCGGGATGCATGATGTGTACACAGCTGCTCTGGATCCAGAAACAAATTCTTTTTCAACGCCTGTTGAAAAAGCCACCAAGTTTTTTATAGGAGCAAATAAATCCCCCGATTTCTCTTTAGATGGGAAAAATCTGGCCTATATTTCAGAAAGGCCCTACGGCCCCGGCCGTTTCCCGCAGCCGGTTATCTGTATTCAATCTCTGGAATCCGGTGAAACACGAGAGCTTGTTCCGGATCTTGAGTATATGAGGTTTATCCGATGGTCAGCCGACGGGAATTATTTTTATGCCTTCGGATTCGACTGGAACGGAAACAAAGGCCTTTATTCCATCGATGCCCGAACCGGAGACCTTAATTTTTTGCAAGAGTTTAAAGAAGGAGAGTTCATTGCTGAGCTGGATGTTTTTCCGGTTGGCAAAAAAACCGTTTACAAAATGTGGTCGCATGAAAAAGAGGGAAAGCCCCAATTTATGAGTCTAAGAGTCAGGGATATGCACACCGGAAAAGAAGAGGAAATCTATCGTCGCGAGCACGCGATGCAGACCTTTCTGTTGGCATTATCATGGGACGGAAAGTGGGTGGCCTTTGATGACCGCGACCCGGAAAAGACAATAAAAGTCATTCCTGCTGCAGGCGGAGAGCCCAAAGAACTGCTCCGAATGGAACATGGAGAGAGCATTTTGTCATTGGAATGGAAGCCTGGAAGCGAGGAAATCTATTTCATCAAAGGCGGTGAGCTCAACCAGTTATGGAGTCTTGGTTTAAAGGACCCAAATCCCCAAAAAAGGGACTTGTCTATGAGGAGCATGAGAGAAATGTGTTTCCATCCAGGCAGGACTCTGATTGCTTTTCAAGCCGGTTATTTGGAAGCTGAACTCTGGGTCATGGAAAATCTTCTGCTCCTGGAAAAAGGCAAGGAAGTCTTTAAGTAAGAAAACTCGAATCAAAAAAATATCAGGGAACCAAAAAGTATTATTCCATTAAAATAAAGGAGTCATCCATAAAAAAAAAGAAACGGATCACCACTGAAATTTTGGGCTGGAGTGATGATCCGCTCTTTTAGTTTCTAAGAGAATTTGCAGCCAATCACTTAGTTTTTATTTCAACAGAATCGGAACAGCTTTCTCCGGAAGAATTATAAGCACAAACCTGGTAGGTGTAAGTTTCGCCGGAAACGAAAGTCGTATCTTCATAGGAAGTAGTGTCGGGTCCAAGTGTCGCAATAATTGATCCGTCGCGATAGATTCTGAACCCATCTTCATTCGTGGAGTTGTCGTTCCATTCGAGCTGAACTTTGGGAGCTCTTCCAGGCTGTTTGGCTGTAAGACCCGTGGGGTCAGCGGGGGCCTCAGCTGCACATTCAGGAGTTGTGGCGGTGGCTGAATCTGACCAGGCCGTTCCCTTAGTGTTATAAGCTCCCACTTTATAAGTATATTGGGTATCTCCAGATACAGAGGTATCTGAATAAAATTCCGCATCAGCACCTACTGTAGCGATCTCATCTCCATCTCTCTCAATTTTGAATCCATCTTCATTATCTGAATTATCGGTCCAGGTGAGATCTATCTGGCTGCATGAAGAAGCATTGGTACTTAAACCGCTCGGGGCTGTGGGAGGTTCTTCAGGCTGAGTTGACGTTCCGGGATTTTTGATGAAGTCGACATAGAAATGGAAATTGCCTTTGGCCTGCATAGGATAGACCCATGTGGATTTATTTCTCTCTTCCGTACAGTACCGCTCTTTGACCCGTAAATAGGCTTCCTCACCGGCATAAAATTCATCCTTCGGATAATCCCCGGGATAGACCAAAATCCTCCACGCCCCATCACACTCTATATCATATGAATCCAATTTTATGATCACCATGTTAAGGGCATTTTTGTTTCCTAAAGCTCTATGAAAATTGATGCTTCTGTAGAATTCAACATCATGATAGGTCGGCTCCTCATAGCATCCTTCTCTGTAGCGAGCTGTCATCCCAAAAAGATCACCGGGTTCACCGGGGTCGCTGGAAGTTCCCAATGTATAAACCTCTCCTGGAAACATGCTTTCAATATCCTGGTCGTAAACATTGATCTGATACTGGAAATATTGATAATCGTGTTCAGGGGTTCCATCAGAATAAGGATGGATATTGTCCAAAAATTCAGCCATGCATCCAGCACTGCAGCTTCCAGGAGAGCTGCCATAAGTAGTACTCGGAAACTGACAGCAGGATTTATCATCATCAGGATATGTGGCTTCGTATAGATACGGCACATTTTGAAATCCGACATAATTTGTGGGCTCAGCACCATTTCCTACATTTTCTTTCGTCAGTTTGAAATAAAATTTATACACAAAATCATAATATCTGTTCCACGATCCGGACATGGAATTCTTTTGAACGCTCACTTCAATGGTCGAGCCGTTATTTTCGTACAAGTACACGCCATCAGTACTCTCCATTCCATAAAACATCAAACCATTATTGGCTGCATCGGTTTGTGTGGGGATCCGAACCGCCCAGGTGTCTTCCTCCTGAGCCTGCATAAAGCTGCCTCCGGCCAAAAACAAAACCATTGTTAAAACGGCCAAAACTCCCAAAAAACTCAATCCTTTAATTTTTCTCAATTTTTCCTCCTTTTTATTTTTTTGATTTAAATTTGATTATTTTTTTGCTTTTTACCTGAATCTTCACCTCCTTTTTGTTGCCCATAAAAGATGACTTTGTTGACTTCATTGTTTCTAATATAAAGATTTTCTCCGCCTCTTGTGTTAAAGAAATGTGCAAATTCCCTGCATATACGGTGGAGATATGAAAAAAAAATTAAAAAATCGGAATTAGAACGGTTTGTTAATACACAAGCAGGAGGCCTGTATCAAAAAAAATAGATTCCCCCTAAAAATTTTATATAAATGGGAAAGAATAAGAACTACTCAGCTTGGCTGTAAAAATTTACTGAAAATAAACCAGTAACACCAAGTATAACTCTTTTTTACTATTTAGAACTCTCTTTTTCCCCTTAAAATGAAGTTCTAAGGCTACGAGTTATTTGAATTGATTCTCAATGATTTTCAGAGGATTAAAATCTCTCGATCACATCATGAACTGAACGGTCGGATTTGAAAATTTTAACTCTCAAAGGCATATTTCCGGGAAGAGAATGAGTGGCACAGGCTAAACAGGGGTCATAAGCCCTAAAAGCCATTTCCACCTGGTTGAGCACCCCGTCGCTCACTTCAAAGTTTTTGATCACTCCTTTGGCTGCTTTTTCAACACTCATGGCAATAGGGGCTGAATTATGAACCGTAGCCACCAGTAAATTAGCTTTCTGTATGATCCCTCTCTCATCAGTGGCATAATCATGGATCAAGACTCCTCGAGGGGCTTCAACCACCCCGATACCTTGTGCGGGAGTGGAATCAGGAAGAGTGCGGATATCCTTCTTCAGAATATCATCATCATTTGTCAATTCCTGCAGGCGTTCGCTGGCATATAGGAGCTCCACTACGCGGGCCCAGTGAAAAGCCAGAGTGTGATGCACGGGTTTTCCGCCCAAGGTTTCGTACATGTATTCGTATTCTTTCTGAGCCAGAGGAGTGGCCATGCCGTCAGAAGCATTGAGCCGGGCCAGAGGGGCCACGCGGTAAACTCCGCTGTCTTTGCCATCCACAAATCCTTTCCAGCCCACATTCTTAAGAAACGGAAATCTGACATAGCTCCATTCTTCCACATGCTCACTAATGTGGTCCTTGTAATCACAACCGTCGAATTTGACGAATTCTTTTCCGTCAGGGTCCACCACACGGAGCTTCCCATCATAGAAATTGACATGATTGTTTTTATCCACCAGTCCCATGTAATAAGTCTTATGGGTGTAAGGATCTGATGTGATGATTTTAACGTACTCATCATTCTTCAACACCACATCTTTAAAAAGCTGAACGGTGAATTGAGCGAATTTCACGGCTTCATCCGCATATTTTTTAAATTTCTTCTGGTCTTCATCTGTGACTCCTTTGGAAATTCCCCCAGGCAGCCCGCTTACAGGATGAATCACCCGTCCGCCCAGATCTGTGATGATCTCACGGCACTGCTTGCGGTTTTTGATAACCATCTTCCCAGTATCCAGTCCCACTTTATCGATCACACCCAAGATGTTTCGGGAGACTTTGGGGGCATCAGGACCCACCACAAAATCAGGTCCCCCAAGAAAATAAAAATGAAGAGCATGGTCTTCGATCATGAAAGCTGAATACATCAGCTCCCGAATTTTTTTTGCGGTTATAGGCGGATCCACATCATAGAGGTCGTCAAGAGTTTTTTGAGACGCCATATGATGAGCTGTGGGGCATACTCCACAGATTTTAGGGGTGATGCGGGGCATTTCCACAGCGCTTCTACCCTCAGAAAACTTTTCAAATCCCCTCAGTTCCGGTACTTGAAGAAAGGCTCGTTCCACATTGCCCTCATCGTTAAGAAAGATCTCAATATTTCCGTGACCCTCCAATCGAGTGATGGGCCGAATGGATATATGTTTACTTCCCAATTTTCTCCTCCCTCTACTTTTTATCTAAAATAGCCTAGCTTCATTGTTTCTTTAGAGCTTATTCCATTTTTTTGCGGAATAGGATTGAACTGGGTAATCCATACATATAGAGCGGTCCCATTAAATCAGGCAGGGTAGCAATGACTTTTGGAATTTCATCCTCTTCATTTGTTTTGATAAGAGAAGCCAAGGCACTTAGCATGCGTACCCCCTGATCTTTGACATCATTGGGAGGCCCATAACAACCTCGGCAGGGCATGTTAGCATTAATGCAGCGCTCGCCGCATCCTCCTCTTGTAGCCGGTCCCATACAGATGATGCCAGCCTCAAGGAAACATCTCCCATTGTCAAGCTTATCGTATTCATGGGGCTCAACAAATTTCTCAATTTCTATCTTATTTGGCTTGCTGTCTTTCCTGGGACAGGTATCGCACAAGGATTTTGTAGGGCTGAGCACACTTCCTTTTTCCGGCAGTCTATCCTCTAGGATAGCCGCGAATGCATCTTTTATGGTCCCAGGAGAGGGAGCGCAGCCTGGGATGTAATAATCTACAGGAATAATTTGATCTAGAGGATAAACAGAATTGAAAAACTCAGGGAGTTCAAGGCTATATTTATTGTTTATTGAAATCTCTGTCTGAGGCACAATGTTTTCCGGATTATCATTGGACTCGATCTCTTTATAAACCCTTGTAAAAACTCCTTCCCGATTAGTCATGTTGGCAAGACCAGGAACACCGCCCATGACAGCGCAACTTCCGAAAGCAAACACAAGCTGAGATTTCTTCCTTAATAACTTTACAATCTCCTCCTGCTCGGAAAGACGGATACCTCCGTTGATAAAAGATGCAAGGAGTTCTTCGTCCTTTAATTTTTTGATATCTTCATATTTGAAATCCATAGCCACTGGCCAGAACACAATGTCCACGGCATTCATCACATCAAGAATGGCCTCATTTAAATCCACGATAGCTTCTTCACATCCCCCACAGCTAGAACACCAGTATATTCCGATTTTTGGTTTAACTCCCATGTTTATACCTCACTGCCTCGAAACGGGCCTATAACTTTTCCCCAGTTCAAAGGCCCCAGTTTAGTGATCCTTTCATGCATTTCTCTGGCCACTCGGGCGAATTTTTCGCCTTCTGATGCAGAGACCCAGTCAAGATAAAACCGATCCTGTTCTATGTTAAACTGATCCAATAGGGGTTTGAGCATGTTGTACCGTTTTAAGGCTTTGTAATTGCCCTCTATGTAATGACAGTCTTTCGGATGGCAGCCCAAGACCATGACACCATCAGCACCTTTCCTAAAAGCCTCCAATATGAATTCAGGATCCACCCGTCCGGAACACATCACCCGGATCAGTTTAACATTGGACGGATATTTAAGTCTCATGCTGCCCGCCATGTCAGCTCCGCCGTAAGAACACCAGTTACAGACAAATGCTACAATATTAGGTTCAAATTTTGCCTCCATCATAAGATTCTCCTCATTCAGCTAAAATAGCCTTCTTCTCAAAAAGCCGAGCAGCACTGTCCCTCATATCTTAACTCCAGTATCATTTTGGATTTTTTTTAATAAATGAATTCTAATTCCCTCAAGCTTATGATTGATTTCATCAGAAAAAGACTCTGAAACGGTCTGGTTATTATAGACATTAATGCCGAAAACAAAAACTTTATCAGGCATTCTAGGATAAAGCTTTTCCCCGATGTTAAAGATGATCGGAATCGTCATCCCATGTGAATAGGTAGGGTTCTGCTGGTATTCCAGATCATTTAGGATAAAAGGAACAACCTCACCGATTGGAATTTCAGGATTCTGAAATGAATCAAAAATATAGATAATCTGCCTGCCGAGAACCAGATCCAGCAGCTCAAGGGAGACATGAGTGACCGAGCGGTAGGGTAAATTAAATTTTTCCCCGAGTGTTTCTGCAAGATAAGGGCCCACTCTATCGTCCGACAATAGATTATTTCCAATGCCAATGAGAATAATTTTATTCTTATCCATGTTAAATAATGTTTTTGAGGATTTTCAAGATCCTACCTACACGATCGTCAATCACTTTATAACACACTAAAACTCCGTTTTTGCTGCTGTCAATGATCCCGTGGTTCTTTAATATCTGGAGGTGCTGAGAAAGGGTTGGTTGAGGAATGTCTAATTTTTTTTGTATTGAATTAACACTGCATGCTTCAGGGGGAAGACCCAATAACAGTAAATCCAGTATTCGCAAACGAACAGGATGGGCCATAGCTTTCAAAACATCACTTTCATCCTTATATTTCTCTTTCATTTTCAGACTAACCCTTTCTTTATTGAGTTCGCTTGCAGGGCCAATAAATTATCTATATCCCATTGTTTTTTATTCATTCTGTTATAGTTGAGAGGAGGGCCTTTTACAGCGATAGGCATTATCTTCCTATCTATTTATTTATATATATAAATAAAACAATGTCAAGAAAAAAATTCACTTTTTTTATCAATAACTCAACATTTTTCTCATCATTGACCAAGTAGTGGAAGTGTGATATTGATAAATCCCGGATTGATAATCTATCCTATGTTCTGGATGTAGGCAGTGGAGTGGGAATAACCGCCTGCATTCTGGCTAAGAAATACGGCTGTAAAGTCTTGGGTTTGGACCTTTCTGAAATGATGGTTCATGGGTATGGATTATATATAGGGAGAAAATAAAGACTTCTTCTTAGAGAGAGTATCTAAATCTTTGATGCAAACGTCAACGGTCCACCTGAGGAAGCCAAAGATAATAAAATCCACTGGGAAGCGATTTGAACAATTTTGAATAGATATTTTCTTCAAAAAATTCCTTTTGAGTTGATTCCTTGGAATAAATATTTGTTGTTTTCTGAGGATAATAGGTGTAAGCCACAATTTGAGCTTCCCTGATTCCCGCTATTTGATTGATTTTATTTTCAGCTTTATCAAAATATCCTATCTCGTCAATCAATTTGAGGCTCAATGCTTGAGAAGCTGTATAAACTCTTCCATCAGCTAACTCCTCTAACTTTTCCCTGGAAATAAAACTTTGTCTATTCCTGTAGACAGCATCTAGAAACTTTTGATGAAGCTCATCCACAATTTCCTGAAAAATGTCCTTTTCCTTAGGTGAGAGTTCTTTAAATGAACTCCCCGCATCCTTCATCTTCCCGGATTTAATGACATTCACCTGAATTCCTAACTGATCCATGAGTTGATGAAAATCGGGAAAGATGGAAATCACGCCAATACTTCCTGTAATGGTAGAGGGGTGAGCAATGATAAAATCACAGGCCGAAGCCACATAATATCCCCCCGAGGCAGCCACTCCCATCATGAGACCCACCACAGGCAAATTGGTTTTTTTCTTGAATTCAAGAATTTCAGTATAGAGAATATCTGTAGCGGTGACTTCTCCGCCAGGAGTATCCAAACGGAGGATGACGCCCTTGATTCGGGGGTCTTCAGAGGCTTTTTTCAGGCGGTAATAAATACGTGAAATCAGATCCCCTTCTTTTCTTAGTAAAGTAGGAGAAAGTGAAGTACCAATGAATCCGTTGAGGTCCAAAATCAATATTTTATTTTTAGATTCACTGGGCTTCAGAACAACTTCTTCGATTTGTTCTTTTCCTAATAAATCGAGATGGAAATGAGGCGAACAAGAAAATGACATAAAAAAAAGAACAATCCCTACAAAACAAACCGCATTTTTTATATTCATTTTCCTCACTTATACGATAACTAATTTTTTAATTGCTTTTTCCCAGCTGAAAGAGAGGCTGAACTGGTAAGCTTGACTCCCAAGTTCTTCAGCTAGCGATTCACTTTCAGCTAATCGATCCAATTCATAGGCAATTTTTTCAGATTCCGGTTCAACAATGAATCCGGTCTCTCCATTTTTAACTAACTCTGCAGGCCCACCACTATCCGTACAGGTGATGACCGGTTTATGGGATCTAAAAGCTTCTAATGTTACAAAGCCATAATCCTCTCGAATGGGAGCAAAAAAGACAGCCCTACATCGAGCATAATAATCTATAAGCTCCTGATCTGTAATAGGACCCAATAGGGTAATTCTTTCCTCTAATTTTTCCCGTTTTATAAGGGTTTGGAGCTCTTCTCTCTGAGATCCTTCGCCCGCTATATAGCAATGTAAAGATTTATTTTTTATATGCGAAAATGCGTTGATTAATAAATCCAATCTCTTTAAAGGATCTAGTCGTGATACAGTGAAAATAAAATTTTCATAACCATCAATCCGATAAGGACGTTCAGGAGGAGGAGGATAAAGGACTTCCGATGGTATCTTCCCCCAATCGAAGAGGCGCTTTTGAATTGTTTTAGACTGGGCATAAATCTTTGATACATTGTGCTTAAGCAAATAATTATCCATGCGGCGGATTAAAAATCGACGGATACCTTCCTTTATTTTATTTTTCCAGCTTATACGAGAACACAACTGGGGCCACAAATCATAATACCACCGCATTCGATGGTTAATCCAGCATATCTGGTGGGGATGTCTGACCGCAAAACTGGGATAACGCAAGGAAATGACCTGGTCTATTTTATGGTCATCTGCGGTCATCCCTACATCCGTTAGGCGGTTCGCCAAATAAGCGGAAAACTGACGTCCAAAACGGTTCGAAGGAGTCTTGATAAGATAAGAAAGATATCCATATTCTTTGAGCTTCTCAACAAGCGTCTCCGCTATGACAATGTGCCCCCCACGGACAAAGAGAGCGTCAGAGGTAACAACACAAATTCGTTTTTTCCCCATGTGTTCTATCGTAATGAATCAGTTAGCTCAGTTAAAGACCCATCGTTTATTTTAAAATGATTTTAATATTGCCAGAGAAACTTTGTCAAGAAAGAAAAGTCAATCATCTCTTGACATAAAAATAATAGAGGAAAATAAAAATCAAAACAACATTTTTCCTAATTTTCTTCTAGATCAAATAAAATTTTGAAGCATGTCCTGGGATCATCCCTAACCTCAATAACTCCGCCGATCTGTTTTGAAAGATCTTTGACAAGCTGTAAACCCAAACTTTTTACGTTTTCTAGATCAAAATGAGAAGGCATCCCGACTCCGTTATCACAGACCATAAAATTGATGACTCCGGATTGATCTTTCCTAAGGACAATATTGATTTGACCTTTTTCACCAGAATTATCACTTTTTCTCTTAGATCCCTCTTCAGGAAAAGCATACTTCAAAGAATTTGAAACTAGCTCATTGACAATAAGCCCTAAAGGAATGGCCTGGTTAATATTAAGATGAATCTCTTCTAAATCAAACTTGAAATCGATATCGCTGATCCCTTTTTTATAAACCGCTAAAAGGTTCTTAGCAAGGCTTCCAATATACTCAGAGAAATTTATTCTTGAGAAATCCTCAG
Source organism: uncultured Eubacteriales bacterium (assembly GCA_964599635.1). Lineage (GTDB taxonomy): Bacteria > Acidobacteriota > Aminicenantia > Aminicenantales > Aminicenantaceae > WJMT01. The sequence goes on along the minus strand of CAZRGM010000039.1, from coordinate 8,768 downwards.
ATTGATAAAGTTTTTCATGAATTAATGCCATTGATTTTATTCTACTCTGGCTAATTTTAAATATTTCAGAAATTTTCTCATCTTCTATTTGATTTGATTGAAGATGGAGAAGGCTAGAAATAATTTGCATATTGTTTTTAACCCGGTGATGGATTTCCTGTAAAAGGACTTCTTTTTCCTTCAGTGATTTAGCCAGCTTTTCTTCTGTCTTCCTTCTTTCTTTGATCTCCTGTTGAATATGGATATTAGCCGTTCGCAAATCATTTGTTCTTTCCTCAACCCTCTTTTCTAGTTCTCTATTCTGCGCCTTAATATTTCGAGTTCGGATATGGAAAAACAAAAATATAAATAGAGCTCCAACTAATAAAGCGCAACCTCTAAACCACCAAGTCCACCAAAACGGAGGAGTTACTCTGATCTGGACTGATGTTCCCTTTTCATTCCATAAGCCGTCATTATTGGAGCCAATAACATGGAAAACATAATTTCCCGGAGAAAGATTTGTGTAAGTAGCGAATCTTCTGGTTCCCACATAATTCCAATCTTCATCAAAGGCTTCCATCTTATAGGCATACATATTCTTCTCTGGAGCTGCATAATGAAGAGCCGCGAATTCAAAGGAAATAACCCGGTCTTTATACGTGATCTCTATTTGATCTGCTAAAGAAATTGACTTCTCCAAAACAGGACTGTCCTTAATACTATCTGCGACTGTCACCGATTTATTGAATATCTGGAAATCAGTTATCACTACCGGCGGTACATACGGATTATCCTTTATCTCTTTGGGGAAAAAACGGTTGAATCCATTAATCCCGCCGAAATACATTTCTCCTTCTTTTGTTTTCAAGGCAGCTCCCAGGTTGAATTCGTTACTCTGGAGACCATCCCTCATGTCAAAATTTCTGAATTCTTCAGTTCGAGGATTGAAACGGGATAAACCTTTATTTGTACTTATCCATAAGTTACCTCTCTCATCTTCTAAAACAGCATAAACTAAATCATTGGGAAGGCCATCTTTTTCAGAAAAAAAAGAAAAGGTTCCTGTTTTTCGATGGTATCTATTCAAACCTCCAGGAGTTCCAAACCACATGTTCCCCAAACTGTCTTCAAAAATACATAGAATTTCACCATTACTCAGGCTCTCAGGGTTATGGGGATCCGCATAGAAGCGTCGGCATTTTTTCTTTTCCCGATCAAAAATATTCAATCCGTCCAAAGTTCCCACCCAGAGTAATCCCTGGCTGTCCTCATAGACAGAATAAATATAATTATGACTCAAGCTTTCTCTATCATGTCGAACATGAAAATAATGAATAAATCTTTCCTCTTCCTGGACAAATTGATTAAGTCCCCTTTGTGTTCCTATCCATAGATTTCCATTTTTATCTTGATAAACACATCTAATACTGTCGCTGCTTAGACTTTCAGGATTAGTGGGATCATGCTTATAATGTATAAAATTTTTCTTTTCAGGATCAAATCTATCAAGCCCCCCATAGGTACCGATCCAAATTTTTCCAGAATCATCTCGGCACACAGACATCACTCTATTATGACTCAGACTCTGGCTATCATCTGGATTAGCTTTAAAGTGTACAAAAGAACCCTTATTTCTATCAAATAGGCTGAACCCTCCATGGGATCCTACCCATATATCACCAGATTCGTCTTCTAAAAAACATCGGACATGATTATTGTTTGAGGTTGAAGGATCATCAGACTGAAAGTAGTAATGAAAAAACCGCTTTCGTTTTTGGTCAAATTTATTTATACCTCTCCTCGTCCCTACCCAAAAAACTCCCGTTCTGTCTTCATAAAGCGAAAAAATTTCATTGTCGCCCAGACTTTTTGGATTACTTGGTTTGTTTTCATAATGAATAAATCGATTGTTTTCTTGATCATATTTATTCAAACCATTTTGAGTCCCTACCCAAAGAATCCCTTCACTGTCCTCAAAAAGAGAAGTAATATGTTTATAAGTCAAATTCTGATGGCTCACTATATCCAATAAATAAGAGACGAATTTTCCCTTTTTGCGGCTTAATCTACTGAGCCCATTGTCTGTCCCCACCCAAAGTTCTCCTTTGCGAGACTCCAGAATGCAATTGATATTACTGCTGCTGAGATGAATAGAACCAGATAGATCACTTCCGAAATGGTTAAAATTCCCTTTCTCCTCATTAAAATAGTCCAGACCGCGGTCAGTTCCGACCCAAACCGTATCAGTGCTGTCAACATAAACACAGTTGACCACATCATCGCTCAAACTGTGAGGATCGGAGGGGTTATTTTGAAACCGAGTGAATTTATTTTCCCTTTGATTAAACTTATTCAGACCTCTGTTTGTTCCTATCCAGAGGTTTCCCTCTTTATCCTCACAAATGGAATTAATAAAATCATTGGATAGAGTAGCTGTTTCATGATAATCATAACGAAACCTGGTGAATTTCTTTTTGGCTGGGTCAAATTTATTAAGCCCTCCCCCATAGGTACCAACCCAAATAAAACCATTCTCATCCTCTAAAATAAGCTTGATGTAATTATTACTCAGACTTTTCACATCATCTGGCTTATTTCTAAAAATTTGGAATTCGTAGCCATCATAAAGATTAAGACCATCTTCTGTTCCAAACCACATGAATCCTCTGCAATCCTGGAGTATTGAAAAGACAATGCTCTGAGAAAGGCCATCTTCAATATTGAGATGCTGGAAACTGATGTCCTCTGGTGTTTCAGTAAAAATAATACCCGGAAAAAGAAAAAAAACAATAAAAAAACAAATGCCCCATTCTTTTAACTTTTTCAACATTTTTTCAACGATCTACCCATCTCTGTTCAACTGATTTTAACATACCTTCCCTAGCAATAAAAAACAACCCCCTTAACGATGAATTAGGGGGTGATATTCTTGTGATTTTCTACATCAGAAATAAATCTTCTCACTTGACATATGACAAGTAAGGTTTAATCTAAAAGTAAAAAAAAGAAAAAGTAAAAATTTAGTGATCATGAATACAAGTGATCTTTTTGACTTAACCACTCATATTAAAAGATGGTTGGTCAATCTTCATCGCGCAAAAAAAGAACGGAAAAATCAATCTACCGATGCCCTGCAATCTCTTGTCTTGGCGGCATGGGAGACAACGATTTATCTATGCGAAATAAGAGACCAAGAAAAACAATCAATTAAAAAGGAAAAAAAATTATCTGAGAGAGGGAAAAAATTATCTAAGTTTTGGACAGAATTATCATTAAATGCCGCCAAATTGAAACTTGACAAATTGAGCAAAGACTGCAGAGAATTAGGAAACTTCTGGTCCTGTCCTGAAATTCCTAGCTTTCACACAGTGATGAAAGCTCCAAGGTGCAGAAAAAAAGATTTCGAAATACTCAAGGATAGATTAGACGATATAGAGCAGCTAGCAGGTGAGATTCTTGAAGAACTCATCTGAAATGGAATCATTCATCCTCGCTAAGCAGCGACTCTTAGTTCACTGGACTTATGCCTCATTTAAAGCCAGCGCCGAATCCAGGATTTAAATCCCCCAGATGCTTTGACAATAACCATAGGTTTTTTACAGCTTGTCGCTACTTTATAAGTTATGGAATCTCGGGTCAGCTGACGAATCAATGGATCCTGATTAGCCCCAATAATAACAAGGTCATGATGTTTAGATTCCTCCAAAATAGCCTCTGAAATGGATGCAGCCTTTTTCCGTTTTATATGAATGAGGTCAAAGGCAAGACGAACTCCATTTTTGGGAGCTAAAGACGACTCGGTGATATGAATTTTCTCTTTTTCATCATTGACAATAAAAGCTGTGATGGTTCCACCATGCTTTTCAGCTAATATCGAAGCGACCTCGAGCGCTAAACAGCTATTAGGCCCCCCGGCCACAGGAACCAAGATATTTCTAAACTCTTTATCCCCTAAATCCTTAAGGATCACGACATTGCAAGGGGCCCTTTCGATCACATAATCCAAAGTACTCCCGAGAGAAAATGAGCGTCGGTATGATTTTCTCTCCCATCCCATAATCAGCATTTCTATCTTTTTCTCTTTAACCGCACTCAGGATTCCCCTGGCAATATTACGACAGTAACGGATGGTGGTCGTGATCGGAAATTTAATAATCAGATGAAGCATAACCTCTATAATGGCTTCCTTACCCTCCAGTATAAGCTCCTTGGCATCTGACAACGGCACCTGCTCAGGAACCGGAACCATATGAAGGAGATTGATCCGGCCTCTTTTTGCCCCGCTGATATAGTACGTGCTCCTCACCATGGATATGGCATTATGGGGATTGGCCACAGCCACCATAATGGGGTATTCATCCCCCTCAGGGGCTCTCTCTTCCTCAATAATTTGAACTTCCTCTCGAATAGGCAAAGCCCTTTCTTTGGAATAAAAATGAAAGATAAGGATACTTGAGATAACCCAAAGAGGAGCCATAATCCAGGCAATGAGGCTCATATTGATCAGCCAGAGAGCCAGTAATCCCTGTGATACAATAGCCAAAAGAGGAAGCCAGGGAAAAAATGGCATCAGGAAGCCGTAGTTTAATTCATCTCCCATATTGATCCTGATCCGAATCACACTGATATTAACCAGAAAAAAAAGGAATAAAAACATAATACTCGCACTGGAAGCAACATCTGTAGTCGGGAGGAGCACAGCCACACCAATAACAAGAATTCCGGTGAAAAACAGCGCCCCATAGGGCGTCCTCTGCCGCTTCGATATTTTTGAGAAAACTTTAGGGAGAAGACGATCCCGTCCCAAGGCATAGGACGCTCTGGTCGCAGAATAAATGGTCGCATTTAAAGCCGAGATCGAGGCAAAAATCACTGCCAATGTGAGGAAAAAGTTCCCAGCAGGCATCAATCTTGATATGGCTTCTCCAAATCCACGCTCTTTAAATTGTCCGATCCATTCCCACACCGGGCCCTCCACCGAGCCGGGTTTGACCGCCACTACTGAGGCAAACGAAACCGCTACATAGGTGATCGTGACAATCACAACAGACAGGATCATAGCTTTGGGTAAATTTTTCTTTGGATCAACCGTTTCATCTCCGGCCTGAGCAATAACTTCATATCCCTCAAAGGCGACATAAGTGAAACCCATCGTTACCAGAAGTTTATCCCAACCATTCGGCATAAAAAAAGAAAAATTCTGAAGCCGGGAAGGATCCATAAAGGCCGTGACAACTCCAATCAACCCAATAACAATCAGGAAAAGTGTTTGCCCTAATGTGAAAAATGCCCCAATCTTTCCTGTCTCAGAGGCACCCCGATAATTGATGTAAAGGAATAAAGATGCTACCAGAAAAGCTACGACTTTTTCCATTGTATAGGTAGAAAAGGGAACCCAATCGAGAAGCTTAAGACCTTGAAAATATCTTACGGTATAAATGGAAAAAGTGACGGCATATAGACTTCCGGCTACACTGGAAGCAAACCACTCTATCCATCCAGCCGTAAAGCTGGTAGCCCTCCCGAAGGCCAGACGGGCAAAATTATAAGCTCCTCCAGCACGAGGGATAGCCGAGCTTAATTCGGCATAGGACATCGCCGTGCATATAGCGATGACACCGTTCAGTGAAAAAGTCAAGATAACACCACCGGGACCCGCGTGGAAAATGGCGTTGCCAATACCCAAGAAAACACCGGCACCGATCATCATTCCCAGTCCCATCATGGCGATATGGAACAGGGAAAGGTCCCGAGACAGTTCAGATTCTATTGGGAGAGGATTATTTGCCATTAAGTTTATTTTGAATCTCTCGAGCAGAATTGAGGTTTTTTTTGTGAATGAGTTTTATAATACGGTTGCTCCGGAAAAGAAGGAACAACAAAAAGCCGAGAGATAAAAAAATGAGAATGATTCCGCAAACAGCATCAAAAGACATCCATTCCTCCATTCGTAAAATCAAAAAATAATAAAATTAATTATAATAAAAATCACTTCTTCATATCAATGATAATTTGAGTAACTGGGGATCCTGGGTTTTACCTTTTGCCCTCCCTTATCAGAAAATCTTAAAGAGAATGTTGAATAATGAAATTCAGGAAGTGTGAAGTTACGAAACAATCTTCCTCTAATGCTTATTTATGAATATTAACAATTCTTTTATTATGATAAAATTTAATTCAGAAAGAGGTTGTGATGTTTGGCCCTATAGGCACTTCAGAAATGATATTAATATTTGTTGTCTTTTTTCTTCCCATTATCCTTATTGCAATTTCCCCAAGAGCAGAGGGAAAGAAAAAGTTTTTGTGGATTCTGATGTCCCTTATTCTCAGTTGGATAGCTTATGCATTATTTATGATATCCACAAATAAAATTGAAATCAAAAAAACAGAATAACAAGGATTGACAGCATGAAAATAAAAGCTTTTTTCATATTAGCCTGAATTATTCACGAACCGAGGTTGCTGCAGATGCAAGACGCAGGGCATGAAGTCGTGGTTCTTCACTGCGAATGACCTGTAACGAAGCAGATGCAGTGAGATCGGTTCGCCTCAAAGGTAAAAAAATGGCGATTAAAATTAAAAAAAGTAACAAGAAAATAGTGACAGTTGCCGTTTCTGAAATAACCCTGCCTATCGCTTAAAATAAAATGATAAAGAAAGTATCGCCATTTTTTTATGAATAATTCAGGGCCTGAATGATTCACGAACCGAGGTTGATGCAGATGCAAGGCGCAGGGCATGAAGTCGAGGTCCTTCACTGCGAATGCTCTGTAACGATACTTGCATGAAAAAAACACTCGATAATATTGCTCAAATCAGCACAGTTGATTTAAGGAAGAAACCCAAGAAAAATGAGTAGGTATAACATTATCCTTTTTTAGAAAAAAAATGCGCCCGGCAGGATTCGAACCCGCGACCTTCTGATTCGTAGTCAGACGCTCTATCCAGCTGAGCTACGGGCGCACGTTATTGATTCTAATGGACTTGGGACTCTTTTCCAAGCCCTTTTAATGCCTCTGAATTTTGACCATTGACGGCTTTTTGACGGCTTTGAAATATGGATTCAGTGGATTTTTCAATGGCCAGCTTCTTATCCTTATCGCTTGGGTGACAATATCTCAGAGTCATTTTAACATCCGTATGTCCTAAGATTTTACTTGCCGTGACTATATCTGTCAACTTAACAAGTCGAAAAGCTGCCAAGTGCCTAAGATCGTGAAACAATAAGCCGTCTTTCCGGCCGTGCGGTATCTCAGCGGCTTTACATGCGGCCTGAAATGCTTTTCTTACATCTTTCCTGCGTTTGCCGGTTTGCCTGTTTATGAAAACATGCTTCCCTTTTCTCTCAATGGAGTCTAAAACGTTAAACAAAAAACCGTCAATCTGAATGTATCTTTCTTTTTTGCTTTTGGCGTTCTCTTTTGGTATATGGATTGTCCCTAATTTAAAGTCAATATCATCCCATTTCATTTTTAGAATTTCACCCCGCCGCATGCCGGTTACAATCGCCAGCGTCAATATCGGTTTAAAGTCCGGTTCCGCTGAATCGATAAGGCGTTGTAAATCGCTATCTGTTAGCCGCATACTCTTAATAACATTTTCCCTGCTGTTATCTTCATCAAGTTTTTTAATCCGCTTTCCCCTTATTGGATTAGAGACAATCAGGCCGTCATATTCGGCGGCATAGAGAATAGACTTTAAAAGGCTGAGTTCCCGGTTGATACTGGCCGGAGACATTCCGGTATTTCCCCGCTCTGTCATGTAATTTCTCACAAGGCCGGTGTTTATGTCGGCAAGCTTTACATTCCTAAAAGTCCGGTTGAGATTTTTCAGCAGACTTTCATTTTTTCCATGACTCCGCTTTGCTTTCCATTCAGCCGAATCTAAAAGCCCCTTTGCGTATTCGCCGAATGTATCGCCGGTCTTTTTCTTAGGCTTCAGTATTTCATCAAGCGTCCCGTCTTTAGCAGCCAGGATCAGCTTTGCAAGGAAAGTTTTTGCTTCTTCTTTAGTCCGGCCTGCATAACGCCGGATCCGTTTATAGTTCAGCTGTATATCCGTTTTGTAATAACTCGGGTTTCCATTCTCACTTTTTATAAATTTTAGATTATTTTCCTTCATCCCTTCCCCCTTTCTCAAAATATTTGCTCATTTCATCTCCTTTTGCTTATATCCCTTCCTTGTTCTTCTAAAACAATATCATTGAAAGTTTTCGCGATTGGATCGAGCCCCTCTTCCATTGGTTCACCATCGAGGTATATGCCAATTATAGTGTTATCTTTATTCTTTACTTGTCCCGCAGCGAATCGCTCATAATCCCCACTCCGTAAATCCCATTCCCAACCATTGATGGTTATATCCAAAATGTATCGCTGTCGCTCTCCATCTCCGGCTCTCTGCCAATCGCTCCATGTAACAATAACATCGTTCCCATTAATTTTTTTTGTTTCTTTTTCCATCTTTCTTTCTCCTTTCAGAAAGTGAAGGCTCCATTTCACCGTTCACAAAAACGCCAGTACGTGACACCCATTCTTCAATACAGCGGCAAACGCCGATTAAAATAATTGTACGGTCTATTAACACGCGCTGCGCTGTGGTCAAACCGTCCTCATTTCCGGCAATGTCCCGGATCAGGCCAGACCTTATATCGGAAATATACCGGCGAATGTGAGTCATGCGCTCTGGTATTTCGCCCGTCCGCAAGTAAACAAAACCACCGTGTTTTTTAGGCCGTCCCCGGTTCTCTTTTTTCTGTTTTTTGTCTTTACTTTCACTCATTTATAAAC
>CAZRGM010000038.1:0-8934 GCA_964599635.1 uncultured Eubacteriales bacterium | reverse complement strand
TCAGGACTCTTTCCCAATTCCTCTTTTCCAGATAAAAGACTTTTGAATCTGCTCTCTTTTTTATCTTTTCAATAAACGGATCCTTGGATAAAGGGATGGCGGCAATAACTGGTTTATTGGGATCAAGAATCTGTTAAATCACTTCCTTGAAGGTTGATTAAAAAGTTCCATTAAAACAAGGATTTACCCGGTGTCTGTGATCATTTCTTGGGCTCTTTTTTGGAGGATAATAAAAGTTAGATAATAATACAGTTTATCCCTTTAATTTTAAACAGACTTGGATTATTTGAGTCTAGTGAGTCCCATGAGCTGCTGAGGAGGCCTGTTATATCCGCTTCTTTCGATAGTTCCCTGGTTGGTCAGCTTAATATTGGCCGACAAGTAAATCTCTCCCGATCCTTTTCCCCTATTATTAAAGTCTAATTCCACAACCATATATGGAAATCGAGTATCCTGCTTTAGGCGGGAGTCCATACTCCAGCTTTGACTTTCACCAACTAAAATGATATGTCTTCCTTTTTCTGTAAGGGTGCTTTGAGCGGCATGAAGAGTGATCTGCATGCCGCGGCCGCCAATGGGATGGAGAATTCCCTTTTTTATCCGCTGTCTTCCCTTTCAATAAAGATTTTAATTCGCATTATCATAATAGCAATCTTTGTGCCAGATTATGTCAGATTAAAGTGAAGCTTAACAGGAATCTTTTTGTCCTTTATTGATGACAGGTTTATAAGCAATTATTTGAGATACCAATATTTTTTCATGGACAAATACCTTTCCATTGACAGGAGAAAAAGAAATTGCTATATATTATGTGGTAAGCAAAAAGGTACATTGAGAAAGATTAAAACAAAAGGATGTGTTTTCTTTGTTATCTTAGTGAGCCTTACTTTCCTTTATGCTTTTTCTCAGGATTCGAATGAGAACAAAGCCGTCAGGATTCTCATTAAAAGCAGTTCATTTCACTCCGAGTTAGAGAGCTGGCCTGCGCCCCCGAAAAAAACATTTCTTTTGCTCACCACACAGTGGGAAAATATCCATCCGAAACAAAAGATCGAAAAGGATAAGCTGGAAAAGAAAAAAGACCACACTATGGGAGTGAAACTTTTGACCGAACAAAAGAAAGGCGAACAGGAATATGTATTGGCTGATGTGGCGTATAGGGTCGAGAAGCTCTCGGACCACGTGTACTGCCTGGCTGACGGGCTCACTCATTCTCTCACTTCTCTCACAGAGCAAATAAAAGAAGGCGTCAGCCTCTCTGAATCCTTCACCATTCCGCAAAAAGGAGATATCCGTACCGTATGCTTTGTGTTCTCCATCCCTGAAGGGGCGCAGAATCTGGCTTTTCAGTTTTTTGATTATGAATACGGAAACATATGCATTCCTGTAAAGGGCAGCCTTCAGGAGACGTGCGGGAATAAAAGCCCTCCCGAGGGAGCCCTGAGTTACATGAAGAGCGATTTTGTAGAAGCAGCTGTGCATTCCATCTCGTTTTCAAGCGAGTTACAGGAGGAACCGGCTCCGGATGGATGGCGTTTCGCAGCAGTCCACCTGAGTGGCAGAAGCCTATCCGGGGACAGCATAAAAAATATCGTTCAGATAGATCCCGAGGAATACCTCTGGCTTACCGCGGACGGAGGATATTTCTATTATGCCGTGGGAGGCACCACTACAGACGATGGATTTATCCGCTTCACACCTGAATTTTTCCAGAGCCAGGAAGTGTTTTTCCTTATCCCCGAATCTTCCCGGATTGATTCCTTCGGAATCCGCATCCAGAACAACGTTTTTGACCTTTCTTTTTCGCCTGGAAAAGAAATAAGGATTCCCGAGCCTGCCGCCTCTCACCAAGACGGCAGCACCATGAAGGTCATGGTTTTTACCGCGGAAAAGATGGGCTCCTCCGTAGCCCTCGACCTTGGTATTCAATCCCTGGTGAATTCCGGAATAGAAATCATGAGAGACCAGCAATTCATTCTTATGGATGAAGGCAGGGAGATTCATATACATGAAGATCTTACTGATTCCCTTTTTCACAGACCGCCCTCCCCTTTCATCATCCCCCCGGAAACCTTTGTCCGATTCCAGCTGGCTTTTCAAACAAATTCACTGCCGTCTGTTCTGTACTTCAGGGGTTTTGAAAGCGAAAAAAACATAGACATATCAAACATTAACAAATAGTCTGGATGATTAACGAGTCAAGATTGCTGCAGATTTTTTATAAATCGTTCAGGAAAAGCAATTTTGCAGGAGAAAAATCATGAAAAAAGCAACAAAATTAATCATCACTGCCTTTCTCATTCTCTGTTTTCTTCCTTCTTTCTCAAATACTTATTCTAACAATGATGTACAGTTTATTCCCCTTTCTTCAGATGAGAACATACTGACCCGGCAGATGAAATGGGAAATTTGGGACAATCCTGAAGCTAGAGGCCCGAGCCATTGGGATGTCATGCTTACTGAAGCTTCAGGCATAAAAAACGATGCGAACAAATGCGCCTCCCTGCTGCTTACCGGAGAAAAATCATGGGGCCATTATTCCATAAACACCAGCTTTATTCGATTCGGTGATCAAGGAGAAGAAGGAATATCTTTTGGTCTGGTCTTCGCATTTCAGGATCCCGAACATTACTACTGGGCCGGATATGACTCCGGAGAGGAAAGGTTCAAGCTTATGTGCCGAACCCCCGAAGGATTCCATGTCATTGAATTTGTTGAAATCGAGTGCCCGAAAAATAAAAAGATTCCCGTACAGCTTGATTTCATAGACCAGCGCATCCGTTTTATGGTTGATAAAAGCACTCTGTTCGATGTCAGTGACAGCCGTTACCAGAGAGGTCAGTGCGGCCTTTTCGTATCCGGACTGGGAACGGAAAAAGTTCTTTTCGGCCACATGAACGTAAAATCATTAGCCCCAAAAGATCTGCCGGAAAGAGCTCTCCAGGACCTCCTCTCATTCAATAGAGGAGCCCGTTTAGTTTCGCCCGAAAATGAGATCCATCTGGCTTTGATCGACCACGAAAAAACAATGGAAGAGACAGACCCAAAAGGAGTATTCCCCCTGTTCCTTAAAGAAAACGAGCTTCCTTATGAAGTGGTTTTTTCCTTTCCTGAAGAGAAAGAAGCGGAAGTGCAGAAAATAGGTATCTCCGTGTCTCAACTGTGGCTCCCCGGAAGCATTGAATTTCTCACATCCCAGGAAAGGACTGAAGGCTTTCAATCCATCGGAACTTTTGAGATAGACCCTGAAAAAAAAGATTATCAGGAATATGAGGTCAAACCCGTAAAAGCGAAATACTTAAAGATAAAAATATTGACTTCCGGACCCAGCGGACTGGATCCCCAGCAGGAGAAAAAGTCTATTGAAAGGGTGGGAAAGCAGATCCTTATAGGTGAGATCTATGCCTACGGACGCTTTATAAAATCTTCAGATAAGGATTCCGGGGAGTCAATAGCAGATAGCTCCCCGCCCGCACAGGAAATATCCTTTCACAGCGACTTTAAATCAGAAGACCTCGACGGATGGGAGTTATGGGACGACCCTGAAGCCGAACCGGATAAAAGCATCTGGAAACCCGTTCTGACTGAATTTTCAGGGATCTCATGCCGGAACACAACGGAAGAATCAGCCACTCTTCTTGTTACTGAGAAAGACGATTGGGAGAATTTTTCCGTTTCTTTTCGTGTGATGCCTATTACAAGAAAAGGCGGCTTCGGCCGGTATTTCGGTATTGTTTTTGGCTATAAAGATCCACAGCATTACTACCGTGTGGGGTACAACAAAAGGGACGACCGGTTCGAGATGTCTCTTTTCTCTGCCCAGGGACTCGAACTTCTGTCTTTTGCCGAGATGTTTATTCCGGAAGAGAAAGCCGGAAAATATATGGATATCGAGCTGAAAGCTGTGGCAGACCGTCTTGTGTTCACCGCAGACGGCCAGGTGGTCTTTGACATAGAGGACAGCCGTTCAAAAAGGGGGAAAATCGGGCTGGAGGCCTCGGACATCTCTCCCCTCGGCAGGGGAAGCTATTTGTTTTCTGACATCAAGGTCAGCCAGCTTGACCCGGATAATCCGCCCGAAAAAGCAATGCAGGACCTTCTATCCTCCAGAAGAGGAGCTGCCGTGATCTACAGGTCAACTCCCCCTGTTTATTATGAATGGAACCGAATGATCGATCACAGCCTGAATCAAACTGATTACAAGGGGGATACGTTTTATTTTGACTTTGAAGACGGCGATCTTCCCAGAGAAGCTGTGTTCTGCTTTCCTCAGGGAAGATTCGCTGAGATCCATAAAATCGGTATTCAGGTAGGAGAAGAATACATCCCCAAAAAAATTAAATTCTCTGTTTCAAACAACACCCCGAAAACAGGATTTGAGTCTCTAACTGAAATCAATATCAAAGAGAAACCGGATAGCCTGCAGGAATTTGACGTGCTTCCCACAACAGCCAAATACCTGAAAATCCAGATCACAGAAGCTTATAGTGAGGAAGAAATTGAGATCCCGGAGATATTTGTCAGTGGGTACTTTAAAAAAAGAGGAGAGCAGATGACCGCAGCGGAAATGATGGAACAGGTCGAGCTCAGAGAAAAGGAATCCAATAACAGCATCCAGGAAGCCCAGATACTTCCTCTTCGAAAATTTTTGGGAGGAGAAGTATCAAAAAACAATCAGGATATCTTTAAAATCCCCCTTCCGGATATCAAAGATGAGAAACTGGAGGTATCGTTTCGAAAATTCGGTATTGTGAACGCAAGGGCTGTCCTTCAATCCAGTGAAGGTGCCGATCTCTCCCCTTCTGACATCAAGGTCACAGGGGACACACAGGTCATGACCTACAGCGTTGCGCCAGGCGACTATTTCCTTCACATCACGCAGCCTGAGATTTATGTGGTCCTTGTTTATGACGACAGCGGCTCCATGAAGGTCAGTGTCCCTACGGTGAAAAAAGTCCTTAGAGGGTATTTAACCAACATTAAAGCAGGGCTGGAGCTCAAGCTGATGAAATACACGGACGAAGTTTTTATGCTGTCTGATTTCACACGGGACCCTGCTCAGCTCACAAAAGCAGCGGAAAGTGAAGTCCTGGGAGCCGGGCAGACAGACACCTTTAACGGGCTGCACACGGCCATTGATGAGGTCAAAGTCAAAGACGGAAACAGAGCTGTGATCGCTGTGCTTGATGAACTTGTCTGTCAGCAGAGTGAGTGGAAGCTTGCCTACATAGAGCTCTGGGATGCTATCCTTGATACGGGCGTCATATTCTCTACGATAGGAGTCCAGCCCGGATGGCACAGCAAATCAGATTATTTTGACAACACATTGAATCAGATCTTCAGTGAGATCGCCTACTCTACTGGAGGTCAGTTCTATCACTCGCCCTCGGATGAGCAGATCGAACAAAGCGCCAAAACAATATTTGAACAGTTCACTTCGGCTATCCCCTACCTTATTCGGGCTGAATTGAAAAAAGAAGAAAAGCCAAAGGAAGAGATAAAAGTTAAAAAACAGGGTTCTCTCCAAATTCTTTTTGGGGGAGGAGAAGAAAAAGCCACAGTCAATAATGTAGAGCTGATCGTGGATGCTTCCAATTCAATGTGGGGACAGATTCAGGGAAAAAGCAAAATTTCCATTGCCAAAGAAGTGCTAGAGCAGATCATCACCGGCCTTCCTGAGAACATGAATGTGGGCCTGCGTCTGTACGGACACCGCTATTCTTTAAGAGACAGCCGAGCATGCGAAGATACAGAACTGGTCGTGCCTATGGGGCCTGTTCAAAAGCAGGAGATGACAGAAATGGTCCGTTCCATAAAACCAAAAGGCAAAACACCGCTGGTTTACTCAGTGCTTCAGACAGCCGGGGATTTTAAAACCATAGACAAAGGAACTATTGTTCTCATAAGCGACGGGATCGAAAGCTGCGGAGGTGATATTCACTCTATTGATGTACAGGTTAAAAAGATGGGAGTGGATCTCAGTCTTCATATCATAGGATTCGGTATACAGGAAGCTGAGCACCGCGGTCAGCTGGAATCGATCGCACGGTCCACAATCGGGAAATATCTGGATGCCAAGAATGCGAATGAGCTTTTCTCTTCCCTTGAAGAGACTCTTCAGGTCGAATTCACCGTTACGGATGATAAAGGGGAGACTGTCGGAAGCGGCTTTGTCGGAGGAAATCCCGTTGAGCTTACCGAAGGTTCCTATGCTTTGAGGTTGATGGTGGTACCGGAAGTCATAGAGCAAAAAATTTTTATTAAAGCTGACCAGATCCTCACCTTTACGCTGGTCAGGAAGGATGACAAGTGGATCCTTGAGGAATCCCATCAGGAGGCTTTATGAACAAGACAAAAATAGGCAGACTTTTTACTGTTTTTCTTCTCTTCTGTGTCGTGTCTTTCATCTCCTTAAATGGTCAGAATAAAAGGCAAGACCTTCCCGGAGAAGAAAAGATCGGTGAGGCCCTGGCTGAGCTGGAAAACATGTACGAACAGCTTGAGGAATGGAGAGAAGAACTGGATAAAAAGAGCTTCAGTCCCGAAGCTCTGGTGGATGTGGTGGACGACAATCTAGAAGCGCTTTATCAATGGGTCAGAGACAACACCCTGCTTGTTCCTTACAGAGGCACTCTCCGGGGGCCGAGAGGCGTACTCATGGACAGGGTTGGAAACAGTCTGGACCGAGCGCTTCTTCTTAATGAGCTTCTTTATGAAGCAGGTTATGAGGTTCGTTTGGCGAGGAGCACCCTTCCGGATGATGAGGCAGGCCTCCTTTTACAGAAGCTGCGGCAGCGTGCGAAGTCTTTCCCTTTTCCTGAAGAGGAGCGTGGATCTGCGTATCAAAATGAGCGTTCAGAAAATTTTTCTCTAAGATTCGATATGGATAAAGGCAGGCTTGATAAGGATTTAAATGATCAGATCGAAGCACGGGAAGCGCTGGAGAAGAAAATACAATCAAGAGCGGAAAAACAGGCAGAAGCTTTGGCTTTAGCTGTTAAAAACTCGGGTGCTGTGGATTATGTTGACCATGACGCCCGGAATAGAGAGGCGCTCAAAGAGCACTGGTGGGTCCATGCCAGTAAAAACGGGACATGGGTG
The DNA here is from genome assembly GCA_964599635.1 of uncultured Eubacteriales bacterium. GTDB lineage: Bacteria > Acidobacteriota > Aminicenantia > Aminicenantales > Aminicenantaceae > WJMT01. The sequence goes on along the minus strand of CAZRGM010000038.1, from coordinate 1,833 downwards.
GATCTGGACCCCAGTTTTTCGGACTTTAAGCCGGGCCAGACTCTTTCGAATCCGGATGCCTTTTTCGATGCGCATGACCTGGATGAGGAGGAAGCCCACCTTATTCACATCCGCCTTATCATTGAGCAGTGGGAAAGCGGCGAGGTCAGCGAGAAGACAGTGCTTGAGCACACAATCCAGCCGGATGAACTCTTTGACAGCCGGATCCTGATCCGCCATTATCCGCTGGATTGGCCAACAGACAAAACTCTTTTTGAAGCTGAGGACCTCATCTTAAATTTGAAGAATGTCATTTTCGAACAAAAAACATGGGTCCCCACTCTGACGGTTGACTCAGATGAAATACAGGGAACCATGTTTAACCACACCGGTGCCTTGGTTGAAAAGAAATCAGGCTCAGGAGGAGTCGGGGCATTCAGCCGGAGTCTGTTCAGAGCCTTTGGTGCGCAGGATAAGAAGGAGGAACCGGCAAAAGATTCTTATCTTACTGCGGAGTGGATTGAATACGAAATTTGTTCTCCGGGTCAACCCGCCCGTACCATACGAAGAGAAGTTTTCGACATTCTCGGGCCGGCCCAAAGGGCGGAGGAAAACATTTCTGCCCCTGACATAAAAACTAACGGCCAGATGAATCGCTGCCTCAGCATGCTCGGCGAGACTGAAGTCCTTATTATCACCTCCCGATTTTCTACTGAATTTCTTGAATATCTGACCGTTGAAAACTTGCTGTCCAATCAAGAGACCATCCTTGAGCTTTTCACAGGACTCAAACAACCGGACCTCCAGCAGGTGCTCAACCAAATAGCGGAAATCACTTCCCCGCCAGGAAAGATGTATGATCTGGCTCTGGCCAGGTCCAAATTCGGATGGGCCAAAAAAGGAATCTTTCTTGATCACCCCAATCTCATCAGCTTTCATTCTCAATTAAGGCTGAGTCCTGAGGGAAAGCTTGTGAAATGCAGAAGCATGGACATCATTGAAAATGACGTGTCTGTCATCCAGGAACAAAATTTTCTTATCCGTTTGAGCCAGGGAGTTCTTGACACAAACATCGAATCCCTGATTATGCCAACCGAAGAAAAGGTTTTTAACACGAGTGAGGTTTTTAATGAAGGATCAGAGTGGATAACCCTTGCCGGAGTAGAAGATAAAGGTCTTACAAATCTTGAGCTCGACGAAGATTCAAGTAAACGCATAAAGCAGGACCTTGAGAATGGCTATTTGGTTATTGCGCCAAAAAAGGCCTTTAAAATCAATGGGGAAGAATGCCCCGCCTGGTGGAGGATCGATCCTGAAACAGGTCATACCCTCGGTATAGGAACGCACGGCCAAGGCCAGGCCATAGTTGAATACGCAGAGGTCGCTCAGACCATGATCCAGCTCAAACTTCAAATCGAGTCATATATGGATATTTTTAACTGCATCATGAACGCAGCCGCTTATGCACTTGCCGGAGGAAATACCACCGAGCAGAATAAACTGGCCGTGGCAAAATGCATATGGGATACTGTGTGCAATTATATGCTGGGCAAGCTCACCGGGCACCTTCTTGCTGACACGATTTGGTCAAACTTTATTGTGGAAAAAACCGTTGACTGGCTCAACGGGAAATTTTGCGGGTTAGCTTATTGACCATTCTTTTGTCTTCTTTTGGGATTTTGGATGGAGGATCCTAAGAAATTATCTTTTTTTATATTGATAAAGCAAGGAGGAGAAATCTTAATATTGGACGGACTGAAGTGGTCTGGTTGTCAAGACCAAATCTGATCTTTTTTTAAGGTGTATATCCTTTAACATGCTGAAGCCATTTGCATCTGACGATAAGCCTCAAGG
>CAZRGM010000037.1:0-19603 GCA_964599635.1 uncultured Eubacteriales bacterium | reverse complement strand
ACCTGACTTATTCATAAAAAAATGGCGATGTATCCATTATTATTTCATTTTCAGCGATCTGCATGATTTTTTCAAGAACAATGAACGGAACATTTTTCTTGTAAGCCTTTTTTATTTGAATCGCCATTTTTTTACCTTTCAGGCGAGCCGATCTCACGGCATCTGCTTCGTACCAGGGCATTCGCAGTGAAGGACCACACCTTCATGCCCTGCGCCTCGCATCTGCAGCAACCTTGACTCGTGAATAATCCAGGTTAAAAAAACATTTTATATAATGATGGCAGTCTCAATACTTGAATCATTCAAACCTGCCTATTTGATAATATAAAAGGTTGGATTAAAGGTCAATCAGTTAACCTGACTTATTCAAAAAAAAGAAATCTATCCCTGGAATCTTTTTAGAATCAGGGTTCCATTGGTCCCCCCAAAACCAAAAGAGTTGCTTAACGCATAGGTCATCTCTGCCAGCCTGGATACATTGGGAACATAGTCAAGGTCACATTGAGGATCAGGTTTTTCATAGTTAATCGTGGGCGGTATAACCTGATTCTTAAGCACTAAGGCTGTAGCCGCGGTCTCAAATCCTCCGGCCGCTCCTAGCATATGTCCTGTCATTGACTTGGTGGAACTGATAGGTATTTCATAAGCATTTTCCTTAAAAACTCTTTTCAAAGCAAGCGTTTCAATTTTATCATTCCAAGGAGTGGATGTCCCATGCGCATTGATATAATCAATATCAGAAGGCTCTATCCCGGCATCGTTTAAGGCCCTCTTCATGCATCTGTAAGCTCCTTCCCCATCTGGGCAGGGAGCTGAAACATGGAAAGCATCCCCACTCATGCCATAGCCAACGATCTCTGCATAAATATCAGCATTCCGTTCCATTGCCGAGCTCAATTCCTCAAGGAGTAAAACCCCAGCTCCTTCGGCAATGACAAATCCATCTCTTTCATTATCAAAGGGACGAGAGGCTTTTTCAGGATCATGATTCCTTAACGAAAGGGCTCTCATGGAACAAAATCCAGCCACCCCTAGAGGAGTGATGGGAGCTTCGCTCCCTCCAGCCAGCATGATATCGGCATCCCCTCTTGCGATAATCCGATACGAATCCCCTATAGCATGAGTCCCGGTAGAACAAGCCGTGGCATTCGCTGAATTAGGACCTCCAGATTTCGTCCGGATGGAAATCTGACCAGAAGCCTCATTGATGACTGTAGAAACCAAGAAAAACGGTGAGATTCTCTTGGGCCCTTTCTGTAAAAGAATCTTGTGATTCTCCTCTATAGAGCGAATTCCCCCAATTCCAGAGCCGACATACACTCCGGTCCGATCTCCTTTGAGTTTCGATTTTTCAATCCCTGAGTCCTCAACCGCCAGGTCCGCTGCCGCAACAGCATACTGAATAAAAGGATCCATTTTTTTGGACTCTTTTTTATCAATAAAATCTAAAGGGTTAAAACCCTTCACCTCTCCTGCGATTTGGCTTGAAAAATCTTTTGGGTCAAATTTAGATATTCGGGTGATGCCGGTTCTCCCAGTTATCAACGATTCCCAGTTCTGTTTGACCCCCAATCCTAAAGGCGAAACAATGCCAATCCCGGTGATAACAACGCGCCTTGGAACACTCATGGTGAGACAATAAAAAAATCTATTTATATCCTTCTTATATCTACTTCACCTTTTCTAAGACATAATCAATGGCTTTGGCCACTGTGTCCAATTTTTCTGCTTCTTCATCAGGAATATCTAATTCAAATTCATCCTCCAGCGCCATGATCAGCTCGACCGTATCCAGGGAATCCGCACCCAAGTCATCTATAAAAGAAGCCTCTTCTGTAACCTGGTCCTCACTAATACTTAATTTGTCAGAGACAATTTCCTTAACTTTGTTCAATAACTCTTCTCTATCCATCCTTTCCTCCTAAAGTTATTTATGATTAAAGAAGTTTTTACATTAGCATTCCGCCGTTTATACTAATAACCTGCCCCGTAATATAGGCCGCATCATCTGAGAGCAGAAATCGAATGACCTTAGCTACTTCCTCAGGTTTACCAAACCTTTTCATTGGAATGATGTCAATGAATTTTTCTTTAACTGAATCAGGAAGCGATTCCGTTAAAGATGTGGCTATATATCCAGGGGCAACGGCATTGACAGTTATATTTCTTGAGGCCACTTCTCTGGCCAATGATTTCGTCAATCCGATGACCCCTGCTTTAGAGGCTGAATAATTAGTCTGTCCCGCATTTCCCATTAAGCCCACGACAGAAGACACATTGACAATTCGCCCAAAACGGTTTCTGGTCATACTGCGGATAACCGCTTTTGATAAATTATAAACACCCTTCAGATTGACAGCCAGAACAGCATCCCAATCCTCCTCTTTCATCCGCATTAATAAGTTGTCTCTCGTAATCCCAGCATTATTGACAAGAAAATCGATTTTTCCGTATTGTTTAATAATCTCATCAACAGTTCTGTTGACAGGTTCTGACTGAGACACATCCATCTTATAACAAAAAGCCTTCCCTTTGTTATTTCTTATCTTATGGACAACCTGTTCTGCTTTATCTATTTGAACATCTGTGATAAGAACCTCAACTCCTTTTCCAGAAAGATCAAAGGCAATAGCCTCTCCAATCCCCTGAGAAGCCCCAGTGACCAGTGCAATTCTCCCTTCAAAACCCATTTATGCTTTAGCTCCCATCAAAGCCTTTTTATAACCATTTAATCTCTCAAGAATCTTTTCCTGCACTTGACTCTTCACGTAATCCCTGGCAAGTCTGACAGCATTTTTTATGGCAACAGGATTAGATCGCCCATGCCCTATGATACAAACTCCATTAATTCCCAAGAGATAGGCTCCTCCATATTCTGCATAATCTACTTTTTTATAAAACCTTTTCAGATGCCTCTTCATCAGAAAAAATCCAATTTTAACAAATATATTTTTCATGATTTCTGTGCGGGCCATTCTTGCAAAATTATCGACCACCCCTTCACTTGTCTTTAAAGCTATGTTCCCTGTGAATCCGTCGCTGACAATCACATCAGCTTTCCCTGAATAAATATCTTTCCCCTCTACATTCCCAATAAAATTCAGGGAAGAAGAACTTAACGTTTTGTTGACCTCTCTTGTCAAGTCATTCCCCTTATTCCCCTCTTCACCAATACTCATAAGGGCAATTCTGGGCTTATCAATGCCCATAACCGCTTTCATGAACACTTCTCCCATTAACGCAAACTGAACCAAATGATTCGCATTGCAGTTCGCATTAGCCCCCACATCCGTAAGAAGAGTCATTCCCTGTAAGGTGGGAACAAGGAGAGCCAATGCAGGCCTCTCCACTCCACTAAGAGCCCCTAATTCTTTTCTAGATAAATAAACAACAGCACCCGTATTCCCTATGCTAACAAAGGCATCAGCTTTTTTTTCCTTAACCAAATTCAGTCCCACAAGTATAGAAGATTTGCTCTTTCTTCGAAAAGCAAGCAAACCTTCCCCCATCCCGATAGACTCAGAAGCATTAATAATCTCTAGATCTGCTCCCTCATGGTCAATGTTTTCCAATTCTTTCTTTATGATATATTCTTCACCAACCAGGATAACGCCCAACTTAAACTCACAGGAAGCACTCACCGCTCCCTGCACCGCAACCCTAGGGCCGTAGTCTCCGCCCATAATGTCCACAGCTACTTTCATAAATTCTCCTGCCGCTACTCTTCAGTCCCCTCAATCACCTGGCGTTCTTTATAATACCCACAGTCAGGACAGGCCCTGTGGGGCACCTTTGGGTTTCCACAATTAGGACATAATGAGAGAGACGGCATGCTCAGGGCATGGTGGGCTCTTCTCTTGTTTTTTCTTGAATGTGAATGTCTTCTTTTTGGATTAGCCATTTATTTTCCATCTTTCAATAATGTTTTTAATTTATTCAATCTGGGGTCATAGCTTCCTGAATCACAGATGCAGCCCTCGACTCTTATGTTCCGTCCACAAACAGGACATATGCCAGGACAGTCCTCTGAACACAAAGGTCGAGTCGGGAGAGTCAGATTTAACTGCTCCAATATGATTTTCCTTAAATCAACACTTTTATCGTAATAAAAGTTCTTGAGTAAATCCTCCGCTTCAAGCTGCTCTTTTTCTTCCTCCATTTCTTCAGGAAAATAGGCCAGATCAAAATCAGAATCTATGTGAAAATCAAACGGAGAAAGACAGCGGCAACATAGAAGACTCAAGGTAGTCCGGATCCTTCCTGTAATGAACACCTCTTCGCCAGTTCTTTTTATCATGATCTCTGTATGCACAGGCTCAAGAAACACAGCTTCTTCCTCTATCAGTTCAGAGTTAAAAAACTCAAAATCTCTATTCACCTCAAGTCCTTTATGTGACAGTCTGTCGATGTCAATAATCATTATAATATTTCCCAAAAAAAGTTATCTTATTATAACATTTCACCTTTCTTTGTCAATAACGATCCATTAGGGGGAAAATGCTTGAAATTACTTTGGATCAATGTATAATATATTCAGCCAAAGAGGGCAAAATGGCTGGACTCAACTCAGAAGTTAAGCGGAAACAATCTCATTATCATATCCAAACAGAAGACAAAGGACAGAAAGTTCATTATGTAGAAAGTGTTATATTTAAATCCGGGAAAATCCTTTCTTCAAGAAAATCATTCTATACTTCCCTCATTAACTATCCTGATATAAAACAAAAAATACAACAAATTATAGAAAAACAGCATAGAGAATGCTTGGAAGAGATATCCAAGGGAAAGTTTGATCATCTGTGATTCCTTGCTCACACTCAATCATTTCATTTAGCCTGAATTATTCACGAGTCGATATTATAAATTTGATAGTATGTAAACTGAATGAAATGCAGGTATGGCCTAATATCGATTCAGCTCGCTTGAATGGTCAAAGATATGAAGTAGTCAGGTTAGAATACTCTTGAAAATGGACAAAATATTTCTCATAGATGGAAATTCTATCCTCTACCGTTCTTATTATGCAATCCGCAATCTTTCAAATTCCAAAGGATTCGCTACCAATGCTATATATGGATTTATCCAAACCGTTCGCAAACTCATTGAAAAAGAAACTCCCCGATATATAGGGATTGCCTTTGACTCTAAGGGTCCCACCTTTCGCCATGAAATCTTTCCTGATTATAAAGCCTATAGAAAGCCTATGCCTGAAGATCTTTCCCCTCAACTCCCAGTCCTAAAGAAACTACTCAAAGCATTCAATATAAAAGTGCTCGCAAAAAAAGGATTTGAAGGAGATGATATTCTGGGAACTTTAGCCAAAAAAGCATCTAAGGAAAATATCCAATCCATCATCGTGACCAATGACAAGGATTTATATCAAGTTGTTGATGACTTTGTGGTGATATACAACGTTTCTAAAGAATCTTATATGGACAAAAATACAATTAAAGAAAAATTTGGAGTCTCCCCCTCTCAATTTAAAGACCTGCTTGCCCTCTGGGGAGACTCTTCAGACAATATCCCAGGAGTTAAGGGCGTCGGGTCGAAAACAGCCAAGAAACTCCTCCAATCATTCGGATCCGTTGACAATCTGATCAACCACGTTGATCAGATAAAAAATCTAAAAATCAAAGAAAAAATAAGAAAAGGCGAACCAGATATTGATATAAGCCGCAAATTGGTCTCTATAAACACAGATCTGCCCATTGAATTCAATCTGGATGACTTTATCCTTAAAGATCCTGATTACAATCAATTAATTCCTCTTCTCCAAGAACTTGAATTTTCCAAAATGATCTCTGAATATACAGGGAAAATCAACAGCCCTGCCAAGCACTATTCTCTCATTTTAGATGAAAAAAGATTAGATGATCTCATTGCTCAAATCAAAAAATCCAAAAGAGTTTCTATTGACACCGAAACCACCAGTCCAAACCCCACTAAGGCAAATCTGGTAGGCATCTCCTTTTCCATCAAGCCTCATCAAGCCTTTTATCTCCCCTTAAGGCATGATTATCCAGGAGTCCCCCAGCAAATACCTGTAGATAAGGCCTTAAGCCGCCTGACTGAAATCATCTCAAACCCCCACATAAAAAAAATAGGTCAAAACATAAAATATGACTGCATCGTTCTTAAAAAAGAAGGGATTCCATTAGAAGGAATAGATATAGACACCATGATCCTTTCTTATCTCTGCAACCCCAACCAAGGGAAGCACAATCTGGATTCTCTGGCACTAAAATACCTCCATTACAAAACAATCCCTTATGAAAAAATAGCCCATAAAGGTAACGAAGAGGTCACATTAGACAAAGTGGACATCAATCAAGTCATGAGTTATGCAAGTGAAGATGCGGATATAGCCCTTCAGTTGAGTTCTGTTTTAATGAAGGAAATCAAAGAAAAAAATCTTGAGCGCTTATACCGAGACATCGAACTGCCTTTGATAGAGGTGTTGACCGACATGGAGATATGGGGAATCAAAATAGACCTTGAGATGCTCAAAACCATATCTGAGGAGCTTGAAGAAAACATTGTTCGCCTGCAGGAAAAAATATATTCATACTGCAACCTCAAATTCAATATCAACTCTCCTCAGCAGCTGGGAGAAGTCCTCTTTAAGAAACTCCACCTTCCCGGCTCAAAAAAGACTCAAAAAACAGGCCAGTTTTCTACAAGCTTTAATGTTCTGGAAACACTCTCATCCAAATATCCTATTGTGAAAGATATCCTTGAATACAGGCAGCTGGTCAAACTCAAGTCAACCTACGCGGATGCGCTGCCAAAACTCATTGATCAAACCTCAGCCCGAATTCATACTTCCTATAACCAGACCATTGCCTCCACTGGGAGGCTTTCCAGCAGTTCTCCTAACCTTCAAAACATCCCTGTGAGAGGAGAGTGGGGAAGTCGATTTCGCTCAGCTTTCATACCATCTCCAGGACATCTCTTTCTCTCCGCAGATTACTCTCAAATTGAGCTGAGAATTCTTGCCCATCTATCTGAAGACTTGGAATTGATCAAAGTTTTCGAAAAAGATCGGGATATCCATCAAGAAACAGCAAACAAAGTGTTTGGAAGGGAGGCCTCCCTCTTTCCTGATGAATTCCGAAGAAGGGCTAAAATTATTAATTTCAGTATCATATATGGAACTTCGCCTTTCTCACTTGCCAAACAGTTAGAAACATCCACTTCTGAGGCAAAAAAATTCATGGATCTCTATTTTGAAAGACATCCCAAAGTGATGGCCTTTCAAAAAAACTGCATCCAATCAGCTGAAGAAAAAGGCTATTCTAAGACAATGCTGGGGAGAAAAAGGCCTGTCCCGGAATTAAAAAGCAAGAATAAAAATATTCAACAAGCCGGCCGTCGGATCGCCTTAAACACCCCTATCCAAGGCACAGCTGCGGATCTTATAAAAAAGGCCATGAGGGATATATGGGAAGATATCAAAAAAAACAAACTGAGCTCTAAAATAGTCCTCCAGGTCCATGATGAATTAGTGTTCGAAGTCCCAGATTCGGAACAAAAACAAATCGAACAAATGGTTAAATATAAAATGGAAAACGTCACCCCCTTAAAAATCCCTCTCAAGGTTCATTTAAGCTGGGGCGTGAACTGGGCTGAAACTAAATAAACTGGACTCGTGAATAATTCAGGTTGAATTTTAGCTTGATTATAAACTTTTTTGATAGACCCGGAACCGTTTGTATATCTTCCCTCCCATCTTTTCCATCTCTGCTCTCACTTTGACATTACTTTCCATTTCATGATGGGTATCAATGACTTCCATCTTTGCCTCATGTGCGCTTTTTAACATATGAATTCCCATGAGGACATCCAGCCCACGGCCTCTATATTCTTCCTGAATACCCCCCAAAAGAAGATCCAACTGCTTGGTCTTCTTTATTTCCCGAATAACCTTAATGAATCCAAAAGGAAAAAGTCTTCCTTTTGCCTTTTTGACTCCCTGTGCGGGATTGGGCATCCCAACAATAAAAGCAACTGGTTTCCCTTTATGCAAAACCGCCTTGATAAAACTGGGATTCAAAAGAGGAAGATACTTTTTTGCTAAGTCTTCCATCTCATCTTCTTCTAATGGAGTATAGCCATAAATATTGGTCTTTGTATAGCATTCATTCATCAAATGCAGTATCGGCTTAATCCAAGGCTTGAGTTCTTTCCTTTTTTCAAATTCTAATATCTCTAAATCCCCTTTTCTCTTTATCCTCTCGTTTATCTTTTTATAAAAATCAGGAATCTCATCCGGAACTTTGATTTCATAGACTACATAATCCATGCCCTTCTTGTATCCCAATTCCTCCACAAAATCCGGCATCCATTCAAAATTGTAATAATTGGGAATCGTAACAGAACTTTCGAATCCTTCGATAAGAAATCCTTCCGGATCTTGATCTGTAAAACCGTAAGGACCGACAAGCTTCTTCATGCCGTGATCCCGAGCCCAGTTTTCCACGTACTTCAATAAAGCTTCGACCACTTCTTTATCTTTATAACTCTCTAAGTAACCAAACCGTGCTGTTTTTTCATTCCTGTACTCATTGTAACGCCTATTGATAATGCCCATAATCCTGCCTGAACATTTGTGATCCTTGGTGGCAAGGCAAATCACTGTATCACAGTAAGAAAAGGCCCGATTCTTCTGAGGAGAAAAATATTTCCATTCATCTATATAAATGGGATGAACCCATCTCTCATGCGCTGCATGAATCTTCTCGGGAAGATATATGAACTTTTTTAAGTCCTTTCTCCCCTTAACTTCTTTAATATCGACTGCCATTGTTATCTCTTCTCCATTATGTTTTTTCCCTATTTTACCTTACTTGCTAATAATCTAGGCTATGTTAATTATTATTTTATTTTCAGGAATATGCAAGGTTTTTTTGGGAACTATTATTGGGAACCTTCCCCTCGTTCTTATCCTAATTTTTAATCGTTATTCTCCCCCCGGCCATAACTCAGCGAATTTCTTCACCCACAGCAAACCCGATATTTTATATTGACAAGAACGACTAATAATTAATAAACTTTATACTTAATTTTGGAGATGAAGAAAGCTGACTCATGAGAAAACGCACATTCCCTCGAGGCGTTCACCCTCCTGAATATAAAAATTATACCGCAAACAAGAAACTCGAAAAACTTGAACCTCCAAACAAAGTCTTTATCCCTCTCATTCAGCATTTCGGGAAGCCGGCTGAGCCTCTTGTCGAAAAAGGGGAGGAAGTCCTGCTCGGGCAAAAAATTGGAGAAAGCAAAGAACTTTTTTCCGCAGCTGTTCATTCCAGCGTCTCCGGCAAAGTTCTCTTTATAAGAGATCATCCTCATCCTCTTGGCTCTTTAGTTCAGACTATTACCATTCTCAATAACGGCAACGACACCCTCCATCCAGACCTCAAGGGAGCAGAAGATCCTTTTTCGTTAACACCTGAAGAGATTCGCAGCAGAGTGAAAGAGGCTGGCATCGTGGGCTTGGGCGGAGCGGCTTTTCCGACTGCCGTCAAACTATCCCCTCCAAAAGGAAAACCCATTGACACGGTCATAATCAATGGATGTGAATGCGAACCCATGCTGACATCTGATTATAGATTGATGCTTGAACATACCGAAGAGATTATCAATGGGGCAGAAATAATTCGGATAGCAACAAAAGCCCGACGGATCATTATCGGGATTGAAGACAATAAATCAGAGGCTTTTGAACTTTTTAAACAAAAAATGAACGGCTTCCATGGAGAGGCAACTCTCCTTAAAACCAAGTACCCTCAGGGTGCAGAAAAAAACCTGATCTATGCCCTTCTGAAGCGTGAAGTCCCCCGAGGAGGCCTTCCATTTGATGTGGGTGTCGTGGTCCAAAATATCGGAACCGTCAAAGCCGTATGGGATGCCGTATCATCCGGAAAACCCTTATTTGAAAGAGCGGTGACCGTTGCCGGCCCAGGAATCAAAGAAAATAAAAATCTGCTCATTCGGTTAGGCACTCCATTGAGCAGCGTTATCGAATATTGTGGAGGGTTCAAAGAAGGAACCAATTTGCTTGTCATGGGCGGCCCTATGATGGGCATTCCCCAATGGAATCTTGACACCCCTGTTATTAAAGGGACATCAGGACTGGTGGCTTGGAAAGAAGACGGCCTTCCCAGGGAATCTCCCTGCATAAGCTGCGGGCGTTGTGTGGATCACTGCCCCATGGGTCTCGTCCCAACCAGGCTCATGAATTATTCCAAACATGGACTTTACGAAGAGGCGGAAAAATGGGGAGTCCTTGATTGTGTGGAATGTGGATGCTGCCAATATATTTGTCCGTCAAAGATTCCTCTGGTCCACTGGATACGGCTGGGAAAAAACACCGTTGCAAGTATCAAACGGAAAAATAAAAGCTGATGGAAGAAAACAAATTTATTTTAAAATCATCTCCGCATTTTAGAGACAAAGATTCTGTATCAAAAATTATGTATACAGTCATCCTAAGTCTAATCCCTGCAGTGACTGCCTCTATTTATCTTTTTAGGCTGAAAGCTGTATCCATATACATAGCTGCTGTGGTCACATGCTTGATCACAGAAGCTCTCTTTTTAAAGGTCAGGAAAAAGGACCTCCGATCTTTATGGGATGGGTCAGCTGTTATCACCGGCTTGCTCCTTGCGATGACTCTCCCCCCCTCACTTTCTCTTGATCTTGTTATCATCGGCTCAGTCATAGCCATCACTTTGGGCAAACAGGTATTTGGGGGATTAGGTTATAATATCTTCAATCCTGCTCTTGTGGGGAGGGCTTTTTTACAAGTTGCATTTCCTGTCGCTATGACTACCTGGATCCCCCCGGCTACTCTTCAGGTAGATACCGCCACTTATGCTACTCCTCTCGGAATTCTTAAATTTCAGAGTACCTTAACTGAAGGAACCCTGACTTCTATCAAAGATCTCTTTTGGGGAAATATTGGAGGCTGCCTGGGAGAAACATCGGCAGCAGCCCTTCTGCTGGGAGCCATCATCTTACTCTGCCGTCGGGTCATAGACTGGCGAATTCCTGTCGGAATCATCAGTCCACTGGTGGTTTTTACAGGGATTTTTTGGGCAGCAGGCCCGGATAAATATGCTTCCCCTCTGTTCCACATTCTTGCGGGAGGGCTCATGATAGGGGCTTTCTTCATGGCAACCGATATGGTCACTTCCCCCATAACTCATCTTGGATCCTGGATTTATGCTCTGGGGATAGGATTTCTCATCGGGCTCATAAGACTCTTTGGCGGTTTCTCTGAAGGAGTTATGTTTTCTATTTTGTTTGTGAATACATTTGTTCCTCTCATCAATAGATACACTCGGCCCCGTATCCTGGGAGAAAGGAGAGGTAAATGAGCCTTTCTGCCAGAATGATTTTGGTGCTCACCGTGGTGGGGCTGCTCTCTGGAAGTTTTCTTGCATTGGTGGGGGCTTTGACCAAAGGGCGAATAGAAATGAATCGCCAGCTCGAAATCCAAACGGCCATCAATGAAGTCCTCCCCGAAACAAAAACAAGCCATAAAATCTATGAAGACAATTCTCTGACCGTTTATGAGAGCCAGGACGAAAATAAAAATACAGTGGGATTTGCGGTCTATGCCTCAGGTTCTGGATTTCAGGATGTGATCACCCTCATGTATGGAACTGATCCCTCTCTATCAAAAATAAAAGAATTGACCATCCTCGATCAGAAAGAAACTCCTGGCCTGGGAGCAAAAATCACTGATGAAAAAACTTTCCTCAGATTCTGGAAAGATAGAAGCTGTGAAGAAAAGCTTTCGCTGCGCAAGCCAGCTGTGGATTCTTTTGAAAAATTACCCCCTTCAGAAGTCAATGCCATCACAGGAGCGACCATCTCATCCGAAAAGGTTCTGGATATCGTTAATCTATCTCTTGAAAGATTGAAAGAGATAAAACAAAAAGGCCAACTCCCAAGCGAGGGAAAAAATGTCAAGTAAAAAGAGCATCGGCGCAGAGTATCTCAAAGGACTTTGGGACGAGAATCCAATATTCAGACAGCTTCTTGGCATGTGCCCCACCCTTGCAGTGACAAATGCTGTGATCAACGGCATTGCCATGGGACTTGCCACCGCTTTTGTCTTGATTCTGAGCTCTTTTGTTGTTTCCTCAATCAAAAAATTCATTCCCAACCAGGTGCGGATTGCGACATTTATTGTCATCATTGCTTCATTTGTCACGATTGCAGACCGATTTTTAGCCGCCTTTTTTCCTCCCATCTCTAAGGCTCTTGGTCCCTACGTCCCTCTCATAGTGGTCAACTGTATTATTTTAGGACGGCAGGAAGCCTTCTCATCAAGGAATTCTGTAGTCCGCTCTCTTGTAGATGCTCTTGGGATGAGCACCGGTTTTATCCTGTCATTATTAGTCCTGAGCTCAATAAGAGAACTCCTGGGATCCGGAACTTTTCTGGGCTTCCAAGTGATGGGGTCATGGTTTAAACCCTGGATCATCATGATCCTTCCTGCTGGCGCATTCATCACCCTGGGAGTCCTTTTAGGGATAGTCATACTGATAGATACCAAGACCAAGAAAAGGAGCGCCTGATGGATATCCTGACTATTTTTGTGGCTGCCATCCTGGTCAATAATTTTGTGCTTTACTACTTTTTAGGCATTTGCCCCTTTTTAGGAGTCAGTAAAAAATTAGACTCAGCGCTTTCTATGGGAATGGCTGTGACCTTTGTGATGACCCTCACAGCTGTGGCTTCCTGGATGATCAATCACTGGATTCTTATTCCCTTCGGCCTTGACTATCTCCAAATCGTCTCATTTATCCTAGTCATAGCTTCTTTAGTCCAACTTGTCGAAATGTTCATCAGAAAAATGAGCCCTCCTCTCTATCAAGCTCTTGGTATTTATCTGCCTTTGATAACCACCAACTGCGCTATTATGGGACTGGCTCTTCTTGCAGCACTCAAAGGCTACGGCTTTATCGAAACCGTCGTTTTTGGGATCGGATCGGGCTTGGGCTTTACTTTAGCTATAGTCCTGATGGCCGGCATTAGAGAACAATTGGATCTCGCAGATGTGCCCAAGCCCCTTAAAGGGGCCGGCATAGCTCTGATTGTTGCGGGAATCATGGCGCTGGCCTTTTCCGGCTTTTCAGGGATGATCAAATGACGGATATTCTGATACCTATTTTGACTATGGGCCTCTTAGGCCTGCTGCTTTCTATCGGTCTTTCGATTGCCTACCGGAAACTCAAAGTGGAGGAAGATCCAAAAGTTGAAAAGATTTATGAACTTTTGCCCCAGATAAATTGTGGAGCCTGCGGATATTCAGGCTGCCGTCCTTTTGCAGAGGCTGTAGCCAAAGGAGAAGCAGAACCGAACGGATGTACCGTCGGAGGAGACGACGTTGCCCAAGAAATCGCCGACATTATGGGAACAGAAGCAGGGAAGACAGTCAAAAAAGTCGCCAGAATCCACTGCCGAGGCACTAAAGAGGCCGCACTGGACAAGGGAATCTACCTAGGAGTCACCACATGTCAAGCTGCCCATATTCTGGGAGGCAATAAACAGTGCCCCTACGGCTGTCTGGGTTATGGAGACTGTGTGGATTCATGCCCTTTTGATGCTATGGCCATGGGGGAAGATGGGCTTCCCATAGTGTTTGAAGAAAAATGTACAGCCTGTGGCGAATGTGTCAAAGCCTGCCCCCGAGATATCATTGACCTCCAGCCCATCACACAAAATATTATGGTTTTCTGCCGTTCTCATATGGGCACGGCCGCAAGAAAAGTCTGTAAAAATGCGTGCTTCGCATGCGGCATATGTGTCAAGGCCTGTCCGGAGGCTATCACTTTAGAGAATAATCTCGCTGTCATCAAAGACTATAAAAAAATAGATCCTGAAAAAATTCCAGCCGTAGAAAAATGTCCCACGAACGCCATCGGACGAATCAAAAAAGAAGAAAATCATGAAGGATAAAGGAAAAATCATCTCTTTGAAAGGACCTTTCGCACAGATCAAACTGGACTGTGTATCCGGCTGTCAAAAATGTGCAGCCCGCCACCTCTTCTCAAATAAAAAATACGAAAGAGGTCTTTTCAAAGCGTTAAACCCAGTCAAAGCAGCCCCAGGAGATGAGGTGATGATTGATATTCCTGAAGAAAAATACAACAAGGCCCTGATTATGTTGTTCGGTTTGATGCTCTTTGCCTCTTTATTAGGCATGCTTCTGGGCTTTTTCACCGCTGCCTTTTTCCCTTTTCCCCCTCCGACAGGAGGAATGATCGGTTTTTTCCTGGGGTTAGTGATCGCCGGACTTTTTCTTTTTGTCCGCATTAAAAAAATGAACCTTTATCCTGAAATTATAAGTATAATAAAAGAAGGAGATTATCATGAATAGACGTCACTTCATCCAAACTCTTGTATCCGCTCCCCTGCTAAGCAAATTTGTTCTTGGTTCTAAGAAAACACAAAGCTCATCAGAGCTGCATCTCATCTCTGAAAGTCCCCATGAGATTCTTCCGACTCTTCTCGAAGAGCTGAAAAATTACAGATTAAATACCGGCCGCACTTTTACGCTGCTGAACTCCTTTCCTGCTGCAGAAAAACTGACTAGGGAACTCGAGAAAAAAGGATGGTCTTTTTCTCCTCTTCCCAATCATTCGGACCTTTCCATCTCATCCCGAACGCTTCAACATAAGATCCGTCCATCATTTACCCTGGCAAGAAACGGAGAAGTTTGGGATATTCGGTCCCAAAGATTGCTCTCCCTATGGAAAGAAATAAACAGAACAAATAATCTCTCTTCCACCTTAACCATTGCTTCTTTCAAGGGACACAAACAAAGGATAATCGGAAAATCAATTTCAATTTTCAGCCAAGGGTCAAAGATAGACTCTCTGCCTCTAAATAAAAACAAAACCAGTCTCTATCAATGCAAAACAGGGAAGATATCAGTGAGTGTCAATAATGGAAAAGTTTGGGTCAATGATTCTTCATGCCGTCATAAAATATGCTGTCTCACTCCTCCTATATCTTTTGCAGGGGAACGCATTATTTGTGCTCCCAATCGCTTCCTTATTGAAATTGACAGAACCAACCTCATAGATACATCTATAGGCTGAGCTTATTCTTTAAAAACAACTTAATGAATAACGGATCGCTTTTTGCCGGAATCGATGTTTCCACTCAAGGATGTAAGCTGTTAATTTTAGACACCAAAAAGGAAGACGTGGTCTATGTGGACTCCATAAATTATGACCGTGACCTCCCACACTACCAAACTCAAAACGGCACCATCAAAGGTCTCAAGGAGGGTTGTTCAGAATCAAACCCTCAGATGTGGATTGAAGCCATAGAGGCTCTTTTTAAAAGGCTTGAAAAATCAAAAATCCGTCAAGAAAAAATTCTGTGTATCTCGGTATCAGGACAGCAGCACGGGCTGGTTTCTCTGGATTCCCAGGGGAATTTAACCCGTAGAACAAGTAAGCTCTGGAATGATTTTTCAACAGCCGAAGAATGTGAACTTCTCACTCAAGCCGTGGGGGGAAAGGATATGATGATCAAAGAAGTAGGGAACAGCCAAAAAACCGGCTATACCGCTCCGAAAATCCTGCATATGATGAGACACGAACCGGAAAATTTTAAAAGAACACACACTTTCATGGTGGTTCATAATTACATCAACTGGTTTCTAACTGGAGGGATCAAAGTCATGGAACCCGGGGACACATCCGGGACTGCTTTGTGGAATCCAAAAACCAAAAAGTGGTCAGAAAGAGTCATCCAAGCCATAGATCCCTCTCTTCAAGAAAAACTGCCTCCTGTCCAGGCTTCCAGCCGTACCATCGGGGTGATCTCACCTACTCTGGCTAAAAAGTACGGTTTTTCGCCAAAGTGCAAAATCGATGCTGGCTCTGGAGACAACATGTATGGAGCGGTAGGAACAGGAAACATCCAGGCCGGTATCTTATCCATAAGCCTGGGAACCAGCGGAACAGCCTTCACTTTTCTCAATGACCCCTATATAGATCCCTCAGGGGAAATCGCCTGCTATTGCGACAGCACTGGGAATTACCTCCCCCTGCTTTGTGTCTCAAACCTGTCCAATGGATACAACACCCTCCTCAAAAAATACCAAATTTCTCATGATGAATTCACTCAGATCATCCACCAAACAAAACCAGGAAATCAAGGCCGGTTACTGATACCCTGGTATGTGGGGGAAAGAACTCCGGATATTCCTTTGGCCTCCCCAATTTACTTTGGATTTAAGTTAAATGATTTCAATAAAAAAATTTTGTGCCGGGCAGTCCTGGAGGGACACATCCTCAATCTTTATCAAGGTTTCAAACGCATGCCTGTCAAGACAAAACAGATACGTCTCACTGGGGGGCTATCCAAATCTGATGCCTGGAGGCAGGCTATTGCTGATATCTTCGAAGCCGAAACCATCCCTGTACTGGGAGAAGGAGCAGCCCTGGGCGCTGCCCTTCATGCAGCCTGGGTTTGGGGAAGGGAAGCGGGAACAAAACAAACATTGGAACAGCTGACCTCTACCTATGTGAAGCTGGACCATCAAGCCAAAAAAAAACCCAGTCCAGATGCTATCCCCTTATATCGGCTTCAGAAGCGTCTTTTTCAAGCCCTCGTTCAGCGAATCCAAGGAAAAGAAGGAGAGGATCCTTTTGCCCTTCAGCATCAGCTCAAATCCCAACTGTAGCCAGTCTATTTAACCAGAATTATTCACGAGTCAAAATTGCTGAATTTCTTTGATAAAAATATTCCTAAAATAAACCGGAGACAAACTGTCATGGTTCTGAAGTCCGATGTGCCCTTTATCAGCAAAATCCCTCACTTTGCCCCTGGGCTCTGCGGCCCAATCTAGAATTTTTTCTCCGTTCAGCTCCACCTGAATCTGATCCCCCTGAAAAGTGATCTTAAAATGATTCCACTCTCCTGTTTCTTTATACGCATCTTTAGTTGGGGCTTCCGCATCATACACCGCCCCAGTCTTATGGATGTTCTCACCTTTATCGTAGATCTGTATTTCAAATGAATGATAGATATAACTATCGCTCACCGGGACTTCAGGCACTCTTAAAAAAATTCCTGAATTGGTGTCTTCCCTAGAGCACTTAAAATCCAGTTCCAAGATGAAATCCTGATACATTTTTCTTGCGTACCAAAATAATCCCATGCCACCCTGAGACTTCAAAATCCCGGTTTTTTCATCCAGAATAAAATATCCGGGCCCGTAGTGATTCCAGCCGTGTTTGGAAAAACTTCCATGGCTTCGGCTTAAAATTTCTTCATAGCCTTTGTAATAGGTAATGCTGTCGACATATTGCATTCCCTTTTTTACAGAGGGTGAAGGATGATTAACTTCCTTTGGATTCTCATGCTCTATAGCCAGAAAGCCTGAATAGTTCTGGAGGGTCAATTCAGCAAGAATATCATGGATATGGGCCTCTCCCTGACCAAAAGGAACATCATAAGCTTTTTTATCTGCGAACACATTCAGATCTTTTAAATGAACATTGATGATTCTTCCCTCCAGAAGACGGAGCGCCTCCACTGGATTCACTCCAGTTCTCATCCAGTGCCCGGTATCGGCACAGGCGCCGATTCTTTCATCCAGGCTTTTGACATGACTCAGGACTGTTTCCGGCCGGGCGTATTTCGTGGGCTCCGGATGATTGTGTATGGCAATTTTTACATTATATTTTTTGACCATCTCTTCAAGCAGAGAAAAATCATCAAAAGCTGGTTCTGTGACAATGGTTCGAATCCCCATCTCCTTTGCAAACTCGAATACCTTTTTCATGCTCTCTTCTGTGTTATCAAAATGAACCACTCCATAGCTCACCAGCGTGATGCCGTGTTCTCTACAAGCCTTCTTCACCTCTTCCCTCTGCTGTTCATTTAAATTGTGATCCATTTTGATACCAGGACTGTTTCTGTCGAGCATCTGCCCTGGATAGGCTTCCAGATACTTAACTCCCAGGTCTTTGACTTTTTCCAGTGTCTCAAAAAAGGAAAATTTGCGAAATGTCCAGCATTGAACTGCGAATGGAAACTCTTCAATTCTGACTTCAGAATATGGAATTCGTTCGACTCGGGACAAGCTCTCTTCAATGACGGATTTTTCCTCTCCAGCGGCTTGCTCTCCACTGAAACAAGAAAAAGCCAAAAGAAAAGCCCATATCAAAGTCATGTATTTTTTTTGTTTCATCATTCCTCCTGATTATATTTTTTTTGGATTCCATTCCCCCTTGGCCACCGCTGGAATAAATGTTTCCAGCCCCTCAGGAGGAAATTGAATGGTTTCTCCCTTCTCTATACTCATATAAGCGGCCATGAGAAGTTTGGTGACTTCAACGCCGTCGCTGAAATTTTCCATAGGCCGTTTCCCATCTAAAAAAGACTGGACCATATGCCGATTCTCATCCGTATAGCCATACTCAATTTCCTCACTGCTGACAATGGGCATCAATCCTGTTTCCGCGTTCTGTTTCTCCACTAGATCCTCTCCCTGTTCTCCTCGCACATTACGGCTGAAAAATATCTTCAAATTAGAATCCAATGTGTTGATAGACATGGAATACTCCGGGCCTAAAAGCTCCATGCTTAACCTCAATCCAGCACCCACATAGCACCAGGAAGTGGTGGTCTCCACCACCAGCCTTTCTCCTTTTTCTCCCTCATATTCAATAAGAGCACGGGCAAAATCTTCAGCGGGGCGGTTCAGATAGTCCAATTCTCCTTGGCTTTTTCTAGCAAGATCTTTGGCATAAAAATCCTGCTGCCACTTCAAACAATCAGCATATGCCATCACCTTCTTGGGTATGATCACATTTCTCGATGCTCCGGGAGGGGTCAGCATGTAACGCGCTTCTTCCACGGAATGACACATCATGTCGTTGATCACGCCTCCTCCTTGAAGGGATCCTTCCCAGAACCAAGGCCTATGGGGGCCTCCGTGTTCCTCAGAAGCCCGGGCCAGGTAGGGCCTCCCCGTGGTGGCGGCTCCTCTAGTCCATAGGATTTCTTTGCCGCGTACCACGGCTGGAGAAAAGATCTGATCCTCGAGATATCCGTCCAAAATGCCTGCTTCCCGGGCAAGAGACAGCATCTTTTCAGCCTCTTGAACGTTTCGGCCCAACGGCTTCTCGCAGGCCACTCCAATGATCTCTCCTCTCCCTGATTTGACCGTATAAACAATTTCTTCCATGATTTCGATCCGGCTGTAATTCGGGGCACATATCCAGAGCGCATCAATATCCGGAGACGCTGCCATTTCAGAAACAGTAGGATACACCTGAGCATCTCCGACCCTGAGCTTGTGCGCAAGGTTTGCTGCCTGTTTAGCTCTTTCCTCGCTTCGGCTTACGATTCCCAGAATATCCGCATCCCGAACTCCAACCCAGGATCGGATATGAAAATTTGTGATAAAGCCTGCTCCTATAAATCCTATTCCTAATCTTGTTTGAGACATTTCATCCTCACCTAACCTGACTTATTCATAAAAAAATGGCGATGTATCCATTATTATTTCATTTTCAGCGATCTGCATGATTTTTTCAAGAACAATGAATGGAACATTTTT
>CAZRGM010000036.1:0-26535 GCA_964599635.1 uncultured Eubacteriales bacterium | reverse complement strand
TTCGTACCAGGGCATTCGTAGTGAAGGACCATGACTTCATGCCCTGCGCCTTGCATCTGCAGCAACTTCTGCCTGTTCATCATCCAGGCTAATGGTGTTTGGGGTTTATTTTTTCTGTTCTGTTATTCTTTGCGGATTCTTTATTGGTTGGTTGATTTTTTTTATGACCGTTAGAAAATTTGGAAGAGTTGAGGTGTCTTTTATCCCCGGCATAATCTGTTACATACCAACCTGAACCTTTGAATTGGATAGACGGGATTGAAATGAGCTTTATTAAGGTCCCTCCGCAATATGGGCATATTTGAGGCCCTGGCTCCCCTACTTTTTGAATAATTTCTATTTTTTTATGACATTTCAAACATTTATATTCATATAAAGGCATTACTACCTCCGAAAATGACAAAACATTATAACAAAAAATGCATGGATAGACAAAACAAAAAACCTGGTTCGTGATTCTTTGGCCATTTGGGTTATCGCAGTTTCCATTTTGTTTCACGGTTGATTTTTTGGGATGATCTTCATAAAATTTATATGTAACCTGGATTATGAACGAGTCGAGGCTGCATCAGATGCAAGGCAAACATACAGCAAATCATGGAACATTTTTAAGGAGATGCTTTTTGAAAAATGATGCATATCTCTGAAATGAAATTCACAATGAAAAGAAAGACAGCTGTATTGAGTCTTTTATTTATTTTTTCCCTCAGCGTATCCTGGGCTCAGGGGGTTAGAAAGCCTGTTTGGGCGGGGAAATTTTATGATGCTCGGCCTCAAGTCCTTTCAGACCAGATAGATCAGTGGTTGGAACAAGCAGAATATAAATCGAAGCCTGGTTTCCATCTTAAAGTTCTGATTGCTCCTCATGCGGGTTATGTTTATTCAGGGAGAGTTGCGGCCCATGCTTACCGCCAGATCCGAGAAGAAAAATTTGATACTGTTATCATAATCGGGCCGAGTCATCACTTTGGGTTCAGAGGGTGTTCAATCTATCAGGAAGGGGGTTATTCCTCTCCATTGGGGCTGGTTGACATAGACCGCTCCTTGGCCAAGGAACTTTCCAAAGTTACTGGTTTTGGGTTTATTCCAAAAGCTCATGAAAAAGAGCATTCCATAGAAGTCCAGATCCCTTTTATACAGAAGACGCTCCCGGAAGCCCAAATAGTTCCTGTTGTGACGGGCGTCCCCTCAAAGGGTTTGATTGAAAATTTAGCGGAAGGGATTGTCAAAATTGCTTCAAAAAGAAAGCTTCTGGTAGTTGTTTCGACGGACATGTCACATTATCTTTCAGAGGAACAGGCAGCTAAAAAAGATAAAAACACGATCGATTTAATGGTCTCAAAGGATATTCAAAGTCTGGAGAAAAAGGTAATAAAAAGGGAAAACATTATGTGTGGAGGAGCGGGGGTTATTACGGCTCTTCAATATGCTTTGGATTTGGGAGTAGTATTCGTAGATTTTTTATGTTACGATGATTCCTCATCAGCAGGAGGTCCTGAGTCTCAGGTTGTAGGTTATATGGCAGGAGCTGTGTATGTCAAAGCAGAGCCAGATAATTTTTTTCTTTCACAAGGAGAAAAACAGGAGCTTTTGAACATAGGGAGGCTGGCTGTACAGAATTATGTAAATAAAAAGGAGGTTATTGTCCCTAAATCCTATAGCTCAAAGCTGCATTTAAAGAGAGGGGCCTTTGTGACTTTGAGAAGGGATGGGATGCTGAGAGGATGCATAGGATTTATAGAGCCTGTCGCTCCTCTTTATGAGATGATTGCCAAGGCAGCGGTCTACGCCGCATCACAAGATACTCGATTCCCCCCCTTATCAGTTTCTGAGTTGGATGGATTGGAGATAGAAATTTCCGTACTGACAACCCCCAAAAAGATAGTTGGTATTTCCTATATTGAAGTCGGAAGGCATGGATTAATCATTTCAAAGGATCAAAAGCAGGGGCTTCTGCTGCCTCAAGTAGCTGTGGAACGAAACTGGTCTAAAAGAAAATTTCTTGAACAAACCTGCGTGAAAGCTGGTTTGCCTAAAGATTCATGGGAGAAAGGAGCAGATATCTATATTTTTGAGGCTTTTGTTTTCCACTAAGATCTTTGATTTCAGTCAGGTTAAACAGTGCAATCTTTTTGAGTCAATAATAGTTTGGTTCTTTTTGGGGATGATAGACAGGGGAATTAAGTCTGTTTGATGTTTAAAATATAAATTTATTTTGATATTCGAGGATTCAAGATTTGCGAAGGAGACAGGGTTGACTTTTTGTGTAAATTAGTTAAATATCTAAATGGAGTTATTTAGAGGTATCAGAAAAATGAAAAATGTATTGAAGTCGTTTTTTACGTTAATGCTAGCATCGTCTGCTTTTCTTATTGGTTTTTATTTAGGTAAAGAAAGGATCGTATCTAAAATACCTGATTTTCAAGAGGACTTTGAAGAGAAAGCTTGATATCATTCACCTCCTTTTTTGTCTATCTAAGATCGACTTTATGAATCACTCAAAAGAGAGAGCGGATCAATGAATGTATATTTGATAGGCCTTATTATCATATTTGCTATTTTTATAATTATTTTAATCATGAATCCCAATATTTCTTGTTTTGGGAAAAAGATCAAATCTCCTTTTTATCCTTTGCTGAGAAAAAGAAAGAACAAATCTTCAAGGAGTCAGGGCAAAAAGATTGATGACTATGGTTTCTTTCTCGTTGACGAAAAGTCAAGGAGGAAGCCAAGAATTGCCAATATTGAGCCCAGAAAGAAACGAAAGCCCAGGATGGAACGTAAAATTAATGATTATGGGTTTTCGCTCTCTGACAGGAAGAAAAAGGACGAATAGAAATAGGTGAGAAAAAGGTTTTGTGCTTCCAGAAGATCAGGATAGTTTTTTTATTTTTTGTCATTTTTCTATTGTTTGAATGCAGGCCATCGACGGTTTTGCTTTCTCCAATCCCAGATCAAGTTGAGACAATCCAAGGGTTCGCGGCGTTAAAGATTAATGGTTCAGAAGGTTTTTCTAAATCAAGATTTTCTTTTTTATTCAACATCCCTGATCAATCCAAAATAGAGGTATTTGATTTTTTAGGAAGAACCATCTACCAGATTATAGTGAAAGGCAACAAGGCTTTTCTTGTTGTCCCTTCCAAAAAGATCTACTGTCAGAGCACTGAAAAAGACATCATCGAACAATTCATCGGATCTAGATTGTCTATAGAGGAAGTCATGAGTTTTCTGAGCGGCCAATGGAGTTTGATGAAAGAAAAAGAAATCAAGGGAGATTCCTGGATCATTAAAAGGGACAGCGAAGGAAAGGTTGTTCAGGGAGCGAAACATGACATGAGCTTTCAGGTCAATGAATATATAGATGATACCCCTTTGATTCAAAGCCTTGAATTTGAAAATCGGTTTCAGAAAGGAGAATTAAAAGTCCTGAGTATTGATTTTAATAGTCCCATTCGGGAAAATCTTTTTTCCTTGTCTTTTATGAAAAATTTCAAAGAAAAGTCATGGGATGAGATGTATAAAATAATCGAAAATGAAGGTTAAAGCGTTTTCTAAAGTTAACCTTGGTTTGGAAGTCCTGAGAAAAAGAGAAGACGGATATCATGATATCCGAACTATTTTCCAGAGTATCTCCCTTTATGATTCCATAGAGATTAGGTTTTCTCATTCCAGCGGAATCATGTTGAGTGGATCGGACCGCTCTATTTCCTGGGGAGAGAATAATCTTGTGTACAAAGCGGCTTCTCTTATGAAAGAGCAGGCTGTAACTGATAGAGGCATTCATATCCATGTGATAAAGAATATTCCCGCAGGAGCTGGATTGGGGGGAGGCAGCAGTGATGCAGCCGTCACTTTGCTCACGCTTAATAAAATGTTAAAACTGAATTTGGATAAAATGGCCTTAATGGAATTCGGGAGAGGAATTGGAGCGGATGTTCCCTACTTTCTGGAAGGAGGGTTATGTGTTGGCACGGATAAAGGAGATAAAATTTCGTTTATTGATGATCTCCCTAAGTTTTTCTGTTTGTTGGTCCTTGAGGGAACATTCATTTCTACAAAATTGGTCTATAACCGTTACGGGGAAAGCTTGACTTCAAAAGATAAAGAAAGTAAAATTATCGAGTTTCTGAATACCCGAAGATTAGGTGGATTAGAAAACGATTTAGAAGAAACTGTTTTTTACTTATTTCCACAGATAAAGAAGGTTAAAAACCTTATAATGGAAATGGCGCCAGTGCTGTCATTAGTCAGCGGCACAGGGTCTGCTGTTTTTGGGCTTTTTAGAGAAGAAGATAGAGCAAGAAAAGCGTTTGAAAGAATAAAAAAAGTTTATCCTGCGGTGCTTGCAGAGACAATCAATAGAGAACAATATTGGAGTCGCCTAATGGATGGGGTGTAGCCAAGCGGTAAGGCAGCGGCCTTTGGAGCCGCCATTCGGAGGTTCGAATCCTCCCACCCCAGCACTGTTTGATAGTGTATTTTTCATAGAAAAAAAATGAAAAATTATTTAATATGGATAAATAGCCTGAATAGTTCAGGATAGTTAGATTAGGAAGGAATTGAATATGAAAGTTTTTACTGGCTCATCAAATCCTGCCTTAGCAGAAGAAATAGCATCTTATCTTAAAATGGACCTTGGGAAAGCAGTTCTTGAGCAGTTTAGTGATGGAGAGATCCATTTTTATATTGATGAAAATGTCCGCGGAGAAGATGTTTTTGTCATCCAAACAGGAGCCCGGGAGACAAGCTTTCATTTAATGGAACTTTTTATAATGATCGATGCCTTAAAAAGAGCTTCTGCTGAGAGGATCACAGCGGTTATTCCCTATTACTGCTATGCTCGGCAGGATTGGAAGGATCGTCCTCGTGTTCCGATATCTGCCCGGTTGGTGGCTGATTTATTAGAAGCAGCTGGGGCGAATCGTGTTCTGACTATGGATCTTCATTCTCCCCAGATTCAAGGGTTCTTTTCCATACCTGTGGATAATCTTGTGGCTAGGGTTGTTCTAGAAAGATATTTCAAGAGCCTTGGAATGAAGAATTTAACGATTATATCCCCAGATGCTGGAGGAGTGGGACGTGCCAGATGGTTTGCCAAGAGAATGAATGCTTCGTTAGGTATCATTGACAAACGGAGACCGGCTCCCAATATAGCCAAAGTTATTCATGTCATAGGTGATGTTGAGGGGCGTGATGTTATCATTCTGGATGACATGGTTGATACAGGGGGGACTCTCGTTCAAAGCGTGGAGGCCCTCATAAAAAAGGGAGCCAACAGGATCTTCGCTGCGAGCACACATCCGGTGCTTTCAGGAAATGCGGCTGAGAAAATAAATGAGTCGGAATTAGAGAAACTAGTGGTGACCAATACCATCCCAATTGAATTAAAGAACAGGGGCTCAAGTAAGATAATAATTTTATCTGTCGCAGAGCTATTCGGGGAGGCGATACGTAGAATTCATAAGGGGGCCTCTGTCAGTTCTTTGTTTCAATAAGGAGAGAAAAAAATGAGCATAAAAATAAAAGCTGAGTTAAGAGAAACTGTGGGGAAGAATGCTGCCCGTAGATTAAGGAGACAGGACAAGCTTCCAGCGATTCTCTATGGTTCTAAAACAAAAAATCTCCCCCTCATATTATCTAAACAGGATATTTTTTCTATATTGAAATCGGAAAGAGGAGAGAACACGATTTTTAAAGTTGAATTCGATTCCCAAAAAAAGGATGTCATGATAAAAGACTATCAATCGGATGTGACGACAGATGAACTTCTGCATATTGATCTGATTGAGATTGCCATGAGTGAAACGATTGAGGTGACGGTTCAGATACTCTTAACTGGGGTAGCCGTAGGAGTGAAAGCTGAGGGAGGATTTGTTGATTTTATGCATAGGGAAATTCAAGTGAGATGTTTACCTAAAGATATCCCAGATCAGATTAAAGTGGATATCAGTCAACTTCATTTGAATCAGTCTATCAAAGTAGAAGATCTCCAGCCGCCTGAGAATGTCGAATTTATTACTGATCCAAAAACCGTGATTGCTCATATCATGCTTCCAGAGGAAGAAAAAATTGAAAAGGTCGAAGAAGTGGAAGAAGAGATTATCGCTGAAGGGGAAGAGCCAGAGGTCATAGGAGAGAAGGAAGGAGAGCCGGAGGAGGAGACCAAGAAGAAGGAATCGAAGGAAAAGGGACAGGAAGAGGAGTGATATTTGTGGGTATTGGTTGGACTTGGGAATCCCGGTAAAGAGTATGAAGGAACCAGGCATAACGCTGGATTTTTACTTATAAACAGATGTGCAAAAAAATGGGATGTTCGTCTTAAAGTTATGGACAAAAGATATCGCGGAGGCCAGACTGAAAGGGATGGGAAGGAGGTCCTTCTAGCTAAGTCTAGAGTCTTTATGAACATGAGCGGAGAAGCAGTCATGCGAATCCAAGAAAAATATCAAGTTCCTCTAGATCAAATGATTATTGCTCACGATGATTTTGATATTTCATTAGGAGAAATAAGAATAAAGAGGGGAGGAAGTGGTGGATCTCACAGAGGGATTAGATCGATTATTGAACGTCTAGGAACTCAGAATTTTCCGAGGATAAGAATAGGGATCGGTCCTGTGCCTCAGGGAATGGATCCATCTGACTTTGTGCTGTCTTCTTTTAGAGAGAGTGAGAAGAAGTTGCTCCAGGAAAGCATGAGTCATGCGGTGAAAGCCATTGAAAAGATTCTGGATAGCTCTTTAGATGACGCTATGAATAGATATAATAGAAAGAGGAGTGAAATTTAAACTTTAAATAAAATAACCCCTTGTTCCTTTTCAATAGAGAAGGAGCTCAATATCCATAAGGAGGAAAATATGAGATATTATGAAACAGCCTTTTTGATTTCCCCAGACCTTTCTGAAGAAGAAACAGAACAGTTAATCAGTCAGATGGAAGATGTTTTAAAAAAGAATAAAGGCAAGATAAACAATATTGATAGATGGGGAAAGAAAAAACTTGCTTATCGTATAAAGAAGTATGATTCTGCTTTTTATGTTTTTTTCTATTATGAAGGAACTCCAGAAACATATGCCGAGCTAGAGCGTCAATTCAAACAGAAAGAATCTATAATCAGGTATCTAACACTAAGAAAAGAAGGGGAATCCTTTTTAAAAGAAAAGGTTAAGCAGAAACCCAGAAAAGCGAAAAAAGAAGAGAAGACCGAGCCAGATGATATGAAAGAA
The DNA here is from genome assembly GCA_964599635.1 of uncultured Eubacteriales bacterium. GTDB lineage: Bacteria > Acidobacteriota > Aminicenantia > Aminicenantales > Aminicenantaceae > WJMT01. The sequence goes on along the minus strand of CAZRGM010000036.1, from coordinate 19,312 downwards.
ACAGGAGGGGAGGCAAGCAGTGAAGAAGGCGGAGGGCCAGAGAAAAAGAAGGAAGAAGCCCAAAAAACAGAAGAAGGAGAAAAGTAAATATGGACAAAAAGAAACAAGATTTCAAGGGTTCTAAGCGGTATTTTTCGCGAAGAAAAAAATATTGCTGGTTTTGCAAAAATAACATGAAGGATATTGATTATAAAGATATTGATATTTTGCAGAGATATATCCCCGAGCGGGGCAAGATAGCTCCTCGGAGGGTGACAGGCACCTGTGCTTATCATCAGCGAAAACTTACTAGGGCTATTAAAAGAGCAAGGCACTTGGCACTTCTTCCTTATGTCGCAGATTAAAATTTGTTACTGGAGGGAACATGAAGCTACTTTTAAGAGAAAATTTGGAGAATTTAGGGAAAAAGGGTGATATTGTCAATGTAGCTCCAGGTTATGGAAGGAACTATTTGATACCCAAGAAGTTGGCGATCAGGGTGACTCCATCCAATATGAAGATGATAGAAATAGAGCAAAAAGCCCTCAAGAAAGGTCTCGAGAAAGAAATGGAGTCTTATAACGAAATGATAGAGAGGTTGAATAACACCAGTCTTGTTTTTCAGAGAAAAACCAGTGAAAAAGAGACCATATATGGGTCTGTAAGCGTGAATGATATTAAAGAATCTTTAGATAAATTGGGTTTAGATATTGAGAAAAAAAGGATTTTATTGGATGAACCCATAAAAAAGATAGGGGCTTTTAAAGTGCCTATAAAAATATTTCACGAATATCAAGGAGAAGTTACGGTCGAGGTCAAAAAAGAGGAAGAAAAGGAAACAAAAGAAGAAAAAGAGGCCGGGAAGGAAGGAAAAAATATGAAGAAGGAGGCTCCTTCAGAAAAGAAAATTGAGTCTGAGCAGAAAAAAGAATCTAGGAAGAAAGCTGCTAAACAAAAAGATGAAGAAAACAAGAAAAAAGAATAAATAGGGATTATGAGTTTAGATTTTACTTTTTTAAAAAAAACGCCGCCTCACAGTCCTGAGACTGAGAAAACTGTCCTAGGTGGGATTCTGGTCAATAATAAAAATCTGAATGTTGTTCTTTCTATTATTTCGGTTGAAGATTTTTACAAGGAAGCAAATCGCAGGATTTTAAAAGCCATGATTTCATTGATTGATAAAGGAAGACCTATTGATTTGTTGACTCTTACTGAAGAACTTGGGAAAACCGGGAGCCTTGCAGAAGTGGGGGAAGTCTCCTATCTTTCTTCGTTAATGGACGGGGTTCCCAAGAGTTTGAATATCGAATATCATGCACAGATCATAAAGGAAAAAGCACTGCTCCGGCGTCTTATTATGTCATCTTCAGAGATTATTTCTGCCAGTTATGAGCAGAGAGAAGATGCCGATCAACTCTTAGAGAGAGCTCAGTCCGCTATCATAGATGTGGCGGAGCAGAGGATAAAGCCAGGTTTTTTACGCTTAGGAATGTTGACAGAGGATGCCTTAAAAAATATTGATTCATTAAGGAACCGGCAAGAAGCGGTCACAGGGATTCCCAGTGGATTTAGAGATTTGGACGGTATCACAGCTGGCTTCCATAATTCTGAATTTATTGTTGTGGCGGCCCGACCTTCAATGGGGAAAACAGCACTGTGTTTGAATATATCTCAGCATGTAGGGAGTCACACAGACTATTCAGCGGGATTTTTTTCTTTAGAGATGTCAAAAGAACAGCTCGCGATGCGTATGCTGTGTTCTGAAGCAAGAGTTGATCTTCAAAAAGTCAGAACGGGATTTATTAGCGAAGGGGAGTTTCGGGAACTGCAGAAGAGTGCAGAAAAAATATCAAAATCTGAAATATATGTGGATGAGACTGCGGCTCTGAATGTCATTGAGATGAAGGCAAAGGCCAGAAGATTAAAGATGGAGCAAAATCTGGATATACTTTTTATTGATTATATGCAGCTCATGCGCTCCGGGGGTCGTTTTGAGAATAGGACTCAGGAAATCTCTTTTATTTCCCGCTCTTTCAAGGAACTGGCAAAAGAGCTTCAAATCCCGGTTGTGGGGATTTCCCAGTTAAGCAGGGCTCCTGAAAAAGGTCGTGCCCAACCTATCCCCCAACTGTCAGACTTACGGGAGTCAGGAGCGATTGAGCAGGATGCAGATGTGGTTATCTTTATTTATCGTCCTGAGATTTATAAGCCTGAGGATGAGACTTTGAAAGGTATTGCGGATATCATTATAGCTAAACAGAGAAATGGGCCTACCGGAAGAATTTCCCTCGCCTTTTTAAATAAGTTTGCCAGGTTTAGTGACAGAGGGTTTCATGTCGCTGAAGAATAGCTGTTCAATGGGAATCAGGTTACAAAGATGAAAAAGAATAGATCAATTTTTGTGTGTCAGAACTGTGGTTTCCATTCTCCTAAGTGGGTGGGAAGATGTCCCAATTGTGGGGAATGGGGGACTATGGTTGAAGAGATCGAGGGATCCAATTTTGAGGAGGCTTCTTTTCCCCCTTCTGAACCTATGCTTTATAAAGAAATAAAACAGGTTCAGGAACAACGAATTCAAATTAAGATAGGCGAATTAAATCGAGTTTTAGGGGGAGGAGTGGTTCTCGGTTCTCTGGTATTAATCGGAGGGGAGCCCGGCATAGGGAAATCGACCCTGTTGCTTCAAGTCAGTCGGGATTTCTCAAAAGAGGGCAAAAAAGTGCTCTATGTTTCAAGTGAGGAATCTTTAGAACAGATGAAAATGAGAGGGGATAGGTTGGGGATGGATAAAGAGGATCTTTATCTTTTGGCGGAAACAAATCTTGAAAAAATCATTTCCCATGCTTCGAATCTGAAGCCTCAGGTTTTTATCTTGGATTCAGTACAAACCGTTTTTTCTCCTAATCTTTCTTCCAGTACGGGCACAATAAGTCAGGTCCGAGAGGTCACGAATCAGGTGTTCAGGTTTGCCAAAAAGAACAATATATGCTCTTTTCTAGTCGGGCACATCACCAAGGAAGGATCTTTAGCCGGCCCTAAGTCTTTAGAACATATGGTTGACGTGGTTCTCTATTTTGAAGGAGAACGAGATCACAGCCACAGAATATTAAGAGCCTTTAAAAACAGATTTGGCCCGGTTTCTGAGATAGCTATCTTCAACATGGAGACTACAGGCTTGAGAGCCATCTCTAATCCTTCAGCTTTCTTTCTCAAAGAAAGGCCGGAAGATGAACCCGGGAGTGTAGCCGTCTGCACTATAAAAGGATCCCGGCCTCTTTTGGCAGAGATCCAGGCACTCGTATCTTCAACTTTATTTGTAGGCAATCCCAGGCGGATGACTATAGGGCTTGACCATTATAGGACAGCTATGCTGTTAGCTGTTATCGAGAAAAAACTGGGATTTGGCTTTGGGGGGCAGGATATCCATATGAATGTTGCTGGAGGATTGTTCATAAAGGAGCCTGCTGCAGATTTGGGGATTTTAGCAGCTCTCGTTTCCTGTATTAAGAATAAACCTGTCCCTTTGGACTTCACTCTTCTTGGTGAAATAGGTTTGAGCGGTGAGGTCAGATCCATAAGTCAGACTTTGGCGAGAATAAAAGAGGCCGCATCCTTAGGCTTTAAATCAGTCGTTTTGCCAAAAGGGAATCTGCCTGAACTCAATAAGAAAGATATTCATGATATCGAGCTTATAGGGGTCAGAAACATAAAAGAAACAGTGGATGTGCTTTTTTAATGAAAATATATATAATATATAAAAATATATGTGGTTACGCATTAAATTTTGTTAATATTTATAAATAAATAATCATAAATGAGACATGAGCCTTTTTATTTTTAGATTACTGATTGTTGCCATTATCACTTCTGTGGCTTATTTTATGCCTCCTTTTGGACTTTCCCATTATTATGGAGCGGCAGCGGGCTTTATTGTGAGCCTTTTGATTATGCTGCTTGAGTGGAAGATCAAAAAGAGTCCGTTCAGAGCCCTATGGGGAGTCACCCTTGGCTTTTTATTGGGAGTCTTTATGGGATGGTTGTTGGGAGTCGTTTATCAGACTATTTTTAATGACCAAACGGCATCTTTTTTCAGAGTGTTCTTTTTGGTCATTTTCCCTTATATGGGCTTCTTGATAGGGATGAGAAAGCCTGAATGGTTTAGTCCGACATACCTCTTTTCATTTTTCAGAGATAAAAATACAGGGATAGGGAATAAAATTTTGGATACCAGTGTTGTTATTGACGGCCGGATAGCTGATATTGTGGATTCTTATTTTATTGAGGGTAATTTAATAGTCCCCCAGTTTGTTCTTAAGGAGCTTCAGCTAGTGGCTGACTCATCTGATGGGGTCAAAAGACAAAGGGGAAGAAGGGGTCTTGAGGTTTTAGATCGACTTCAAAAGTCTCCTCAAGTCAATGTTGTTATTTCTGAGGTTGATTTTCCTGAAGTTAAAGAAGTTGACTCCAAGCTGATTGAATTAGCCAAACAGGTAAATGCCCGGATCATTACAAATGATTTCAATCTGAATAAGATAGCCCAACTTCAGGGGATTAAAGTCCTCAATATCAATGAATTGGCCAATGCTCTCAAACCGGTCGTTCTTCCTGGAGAAAAAATTAAGGTTTTTATCTTAAAGGAGGGCAAGGAAAAAGATCAAGGTGTGGCTTATCTGGATGACGGAACAATGGTGGTGGTGGATAATTCCAGAAAAATGGTCGGCCATACCGTTGATGTGACCGTGACTTCTGTTCTGCAAACAACTGTAGGAAAGATGATATTCGGCAGATATGAAAATGATTTTTAGGGAGGAGATTGATGACTCAAGGGAGCGTCAAAAAATATGAATTTCAATCAGAGGTCAAACAGCTTTTAAATATTCTTGTCTATTCGCTCTACAAAAATAAAGAAGTTTTTATCAGAGAATTGATTTCAAATGCTGTGGATGCTCTCAATAAAGTTCAATTTGGAATCATGACGAATACAGAAATTGAAGATAGAGATGAGGAGCTGCGGATCGATATTCTCTTCAACGAAGGGCAGAAAAAGTTAATCATAGAGGATACAGGGATCGGGATGACCAGAAAAGATTTGATGGGAAACATCGGAACCATTGCTCATTCTGGGACCATTGATTTTCTGAAGAAGCTGTCAAAGTCAAAACAAAAAGAAAAGGTCGATCTTATAGGTAAATTTGGGGTAGGGTTTTATTCTACCTTTATGGCGGCCAAAGAAGTTCATGTCTATACCAAATATTATAAAAAAGGAAGCCCGGCCTATCTCTGGAAATCCACAGGAGATAGAGGCTATACACTTGAGCCAACCATAAAGAAAAAAAGGGGGACGAGAATAGAAGTATTTTTAAAAGATGATCAGGAAGAATTTCTTGAGAAACAAAGGATAGAAACCGTATTATCCAAATACTCAAAGTTTGTTCCGTTCCCAATATATATTGAGAATGAGAAGTTTCAAGTGGCAGAGGCTATTTGGGCCCAACCCAAGTCCTCTCTTAAGCACAAAGATTATATTGAGTTTTATAAATTTTTTAGCAATTTACAGGAAGAACCTGAGATCTATTTGCACCTATCTTCTGATGCTCCGGTCCAGTTTAATGCCATTTTGTTTATTCCCAAGTCTTCTATGGAGAAAATAGAATTTTTCAGAACCCCGCCGGGTGTCGATTTGTATTCCCGGAAAGTTTTGATCCAAAAAAACAGCAGAGATATGATGCCTGATTATCTGCGTTTTATTAAGGGAGTGATCGATTCAGAGGAAATCCCTTTGAATATTTCCAGAGAAACCGTTCAGGATAATATCAAAATAAATAGGATTAAGAAGCACATCATAAAAAAGCTTGTTTCTGAATTGGGAAAAATCAAAAAGGATGATAGAGAGAAATACCTTCGGATTTGGGACAATTTTAACAAAAATTTAAAAGAGGGGATGATGAGTGATTTTGAGAATAGGAATAAATTATCCCAACTTCTCATTTTTCACTCTTCAAAAAGCAAGAAGGAATATACAGATCTCGATTCTTATATAGAACGGATGCAGGATCAACAAAAAGAAATTTACTACGCAAATGGGCCTAGTATTCAAGCCATTGAAAAAAATCCTGCCTTGGAGGCATTCAAGAAAAAAGAGATAGAAGTTTTATATCTGGATAATCCCTTAGATGAGTTTGTCTTAGACCATCTTCATGAGTATAAAGAGAAATCTTTTAAAATGGTGGAAAGTGCAGATATAGAAGTCAAAGAGGATGAAGAGAAAGAAAAGAATGAAGCTTATATGGAAGAAGTAAATAGTTTTGTGGGGTATTTAAAAGATTTATATCAGGACAGAGTATCTGATGTCCGGATATCGAAAAGGCTGGTGGACAGTCCATGCATTCTGGTCTATCCTGCTGATGGCCCTTCTGTTCAGATGGAAAGAATACTAAAAATGACTCAAAAAGACTACAAATTTTCAAAAAAGGTTTTTGAAATCAATCCTGATAATCAATTGATCAAAGAGATGGTAGGCCTCTACAAAGAGGATCCAAAGTCAAAAGACCTGAACGAGCTGGCCTTACAAATGCTGGACAATATGATGCTGAGAGAGGGAATGGTCGAAGAGGTTGATTCCATTGTGGCCAGAATTCAGAGCATCATGCTCCAAGCTGCTAAAAAGGTTCGACCTTCTCCCAGAAAAAAAGCTGCAGATCAAAAATAAATGGGTAAAATTTATGTCATTGTTGTTGCAGCAGGCCAGAGCCTCCGCTTCGGTTCAGACAAACAGAAAGCTTTCATAAAGGGGAAATCTGTATTGGATAGAACGCTGGAGGCAATGGAGCAGCATGAAGAAGTGGATGAAATCATATTGGTTCTTAACGAGAGGACACCTAAAGATAAATATTACCGTCAGTATTCTAAATTAAAAAAAGTTGTTACCGGGGGTCAGAGAAGACAGGATTCAGTAGCTGCGGGTTTTTATGCGATTGGTCATGATCCTGGAAGCATCATCCTTATTCATGACGGGGCTCGGCCGCTTGTCAAGAAAGATCTGATTTCGAGGATTATCAAATCAGCTCAGGAAAATGGAGCTGTGGTGCCGGTATTGCCGATTCAAGACACAATTAAATCGGTTACAGGCGATACCGTGAACAAAACGCTTGATAGGAGTAAACTTTATAGATGTCAGACCCCTCAGGGATTTCGTTATTCTGTTTTAAAGTCAGCTCTTGAGGGAGCTTTGAAGGTAGGTTATGATAATACAGATGAGGCTTCTCTTGTGGAGAGGATGGGGGGTCAGGCAAAGGTTATTCCAGGCGATTATACAAACATCAAAATCACTTATCCTGAAGACATTAAAATAGCGGAGGTTTTTGTTGAAGATTAAAATTGGTATCGGATATGATATTCATAGACTCATCGAGGGGAGGGAGTTGTATTTAGGTGGAGTGAAAATTCCCTTTCCAAAGGGTCTTTTAGGCCATTCTGATGGAGACGGCTTAATCCATGCCATCGTCGATGCGATATTAGGAGCGCTGGGTAAAGGAGATATAGGAACTTTTTTTCCTGATATCGATCCTAAATACAAAAATATTTCCAGCCGGGTCATTCTGCGGGATGTGATAGGAATGATGAAAAACCAAGAGTGGGAAATTGTCAATATTGACACCATAATTATCGCAGAGAAACCCAAAATGGAGCCTCATATTCCTGAAATGAAAAAGATACTTTGCCCGATTTTAGAGATCCATTCAAATGATCTGGGGATAAAGGCTAAAACCAATGAAGGGATAGGAGAAATAGGCAGCGGGGAGGCCATTGCAGCCTGGGCGGCAGTTGTTTTAAACAAGGCCTGAATGAAACAAACCTGAGCCTGACCTATTCACGATTCGAGGTTGCTGTAGATGCAAGGCACGAGGCGTGAAGACGTGGTCTTTCACTTCAAATGCCTCGTAACGAAGCAGATGCAGTGAGATCGGATCGCCTCAATGGTAAAAAAATGGAGATTAAAATTAAAAATATAAATAATAAATATGTTCAAGTCATTGTTCTTGATAAAATCTTTCATATCACTGAAAATAAATTAATAATGAAAACATCGCCATTGTTTTAGGAGGAGGTCAGGGAAGGAGCGTTGATGAAGAAAGGCAGAGTCCGTTTTGCCCCAAGCCCCACAGGATATCTGCATGTTGGGAATGCAAGAACGGCCCTATTTAATTGGCTTTTTGCTCGCAAGAATAAAGGAGATTATATACTAAGAGTCGAGGATACAGATGTGGAGAGATCTGAACGAAGGTACGAAGAACAATTGATCAAAGACCTTCGATGGTTAGGTCTGGACTGGGATGAAGGGCCAGATCAAGGGGGAGATTATGGCCCGTACAGGCAGTCGCTCAGGATAGGCCTGTATAAATCCTATGCTGAAGTCCTTATTGAAAAAGGGAAAGCCTATTATTGTTTTTGTAAACCTGAGGAGTTAAAGAGAGAGAGAGACAACGCGATTGCAGAAGGGAGGACCCCTATTTACAGCGGAAAGTGTAGAGAGCTTCCCATTGAGGAGTCCAAAAAAAGAGTTCAGTCAGGCGAAAGAGCTGTCATAAGGCTTTTGACCCCTGATAAAGGGCGCATGATGTTTAACGACCTTGTACGGGGCCCGTTATCTTTTCAATTGAAGCTTATAGGGGATCCGGTACTTATCCGATCTAATGGTCGGCCCTCCTATAATTATGCAGTGGTGATCGATGATGCTTTGATGGAAATAAGTCATGTGATTAGGGGGGAAGATCATATTATTAACACAGTCACGCAGCTTGTTCTTTACAAAGCTTTGCAATTCAGCCCTCCCCAGTTTGCTCATCTGTCTATGGTCATGGGTCGAGACAATACCCGTCTTAGTAAACGGCATGGAGCGACATCTATATATCAATTCAGTCAGCAGGGGATCCTCTCTCCGGCTCTTTTTAACTATTTGGCTTTATTAGGATGGTCTCATCCAGAGGGAAAGGAAGTTTTATCGAAAAAAGAACTTATCAATAGTTTTGATTTAAGTAAGGCGAATCGATCTGCGGCCATCTTTGATTATGGCAAGCTTTATTGGCTTAACCGGGAATACATCAAGGATCTTTCTAGCTTGGAGAAAGCCGAAAAGGCATCAGTTTATTTAAAAAAATCTGGTTATCTGCCCGAAACCTTAACACAAGCTCAATGGGACTGGCTGGAGAAAGCCGCTTCAGATCTTGTTAAAGGGATTGATAAACTTTCTGATATCGTGCAAAAGTTTTCTATATTTTTTGATTTTTCTCCGGGAAAAATAGATGATGATGCCCGGAGTATATTCAAAACAGACTGCGGTGTTAAAGTAATTAAAGCACTCTATAAAAAGCTGAATGAAGAACAAGAAATAAGTTTCGATACTCTTTCTTCAATAAGCCGTGAAATCAAACAAGATACGGGATGCAAAGGGAAAGAGCTTTTCCATCCTCTCAGGGTGGCGATAACGGCACAAACCTCAGGCTTGGATTTGGATAAGTTTATCCCTCTGGTAGAGCAGGGTTCGAAATTGAATTTTCCGGTCCCTATTAAAAACTGTGCTCAAAGAGTGGCTGAAGTGACCCGATTCATTCGCTTCATTTGAGTTTAGGTTTAAGATGGGTCCATCCGCTGAGATAAGATATCAAGAAGAAAAGGGCCATGATAATCAGTGAAATGACCATAGATTTCCAAAGACCGAGTTTAGTAATCAGCAGAGGAGAGAAGGCCGTTATAAAGCCTCCTCCCAGGAATGGTTCATAGATCATCTGTTTGAAACCAAATGCTTTAGCTGTATCTGTTTTATAAAGAGGATCCACCACCCGAAGCAACAGAAGGCCAACGGCCGTGACTCCGGTTTGCATTCCATATTCTGTAATTCCCCTTTCGAACCAGAATTTGCGAAACATACGAGGAGCCAAGAAAACAGCACAGAATATCAGCCAAGAGATACCCACAGACATCAGGATTAAAAAAGGCCATAAATTAGCAATGAACACATCCAGTTTTATGGTAGCAATGGCCGAGACAATCAAAAGGTCCAAAGCAAGACCGAGAATTCTGTCAAATGTTTTTTTATCATAGTATTTATCTATTTTGAATTTTATTGAGATTTTTTGAACGATCAGTCCTCCGATCATAGCCAGGGGGAACAAGGGAAATTTATCGAATTCTGAGTGAATTGCCTGGAGGCCGGATAGAAAGGCCCAGCCTATGGCTATGGCAATGGCCACAAAGCCGAAATGAAAGCTTAGAGGTTCGATCGCTTCTGAAGCAACTGTAGCGGTAGCGATGGAGAATCGCTGCGGTTTAGGGATGAGCCCTCTTTTTTTGAACACAGGGATTCCTTTTTTTACGCTGAGATAAGTGCAGTAGTCTTTTCGAATGGCAATGTTGATCAGAATCATCCCCCCAATAACAGCCGTAAGGATTCCCACAGTGGCAGACATAAGGGCCAGATCCCCTCCTGCCGTGAATCCATAACCTTTAAAAGCATCTTTCATCCCCGCTGCCGTGCCGTGACCCCCTGAAAATCCGACCTCAAGAATACAGGCAAAAAGCTGATGGACTTTGAACAAAGGGATGAGAATAATTCCAGTGATTAAAAGAGCCATAAAGTACTGTCCTATTCCAGCAATGATGCCAAAACAGAGCTGTGAACCCCCCGTATCCCAAATTTTTTTTAAGCCGGGAATATTGACTCCCAGAAAGAGTGTCGCAAAGACGACGTTAATTAGAATTCCTGGGAGAGGGGCCCAATGTTGGATGATCCAATCAGGGATAAGGGCCAATCCGTAAGGACCAAAAGCAAGAGCCAAGAAACCAGCAATGATAGAGGAAGGCAGAAAGAGTATTTGAAGGATTTTTACATTGGCCCTGAGCAATTTACCCAGTAAGAGAAAAAATGAAAGGATACATAAGCTGTATAAAAAATTCATGAATTGGCCTCCTCAAACATCTATTATTCATAAAACAAGAGGTGTGTAAATTGGAAAGTTTAATTAACCTGATCTATTTATAAAAAATGGCGATGTTTTTATTATTTTCCTTTAACCATTCCCCATTTTCCATATTTTTAATGTCGCTTCAGCCACACCCAAGTTTTTTTAAGCTTACAACCTCGTCTCATGAATAATCCACATTAATAAACATTATTTATCACATGTATCAATGCTTCCATTTGATAATGGTGAATTTTTAGTATAAATTAAAGTTTAAGAGCATTCCCCTATGGATCAAATCGCGAGAATAAATCCGGTGCTGGAAATATTGAGGGGTTCTCCAAAACGAGTCAACAAAATTATCCTGCAGAAAGGCCTGAAAAAATCTCCATTGAGGAAAATCCTTTCTATTGCTAGAGAGGAAAATATTCCTGTGATTTTAGCTTCTAAAAAGAAGATGGATCGAGAAAACAGCCGCCATCAAGGAGTTATTGCGGTCATCTCTTCAAAAGAATATGCCTCTCTGGATTCCATTTTGAATGGCTCAGAGCTTACTTTTCTTCTTCTTTTGGATCAGATCGAAGACCCCCAGAATTTGGGAGCTATTGTACGCACGGCTGAAGGAGCTGGGGTTGATGCCATAATCCTGCCGGAGAAGCATTCTGTGGGATTGACGTCTACGGTTTTTACTGTATCAGCAGGGGCCTTGGAACATGTCAATATAACCAGAGTCAAGAACTTAGCCCGAACCATGGATGAATTGAGGAAAAGAGGAATCTGGCTGATCGGCGCAGAGGGAGAAGGAAAGAAACTCTGGTATGAATTTGACTATAATGTCCCTGTGGCTCTTGTCATGGGATCTGAGGGGAAAGGTCTTCGGCGCATTATCAAAGAAAAATGTGACGAGATACTGTCTATCCCTCTCGGGGGCAAGATTCAGTCCTTAAATGTGGCCTCAGCGGCTTCTGTTTTTCTGTTTGAAGTCGTCCGCCAGAGAAAAGCAAGGGAATATTGATGGCGTCTTTATTGAATAAAATTGGCTTCCTCTGCGTATATCAAGATGGAAAGAGTAAGAAATGGCCGGAGAAAACGCATTGGGACATACGCTGTTACTTCAAAAGACCGGGGTTTTGACCATGGAGAAGGCAAAGTCCTCTGAAAAAGATATTTTAAGAGCCGTGGCCAGAGGGAACAAAGAAGCTTATCAAAAAATCGTTACCAGATATAAAAGCACGGCTTACTATGTGGCGCTGGGTTTTGTCAAAAATGTTCAGGATGCCCTGGATATTTCCCAGGATGCGTTCATTCGCGCTTTTCGCAAGATTAAAAAATTCGATCAGAATAAAGCTTTTTATCCCTGGTTTTACATTATATTGAAGAACCTTTGCCTGGACTATTTGAGAAAGCAGCGGAGGATGAGTGAGATTCCCATAGCAAGGATTCCTATTTTTGAAAATGAGAGTAAAAATCTGGAAATAAGGGACGCTCTCTGGAGGGGGATTGAGATGCTTCCTGTAGGGCAGAGGGAGGTCATTCTACTGAGATATTTCCATCAGTATTCTTATCAGGAAATTGCTGAGATCATTCAAAAGCCCCTAGGAACGGTCATGTCTTCTCTTTATTATGCTAAAAAAAAATTAAGGGAAATATTAACTCCTTATCTGGAAGGGAAAACCAGTGATGAAACGGAGAAATAAATGAGACATGATGAGATTAAAAAAATGGTTTACCTTTACCATGACGGCGAGCTCAGTGAAAAGGATAAAAGAATCGTGGAGCAGCATATAAAGGAATGTCAGGAATGCCGAAAGGAGTTTGAAGAAATGAGAAGATTGGAGGATGTGATGGGTAAAATGGAATTGAAACAGCCGTCCAAGGAGGCATGGGAGCAATATGAGAGGTCAGTTTATAACCGCCTAGAGAGAAAGATCGGATGGATTTTCCTCTCTATCGGGGCTATGATAATCCTCTTTTTTGGTGGTTATAAACTGGTTGAAGGCCTTATAAAGGATCCTAGCTGTTCTGATCTATTGAAAGTTGGGATTCTTTTGGGCCTTGGTGGAGTTGTGATTTTAATTGTATCTTTGACAAGGGAACAGCTTTTCTCTTACAAAAAAGAAAGGTATAAGGAGATCAAGAAATGATTTTAATCAACACAGATGAAGTCCCCGGGAAAAAGATCACCAAAGTTTATGGACTTGTTCGTGGGAATACTATCAGAGCGCGCCATATAGGGCGTGATATTAAGGCTGCTTTGAGAAACTTGGTTGGGGGAGAGATAGCGGATTATACGAAAATGATGGCTGAATCTAGAGAACAAGCCCTTGACCGTATGATCGAAGAAGCAGAAGGATTGGGAGCTAACGCCATTATCAATGTGCGGTTCACGACTTCTATGATTATGCAGAGTGCTTCTGAAATATTAGCCTATGGCACAGCGGTAAAGATCGAATAGAAAAACAAAAGGATTCCAATGTCAAAAAAATTACTCCTCATTCTTATTGTGTTGATATTTTTATCATTGTTTTTATTCCTTTCTCCAGGGTTCTGCTGGGAAATGAATGAGAGCGGAACCTATTCCATCTATTTTATGGATGAACAGGTGGGTTATGAAGAATTTTTATGGAGAGAAGTTGACCAAGCCTATGAATTAGAAGTGACGGGCAGGATTACAAGACCCATTTCGATGAGGATCGATCATCTCGTTATCCGATTGAGCAAAGATTTCATTCCTTTAGGATTTGAATTTGAAGGAGTCTTGAGTGGTTCTGAACAGTCTATAACCAGTTATATTTCTGACGGAAGAGTCCGAAATACAATCCGTGCTTCGGAGCAGGAGCAGGAAAGCACAACCCAAATAAAAAGAGATGCCTTTCTACTCCCCAATCCGGTTTTTTCGCCTTATATGGTTTTGACAAAAAAGTTTAAATGCTCCCTGGAAGAGGAGAAGGAAAATCTTTCTGCCTATAACATTCCTCAAGCTGAGATCCCCTTTTCCCTATCTCCGAAGGAGGGGGAGCCGTGTGTGCTTTTGATAAAAATGGGCGCCACTATCATCGAGTTGGAGACTGATGAGCAGGGTATTTTAAGAGTTCTTCGTATTCCCTCCCAGCATATTAAGGTTATCCTGGATTGATCGGCCTGGGATTAGATTAGATTGATTCTAAAAAATTCATTTTTCATAAAAGGAGAAAAAAAAGATGAAAAGAGCGATATTTTATATTTTTATCTTTGCAGCTTTATTGTTCGGGATGACTTATCATCAGGCCGAGTCTTTATTGTTCAAAGAGTCAGATGGCGAGATTGAATCCTGCACCAGTATATTGGTTGGCCGGTTGGCTTCTATAGACGGTTCCACCATGACTTCCCATTCTTGTGATTCCAATACGGATCGGACATGGGTCAATAGAGTCCCTCATCAGAAACATCAACCTGGAGATATGGCTGAGATCTATTTTCAAGCCAAAAGAACTCGAGGCCCTAACGAAAAAGACAGGCTGGTCAAAGGAAAAATCCCTCAGGTTTCTGAAACATATGCTTTCATAAACACGGCTTACCCGGTTATGAATGAATATCAATTGGCCGTAGGGGAAACCACTATAGGAGGACGGCGGGAGCTGAAAAGTGATGAGGGAATCATTGATGCCCCGGAGCTTTTTCGACTTGTTTTAGAAAGGGCAAAAACAGCAAGGGAGGCTATCCAAATAGCCCATGAGTTGACCCAAAAGCATGGATACATTGATTGGGGAGAATGCTTCACCTTTGCTGATCCGAAGGAAACCTGGCATTTTGAGATATTCGGTCCGGGGAGAGGAAACAAAGGGGCTGTCTGGGCCGCTCAGCGGGTCCCGGATGATGAGATTGGAATTTCTGCAAATGCCAGCCGTATCAGGAAAATCGACCTTGACAATAAAGATTATTTCATGGCTTCTGATAATGTTCATTGTTTAGCCGTTAAGATGAAATGGTGGTTTCCTGAGAGCGGTCAACCTTTTGAATTCTGCTATGCTTATGCCCCTTCCACTAGAACTAAAATGAGTTCTCGCCGGAGAGAATGGCGGGTGTTGAGTATTTTGGCTCCTTCTCTAAACCTGAATCCTCATTCGGAAAATTATCCTTTTTCTGTTGAGCCAGACCAGAAAGTCTCTGTCAAAGACATCCTGGCGCTATTTAGGGATACTTATGAGGGGACGGAGTTTGATATGACCAGGAATCTGAGGACTGTCAACCAAAAAGGAGAAAGCGTTAAGAGTCCTGTGGCCAATCCTCACATGAACAGTGAATTAAGGGAACTGTTGGGAGTCAAAAGAGAACGGGCTGTCTGTTCTTCTTATGCCACATATGTACAGATCACACAATCTAGAGATTGGCTTCCGGATATGATTGGGGGTGTTGTCTGGTTGGGATATGATAATCCGGAGACTACCCCACACCTGCCGTTTTACTGTGGGATTACCCATATGCCGGATTCTTACCAAGTCGATGGACGAAGAAGCTTTCGGCGGGACTGCGCGTGGTGGGCGTTTCGCCGGGTCAGCAAACTGGCAGCCTTCCGGTGGCAGCATATGACTCAGGATATCGCAAAGGTTTGGCAGAAGATAGAAGATCAACTTTTTCAAGAACAGCCAAATATCGAGGAGAAGGCGCTCAGTTTATACCAGCAGGAACCATCCAAAGCACGTCAGTTTCTCACAGAATACTGTATCCAGCGGGCTGAAGAGGCAGTGGCAGCCTATTGGGAGTTGGGCGATGATCTTTGGGTTAAATACAGCCGTTATTTTTAACCTGACCTATTCATGAAATATTGTGAATTGTGAATGGTAAATTGTAAATTGAAAAAACCATTCACCATTAACCATTTTGGGGTTACGCACGGAAGGGGAAAGTTACGCAGGCACCGGGAAAAAACGAAGAGGAACGGCGTTAAAAATCTGAAAAGGATTCAAGCCATATCTGAATTTCATGAGGCTCACAAGTTCGAATCATGAATGATTCAGGTGAATCACATCTCTGAGTAATAGGGCTTGTCTCTTGCCCACTGAGCGGTATTAAGCTATCTTATAGACAAAGGAGATAAAATCATGAAAAAAATAATCTTTTTGATGATGATATTTATACTTATAACAGCAGGCTGTATCATTTATGTTCCTTCTGAACGCGCTGATGATCCTTATTATGATCAATATGATTCGGACTGGGATATGGATCAGGTTTATGATTATCTGTCTCCCTACGGTTACTGGACCCACTACACTTCTCATGGTTATGTATGGGTGCCTTCAGGGACCCATTACAACTGGCGTCCTTATACAAACGGACGCTGGGTCTGGACGGAATATGGGTGGATGTGGATTTCCAACTACCGATGGGGTTGGATCCCCTTTCATTACGGCCGTTGGGGATATGACATGCGCCTGGGCTGGTACTGGGTTCCAGGAAATATCTGGTCCCCAGCTTGGGTGTCCTGGAGAACCAGCAGTTTATACATTGGTTGGGCTCCTATTCCGCCCGGTGTTCCCTTTGTCCAAGGGAGAGGGGTTGTATTTTCAGGAAGAACTATCCCCCATCGCCACTGGATTTTTATGCAGGGACGTTATTTTACTCAGCATAATATTAACTCCTATGTTCTTCCTTATGAAAGGAACCTGACTATCGTTAATTTAACAGTTCAAAAAACATCTCTCGAGATGCGCGGGAATCGGGTTTCCAATCACGGATTGGATGTCGGATTTGTGGAAAGCATTATTAAAGATCGAGTCCCTAAATATGAGCTGCAGCAAAAAAGCACAGTCGGGCCTGCTAAATTGGAAGGCAGCCGTGTCACAGTCTACAACCCGAAGGTCACTAAGGATGAGACTTTACGTCCTGATAGAGTTTTGAGTGAAGGAGAGGTCAAAGAACGTGTTGAGCGCCGGATAAGCACCCGAACGGAAGATTTGAGAGAGTCAGAGATCGAGCGCCGTCACCGCGAAGAAATGGAGAAGATAGAATCCACCCAACAGAAGGAATTGGTTGAGATGAGGAAGAAGATGGAACAGGAAGAAGCCAAAGCGCGCAGCAATGTAGAGAAAGTCCGCATTGAAAGAGAGTATGAGCAGCGCATAAAGAAGATCAAAGAAACTCACTCCACTGAGAAAAGACAGGTCAAAGAGCGTCACGAGACCGAGACGAAAAAAGTCAAAAAGAAGAAAAAATAGATCCCATCCAGACATTAGCCTGAACTATTCATAAAAAAATGGCGATATTTTTATTATCATTTTATTTTCAGCTATGTACAAGATTTTTTCAAAAATAATGACTTGAATATTTTCCCATCTGTATTTTTATTTTAATCGCCATTTTTTCCCTTTCAGGCGAGCCGATCTCACTGCATTTGCTTCGCACTAGGGCATTCGTAGTGAAGGACCAAGACTTCATGCCTTGTGCCTTGCATCTGCAGCAACCTCGACTCGTGAATAATCCAGGTTAGTTAGATTTCTCCTCATTTTTAAAAATTGAAGATCCCCCTTTTTTTTAATACACTTGTATTTGCTTAATCGAAATGAAACCTGGAAAGAAATTCACCAAGGATTTTTATGAGGTCCAGCGCCAACATTGGCAGAAAAGCCTTTTCTTACTCCTTATCCTGTTTGTATTCTATTTTTTTTTAGTAGGATTCGTGCTCTTTATTTTTCTTTTGAGTCTCGGACTGTTTATACCCAGTTTCTCGCTTTTTACTGGAAAAACATGGAATGATTTTTTTTGGATAAACCTTGTTTTATCCATAAGCATAGCCGCTTTTCACTTCTACGATGCCCGTTTCCACGGCGCTCAATTCATACGAAAACGGCTTCAGGCTGAAGTACCAGATAAAAAGGACATCTATCACAAAAGGTTCATCAACACCGTTGAGGAGATGCGGCTTGCAGCAGGCCTTCCCAAAGTGACTCCCTATATTATTTCTGCTTATGCCATCAATTCCATGGCCCTTATAGAGAGTGATAAAAGTCCCCTCATTATGGTTACTGAGGGGCTTCTGGCTGAATTCACTAGAGATGAACTTCAAGCTGTGATCGCGCATGAATTGGCCCACATTATTCGGGGGGATTCTTTTTATATCACTTTGGTATGCTCTTTGGCTAATTCCTTTGAGCGTCTGCGGGAGATGGCTGAACCTCAGGAGGCCTCTCAAAGTCAGATCGGAGAGGAGCAGGATTCGGGGGGAGGAAATCCTCTGGTCTATGCGGCGAGCTCTATCTCTTTTGTTTTAATGCATTTTTTAAGCACTCTCATCAGCCGAGAGAGAGAGCTCATGGCTGATGCCACAGCTATTGAGCTCAACCGAAACCCTGCGGCTCTGGCTCAGGCAATATATAAAGCTCATGTCAGTAATTCATTTATCGGTGATTTTAGTCTTTCCTACAGCCCGCTTTTTATTGTGCCTCCCCGATCAAAAAAAATTTCTGAGGGATTACTCAGCCGGATCTTTAATTCCCACCCTCCGCTTATGAAAAGAATCCGGCAGCTGGCAGAAATGGTCCCCACTTCTCCAAAAAGAGTTATTGATGAGGTCTTGGAAATGAGAAAAAAGAGAGAAAAAGCCAGATTTATCCTCCATTCCAGAGATGAAGCTGCTCCAGGAGAGATGAGGAATCCCGAATCGTTGGATTCTATCCAGACCGAAGAGGAGGGTGTGTGGTCTGTCCGAAGCCCTAAAGGAAAATGGCTGGGGCCCTTTAGCCTAGAAAAGCTCTTATCTCTGCGGTTTTTTACTTCACGGATTTGGACAAAAAATATCCAGGAAGGAATCGAGGCTAGGGCCGAGGAGTTTCCTCAAATCCGCACCGGACTTCGAAATCTATACCATAAAAAACCTGTCAATCCAGATAGATACAACAGATGCCCCCGCTGCCGAACTCTCCTGAAAGATACCTTCTATGAAGGGGTGGCCATAAAGACCTGCCCTGCCTGCCAGGGTAAGCTTGTGAATTCATTTCTCATTGCCCGAATTATTGCCCGAAGGGAAGTGTCTTTCTCTGAGTATCTCATTCAAAAAGCGGCTGATTTCAAAGAGAATTTTTTGGAGAATCCGACTGGGATGCGGAAGATCAATATGGAGAAATCTCAGGATATTTACTGTCCCCTGTGCGGATCAAAAATGCAGCCTAGGCCTTTCACCTATCATTATATTATACCCATAAATAAATGTTTTTGGTGTGACACAATCTGGTTTGATACCGATGAGATGGAGATTTTGCAGATCCTCATCGAAAACCGCTGAGTAAAAAATTGTAAAAAATTGGGGACATCCCATAAGGTACCACCCTATTAATTAAGAGTACACACAGAAAAACTTTTTTCCCAAAGTGATAAGATTGATCTATTTCTTCAGTCAA
>CAZRGM010000035.1:0-10829 GCA_964599635.1 uncultured Eubacteriales bacterium | reverse complement strand
GTCTCTTCTTTGCTTTCAGTTCTGACTTTGGAATGAACATTGAATCCCGTATGGCGCCACTGCAATATTTTTTGGACAAGGTCTTTATTGATCAACTGCGATACCTCCCTCTGTGACCAGAAAGTGGAGGTGAGGATGGAAGTTTATCCGGCTTCCGAATGACTGGATCACCGCAATGATGCCCGGAGTGAGATCTTTTTCTGTGGCTGCCTTATGGGACGCAGGTGACCAAAGTGTCTTTCAAACCGGTTCTCATATTCCAGAAGAAATGACTCAAAATAATGAAAGAGAACACGGTAAAACACGGTGCGCTCCGGATGACGTGGGCGATAGACCCTGCTCATGGCAGGGACAGTGATTCAAGAAATGTGCCGGGAAGGAGAAATGACTAAATTCCTCTATTGAGTGATAGAATATTTTTGGAGTGACGTCATGATGTGTAAACAGTCGTTTACTTGCAGAAGAAAACAAAACACAGAGCAGTTGAATTTGAGCGATATGCTGACGATGTTGTTATACACTGCAAATCATTAAATCAAGCAATGTACGTAATGGAAAAGATACGGGAACGGCTGGAGAAATGTGGATTGGAACTTAACCTGTAGAAGACGAAGATCGTTTACTGTAAAGACAGTAACAGGAGAGGGGAATACAAGTTTACGGAGTTTACCTTTTTGGGCTACACCTTTCGGGGCAGGCGGACAAGATCTGTGAAAGGAAGAAGATTTAAAAGTTTTTCACCTGCAATCCCAGTTTGTTTGCCCATTGGCGTTTTGGAGTCAAAACATCAGATTTGGATGGTGGGAGCGGTATAAGTCGAGAGGTTCACGTACCGTTCTGCGAGGGGCTGAGGTGAAACTCCCTAGTCTACTCACCCTTCCTTCCCTTTTATTAAGGGAGGCTGTACACTCTTTTTCAATTAGTTGCCTCGATTATATTATCTTTGCAGTAACATACAAAGTCCTTGTTGAATTTCCGTCTTGTTTATACGCTCTTACATAATAAGTATAATATCCAGGAAAAAGATCGTAATCCCAATATGTAGTTACGTTTGGTCCGGTCCAATCGTACAGCACAAAAATACTGCCGTTTTTTAAATATATCTCAAAACCACTCTCATTGCCTGAATTATCCTTCCAGGTTAATTTAACATCAGATCCATAAACTATGGCTTTTAGATTACTTGGCGCAGTCGGCAAATTGGGAGTGGGTGTGATAAGAGCACTGTAAGCATTGATCCTACCACCTGAGGCACATTTGCCTGAAAAAGAACCTTTTTTATCTACACTTTTCATTATTATGGTTTTAACTTTCCACCAGTTTAACGCGGGACGATGTGCCCATATCAAAGCAGCTTGTCCAGCAACATGAGGAGCAGCCATTGATGTTCCGCTCATGTATTGGTAGGCGTCATACCTCGCAGTGCTGTAAATGTTGCGGGTAGCCTGAGAGGGATATGAATCGGTACCACCCGGAGCTCCGACATCCACTGTATACCATCCGTAATTAGAAAATGGAGATATATTATCGTTATGATCGCTGGCTAAAACAGCGATAATGTTATCAAGATCATAGTTGGAAGGGTAGTTACCATAATAATCATTATTTCTTTTCTCGTTTCCAGCAGAAGAAATAAAAATCTTTCCGCTTTTTTGGGCTCTATCGATTGCACTTAGTAAAGACGAGGTATTTGGAACATGCCAGCTGTTGTTGGAAAGACGAGCACCATTTGCAGTCGAATAATCTATTGCCCGTATAACATTTGCAGTAGTTCCCTTTCCTGTGAAGCCGTCAATCCACTTTAACGCCATGAGTTTGACATTCCAACAAACACCGACTACACCTTTACCATTGTTTCCTTTTGCTCCTATTGTTCCTGCGACATGGGTTCCATGGTATTTCGGAGAATAATCATCCATAGGATTATTGGAGTTATGAACGAAATTCCAACCGCGCCAATCATCTATGTATCCATTCCCATCATCATCGATTCCATTAGTCTCCTTTCCACCACCTGTCTCACCAGGATTGTTCCAGATATTTGCCTGTAAGTCTTCATGATTATAATCAATTCCAGAATCTATGACTGCCACAACAATACTCGTGCTTCCTTTGTGAATATCCCAGGCCTCAGGAGCGTCGATATCAGCATCAGATTTGCCGCCTGTCTGTCCGGTGTTACGCAGTCCCCACAGTTTGGAAAAATGTGGATCATTGGGGATTACTGCATCGGCATGCCCTATAAAATTCTTCTCAACATATTCTACATTAGGATCAAAACTCAGTAGAGATATGGCTCGTTCTTCTCCAATATAATCAGGCACCTTTATATGGAAGAGATCTGGGTCAGCAAGAAATGACCTTAGTATGGAATTATCAGGAGCCCAATCAAAGGAATATATTTCCTCGCCAAGGTAGGTTATTATTTTCCCTCTAACCGATTCGATGCTTTGCTGGATCTTAGACCTTTCTGTGTTCTTCTTGAATTTGATCAGAAGCTCATTTGGAACGTATTCTTCTTGAGATGAATATTCTTCTTGATTTGACGCTGAATGTCTTCCTTCATAAACGAGTACAAATATCAATAGGAAAAAAAGTGGAAAACCGATAAAAAAAGATTTTTAAAAAGTATTACCTTTTTTATCTCTTCATATTTACGCCTTGAAAATCCATCATGGCAAATATGAATTATTTTTTTCAGTTTCCTCCGGAGTCCCTTTCTAGAAGAGCCTCAATTTGACTCCAATCTTAAATGAATAGCCGCTTAAATTAAGAGCAGCCTTTCTTATATCATCAAAGTACCTGCAGCCTCCCTCTGGTTGTGTTTCAAATATCTCAATACTTGCATATCTTGCTCCGATAAAATGGTCCCAGCTGGTAAAATAATAAAGAGTCCCGCTCATTTCATGTTTATCGCCATAAATATTTTCGTGTTTCATAGTTCCCTTAAAACCTTTGATTTTGCTTTGTACGTATTGGAATTCAGCAACCAATGCTAATCTATTGGTTAAAAAATATTCCAAGCTTGTGTTTCCCTGAAAACCTAAAGCAAAATTACGCTTGGCGTTCTGATCCCAGGTAAACCAAGCTGAATTTCCGGGAGTATGAATCTTATCAATTCTTAAAAATTGAGAAATTTTAGCGAAATAGAAACCTGCTCCTCCGCCGAGTGAAATATTGAGTCTGGGAATAAAAGAGAAGTTATAATAAGCACTTAATCTTATTGGAAAGGAAACTTTTATCTCCGGCTGGAATGTCCAAGTCATAATCCAACGCTCCGCTTTTCCCAGGATTGTATAGGTGACTGAGCTTTCATTATTTTTACGGATAGGAGCCGAGGTGGCAATTCCTAAACTTATATTTGGAGTGAGATCAAAGCGCAGTTCCGCCTCACCATGGAAAAACCGGTCATCCAGAGTTCTGATTTCTCCTTCCACGAAGCCTGTTTTATATATCCTGTGCCCCTTGAAGACCTTGTTGTTATTGAACGACTCCATGCAGTCATTGACGTCTCCAATCGGAAGAGCAGAACCCCATCCTGCTGTGAGTGTTAAGCTGAATCTTGACTTAAATGGTTTTATCTCTTCCGAATAAATACATTGAGAAAGTAGGAACAGGATAGAGAAGACCATGAACATAAAACCTGACGTTCTTTTTGCCATTCTTCCCTCCACAATTTAAATATAAAAGAAATGTGATAACAAAGCAAAAGTGTCCCCATCAACTGCAATGCTAAAATGTCCCCTTCGGAAAGGAGGCGGACATGAAGGAGATCGTAACATTGAGCATGCATGAGATTCACAGGTTAAAGATTTTAGAACAGGTTGATCAAGGGGGGCTTTCGTTAGTATCTGGTACAGGGGTGCTGAAGATCAGCTACCGTCATGGGAAGCGGTTAATGGCAAGATATCGCAGGGATGGACCTGAGGGGTTAGCTCACAAAGGAAGAGGACGTGTGGCTCATAATGCTTTTGATCCTGAGGTTCGTGATCTTGTCATAAAACTTCACCAGGAACGTTATTCTCAGTTCAATGACACACATTTTACGGAGATGTTAAAAGAGCGTGAGGATTTACAGATCAGCCGGGAGACAGTACGTGGCTGGTTGAGGGAGGCTGGGATAAGGCCGAAACGCAGACGCCGGGCTCCTAGACATCGAAGCCGGCGGCCCCGACGTCCTCAGATAGGCCTCATGATGCAGTGGGACGGAAGTCCCCATAAATGGTTTGGCCCCAAGAGGCCATCCTGCAGCCTCATACATGCAACTGATGATGCCACAAACTATGTGCTGGGCCTGGTTTTCCGGCCTACTGAAGACTCTATTGGTTATCTCAAGCTGCTTGATATGGTCCTCAGACGCCATGGGATTCCTGCCTCTGTCTACCAGGACCGCCACAGCATTCTCCAGAGAAACGACAAACACTGGAGCCATGAAGAAGAGCTGGCCGGATCGCGTTTTCCCACCCATATCGGAAGAGTGCTCGAAGAGTTGGTGGGGATCAAGACCCTCACCGCTTATTCAGCTCAAGGGAAAGGTCGCATTGAACGACAGGGAGGTACGTTTCAAGATCGTCTGATCGCTGAGATGGACTTAGAGGGAATAACCGATATGGATAAAGCCAATAAGTGGGTCGAAAATAATTTCATTGATCGGTTCAATCGCCGTTTTGCCAAAAAAGCAGAAAAACCAGGATGTGTTTTCCGAAAGATAAGCGATGAGCAGCGTTACCGACTGGTCTCTTTTGCCCTCCAGGTCTATCTCGAAACTACACCCGCCCACCCAAAAAGGGGACATTTTTGCTTTGCAGATAGGGGGACATCTTGACTTTGCTTAGACATAAAAAAAGGAAAAGGAGCAATAGGTATTGTGTCACTTTTTCATTTATAATATAATAAAAAATTCATGGCACGTTTATTTGAATATCAAAGTAAAAAGCTCTTGAAAAAAGCGGGTATACCCATACCCGAAGGATGGGTTGCCTCTTCTCCTGAAGAAGCGGCGGACGCAGCCCGGAAGCTTTCAAAACCAGTTGTTCTCAAAGCTCAGGTGTGGGCAACCGCACGGGCAGAGAAGGGAGGGATCAGATTTGCGGATTCTCCTGAAGAGGCTTTGGCCGCAGCCGGAGAGATGTTCGGATTGAAGATAAAAAACCTGTCCGTTGAAAAAATTCTGGTTGAAGAAAAAATCGATATCGAATCCGAATATTTTGCAGGCCTTGTGATTGATGATGCGGCAAAATCCCCGGTTATGATCTTCAGCTCCATGGGAGGAACCGGCATCGAGGAGATAGCCAGAGAGCACCCGAATCAGGTTTCCAGGACTCATGTGGATGTGGGTCAAGGATTCAGGGAGTTTGAAGCCAGGGACTTAATCCTCAGGACCGGAATATCCGGGAAAAACCTTACCCGTCTATCCGGAATCCTGGCAAAATTTTACCGGGTATCTCAAAACTATGATGCCCGATCTGCGGAAATGAATCCCTTGGTTATATCCAAAGACGGGTCTGTTTATGCGGCAGACTGTCATTTTGTGGTGGATGATTATGCGGTTTTTCGACATCCTGACCTGGGGATTGAAGTGGCTCGAGAGTTTGACAGGCCTCCCACAGAACTTGAAAAGATTGCTTACTTGGTTGAAAGAAATGACCACAGGGGTACTTTTTATTTTTTTCAGATGATGGATGAAGTCAAAGATAAAGAGAATGCCATTGGATTCAATGGGGCTGGAGGCGGAGGCAGTATGATGTCGATGGATGCGGTCTTGGAGCAGGGATTTAAATTGGCGAATTACTGTGATACCAGCGGCAATCCATCCGCTTCCAAAGTTTACAGAGCCGCCAAGATCATTCTTTCTCAGCCTCATATCAAAGGCTATTTTGCCTCAGGTTCCGGGGTGGCCAGCCAAGAGCAGTTCCATTCAGCAAGGGGATTGACCAAAGCGTTTGAGGAAGAAAACATTGAGGTCCCCGCTGTTTTGCGTTTGGGAGGGAATTTTGAAGAAAAGGCTATTAAAATTCTTCACACTTATCTAAAAAAAGTTCCGGGTAAAGTCGAGGGATATGGAAGGGATGATTCTCCTGAGTTTTGCGCAGAGAGGATGAAAAAATTGATCACAGGGAATCATTTTCTTTCTCACAAGGTAAGACCCATTCAAGAACCTGAGATAAAGAAGAATGCCTATTCTTTTAAAACTCCAACTGGGGAAATTTTTATTGATCATGAGAAGTGCCGCACATGTTCCACGAAGGGATGCGTTGATGCCTGCCCTCAGAATATCCTGAAACTTGAAGACGGCAAACCTGTTCTTTCCATAAGCCGGGAGGAAGCCGAGAATGGAAAATGTACGGAGTGTCTGGCCTGTGAGATTTTCTGCAGGTTTCATGAACAGGATGCCATCTTCATCCATCTTCCTATCCCGGGTTTGAAAGAATACAGAGAGAAAGTCATCAAAAAACAAGAATAAAGTTTTAATTATTCATAAAATGAAAACACCGCTATTTTTTTATGAATAGGCCAGATAAACCTGACTTATTCACGAGTCGAGCTTGCGGCAGATGCAGTGAGATCGGCTTGCATGAAAGGTAAAAAAATGGTGATTAATATTAAAAATCATAATAAGAAAAATGTTCAGACAATGGTTCTAAAAAATATCTTGTATATCGCTGAAACAAAATGAATAATAAACACATCGCCGTTTTTTATGAATAGGTCAGGAAAATGTCTATACTGGTTAATGAAAACTCAAAGGTTCTGATCCAAGGAATTACGGGTCGTGAAGGGATGGTCAGGACCCGTTTGATGAAGGATTATGGGACCCATGTCAAAGCTGGAGTCACTCCAGGAAAAGGCGGACAGGAGGTATATGGAGTTCCTGTTTTTGACTCTGTAAAGCAGGCTTGGGAGGAGTGCGGGGATTTTGATGTGAGTGTGATATTTGTCCCTGCTTTTTTGGTTAAGGATGCGGCACTGGAAGCTTTTGATGCGGGAATAAAGCTGGCTGTTCTCATTCCAGACCGGGTTCCCATAAATGATGTTCTCAAAATAGTCCATGAGACAAAACAAAAAGGAGCTCGGTTTGTAGGGCCTAATACTCTAGGGGTGGTCAGCCCGGGAAAAGCAGTTTTGGGAATGATCGGAGGAAGGGCAGAAAGCGCCCGGGAGTGGTTTCGTTCTGGTTCCGTGGGAGTGAGCTCCCGAAGTGGTGGGATGACTTCAGCGATTTCTTATTATCTCACCAAAGCCGGGCTGGGACAGAGCACCATCGTTCATGTGGGAGGAGATGCTGTGGTGGGTCTCTCTCATCCTGAAGTTCTTCTTCTTTTTGAAGAGGACCCACAGACCGAATTGATGGTGATGTTTGGAGAGATCGGGACAACTCAGGAGGAGAGAGTGGCGGATTTAGTAACTGCAGGTCGGATCAAAAAGCCTGTGGTGGCCTACATAGGGGGGAAGGCAGCTAAATCAGGGACCCGCTTTTCTCATGCAGGGGCTATCGTGGAAGGCTCCAGAGGTTCTCATGAGTCCAAAGTCACACTATTAAGAGAAGCCGGAGTTCATGTGGTGAATGCGGTTTCAGATATACCGAAAGAAGCCAGCCGGTTATTACGATTATTAAAAGAAAGGGGAAAGAGAGATGAGTGAGCTTCACTGGAAGACAGGAATTTCAGACGTAGAACCTAATAAAGTCAAGGTTAGAGGCTATCCGATTGATCAGTTAATAGGAAAAATTTCTTTCTCTCAAGCCATCTATCTGGTGCTGAAAGGGGAGATGCCTTCTCAAGAAGTGGGGAAACTTATAGATGGTATTTTGGTCTCTTCAGTGGATCATGGGGCTACTCCTCCTTCGGTGCTCACAGCTCGAACCGTGGCCTCAACAGGAGCGGAACTGAATTCAGCTGTGGCGGCCGGTGTTCTGGCTATCTCCAAGTATCATGGAGGAGCTATTGAGGAAGGAATGAGACTGTTCATCACTATAAGAGAAAGAGTGAAAAAATCCGGAGAGTCCTTTGGGAATGCCGCAAAGAATGTTTTAAAAGAGATAAAATCAAGAAAACAGAAAGCTTCTGGTTTCGGACACCGATTTCACAAACAGGACCCGAGGACGAAGAAACTGTTTGGTCTTGCTGAAGAGCTGGGCCTTGCTGGAGAGCATGTTCAGGCAGCCCGGGCCGTGGAGAGGGAGTTAGAAAAGATGACAGGGAAGCATCTTCCTATCAATGTAGATGGGGCCATCGCTGCACTTTTATGTGATCTGGGTATTCCGCCAGAAATCGGAAATGCCTTTTTTATCATATCCCGTATGGCTGGGCTGGTGGCTCATGTTCATGAGGAAAAAACCAGGATGAAGCCCATGAGAGAGATCCATCCCAGTGATTTTGAGTATGATGGTCCTTCTGAAAGGAAAATTTAAATGACAAAAAAATTGTTATCCCTTATGCCGGAATTTCAGATGATTAAGGATAAAAATCTCCGGGAAAAAACCCTGGAGATCTGGCACAGAGCCATGGAGAGAGGGAAATGGAGTGTTGAAGATCTTGAAGAGATGCCGTTTACACTTTTAATAAAGAATACTTCGATCAATATCATTCAACACACCAGAGCCGTGACGCTCTGTTCCATACGGATAGCAGATGTGCTTTTAGAGAAGTATAGAAAAGGGATTCCCATTAACAGGGATATTTTACTCTCAGGAGCTCTTCTCCATGATGTGGGGAAACTTTTTGAATACAAAAGGGAAAACGCAGAGTTTGTCAAAAGCAGGGAAGGGGAACTTTTGCGCCATCCCATATCCGGAGCCGCCTTTGCCAGCCAATTTGACCTTCCTTCTGAGGTGCTTCATATCATTGCGACTCATTCCAAAGAGGGAGACGGAGCCAGAAAAACAGTAGAAGCTGTGATTGTCAATCATGCGGATTTTATCAATTTCGAGAGTTTTAAATTATAATTGAATGGAAGTTAAGATGGGAAAAACTTTTTCAGAGAAAGTATTGTCTTTAAAAAGCGGCAGGGATGTACGGGCTGGCGATATCGTGACGGTATCGCCTGATTATATTCTTTCTCATGATAATTCAGCAGCCATAATAAAAAAGTTCAGGCAGTTTGGAGTCAATAAAGTCAGGAACCCTGAAAAAATTGTGATCGTTCTGGATCATGTCGTTCCGGCTTCCTCAGAGAAACATGCTCAGAATCACAAGGAAATCCGGGAATTTGTCAAACAGCAGGGGCTGACTCATTTTTTTGATATCCATCATGGGGTCTGTCATCAGGTATTTCTGGAAAAGGGGTTTGCTCTTCCGGGGAAGCTTGTGGTGGGTTCAGATTCTCATACCACGAGCTATGGATCTTTGGGGGTTTTTTCTGCAGGGATCGGAAGGACCGAAGCAGCCAGTGTTTGGGCCACGGACGAAATTTGGCTTCGGGTTCCTGAGACTCTAAAGATAGAGCTTACAGGTCAGTTTAAAAACGGAGTGTATCCCAAAGATGCGATTCTAAAGATCATAGGGGACCAGGGAGCGGACAGAGCCAATTATGAGGCGGTTGAGTTTACAGGGGCCGCAGTGTCCCAGTTTAGCGTTTCTTCAAGATTTGTTTTCTGCAATATGGCTGCAGAAATGGGGGCTAAAAACGGGTATTTTTCTCCTGATGAAATCGTTAATAAATATTTAAGCAAAATAACGGATGAGGCGATCCATCCTGTTTATTCAGATGAAGATGCTTCCTTTGAATCAGTGCTTTCCTATGATCTTTCCCAGATAGAGCCTCAGATCGCCTGCCCTCATACCGTGGATCATGTCAAGCCACTTAAAGAAGTAGAAGGGCTTTCTTTTGACCAGGGGCTCATAGGAACCTGTACAAACGGGAGACTGGAGGATCTTCAAGATGCGGCCTCTATTTTAAAAGGAAGGAAAATTTCTCCCAATGTCAGGGTGCTGGTTGTTCCGGCTTCAAGGCAGGAATATCTTCGAGCGCTCAAACAGGGTGTTATTGAGATTCTTGTTGAAGCGGGCTGTGTTCTGATAAACCCGGGATGTGGTCCGTGTTTAGGAGCCCATCAAGGCGTTCTGGCTCCTGGAGAGAGAGCCTTGAGCACAGCTAATCGGAATTTCAGAGGAAGAATGGGAAGCCGCGATTCTGAGATTTATCTGGCATCGCCGGCCACAGTGGCGGCTTCCGCAGTTGAAGGGAAAATTTGTGATCCGAGGAAATACCTATGAAAAAAGGAAAAGTCTGGAAGTACGGGGATGATGTCAATACGGATGTGATTTTCCCTGGAAAATACACTTACACTCCTATGGAGGCAGAGGAGTTGGCATCCCATGCGCTTGAGGATCTGGATCCTGATTTTGCCTCTCAGGTCAAGCCAAAGGATATCATCGTAGCCGGTAAAAATTTTGGCTGCGGAAGCTCCAGAGAGCAGGCGGCTTCATGTCTCAAATATGCCGGAGTCCAGGCGGTGGTGGCCCAATCATTTGCCCGGATATTTTTCAGGAATGCCATCAATCAGGGGCTTCCTGTGATCATTTCTGAAGAGGCACATGACAAATTGAAAAAGGGAGAGGAAGTGAGTATTGATTTTGATAAGAATGAAATCATGACCCAGAGTGCAAAGATCCGGTTCTCTCCTCTTCCGGATTCTGTGCAGAGCATTTTGGATGCGGGGGGACTCATCCCTTATACCAAGAAGAAGATAAAAGTGAATTGTTAATAAACCTGGATTATTCACGAGTCGAGCTTGCTGCAGATGCGAGGCACAGGGCATGAAGGTGTGGTCCTTCACTGCGAATGCCTTGGTACGAAGCAGATGCCGTGAGATCGGCTCGCCTGAAAGG
>CAZRGM010000034.1:0-3702 GCA_964599635.1 uncultured Eubacteriales bacterium | reverse complement strand
CCTCCTCAGGCTCAGCTCTCTATGGCGGCTGAGGAACTATCAGAATATATGTGAAACTCTAATCCTTTAGTTCAGGGATAAGGGAGATCTCTGTTCTTTGTGCGGCACTATTAGTCTGATTTTCTGGTATTTTCTCTTTTTTGTAGATTTTTTGTTGACCGGACGTGTTTTTTGTTTGTATTATTAATGATGAAGTTATTCTGAGGGCGGAAATTTGATGAAATGGAGTAAAAATCATTACCAACAGAAAAACGAATTTCCTACGTTTTTCTAAAATGCTCAGATCTTCCACTTTATATGGTACCGCTTTACCACTTGATATCCTTCCTCGTCTTCCTCAACAGTGTAAAGTTTCTTCTTTCCATGCCACTCTGCTCGATCACCAAGGAGAGAGCCTCTTCTCCTTGTCTTTCCCAATGTCTTCTGATGGATTCCAAAACTTCATCTCCTCTCTTTCCTCTCATTGCCCCAATAGGGATAATCTCCTTATCGGCATGGAGTCCTCTAGTTCTTACCATCTCAATCTTCTCTCGTTTCTCCATGCCCAAAACTTTAACTGCACCCTCATTAACCCCATCCTCATTTTCAACTTCGCTAAGCTCTCCCTCAGAAAAACTAAAACCGACAAACGCGATGCCTCCACTATCGCTGAGTTCCTCAAAGATAAATCTCACACCCTCACTCAACAACAGTTCCCCCTTCTCCAACTCAGAGCTCTGGCAAGAGAACGCGAAAGAATCTCCAGCCATATCACTGCACTGAAAAATGAAATAAAAAGACTTCTAAACATCCTTTTTCCCGAGATCCTTCCTCTCATCAATCCCTTCACTGCCTCCTCTCTCAAGCTCCTATTGGCCTTCCCTTCTAAAGATGCCATCCTAAACGCTACTGCCCATCAGATCCAAAAAGTTTTCTCCCCAAAAAAAGGAAGAAAGCCTTCCACTTCCCCTCATATGCTCATCTCCGCTGCTGAGGGCTCCATCGGCCTCTCTTCTCCCATCTACGAAAATATCCTCAAAACCAAAATCACTGTCCTCCTCACACTCCAAGATCAACTGAAAAAAACTTCTAAGCTTCTCATACAATCCTGTCAGCAAAAGGTCCCTGCTCAAATGCATATCCTCAAATCCATCACCGGAATCAGCGATATCACGGCTTCTCACTTCCTTGCTGAAATAGAAAATAAACATTTCTCCTCATATAAAAAACTCATAGCCTATGCTGGGGTTGATCCATCTGTCTACGAATCCGGCCAGTCTAAAATCAGAGGGGGAATATCCAAACGAGGTAACAAATGCCTTAGAAGAGTTCTCTATATCATGGCCCTCTCTGTGATAAAAAGAAATCATGTTTTTACAGAATATTTCCTTAAAAAAAGATCTGAAGGCAAACCATTCCGCATGGCTATGTTGGCTGTAATCCATAAACTGATCCGGACTATTCATGCTCTCCTGACTAAACAGATACCCTTTAATCCTTGTCATAATTCTTTATAGTTGACTCCTTTTAGAATTCTTCTTGCCTAGAATTATATCCCTATGTTATTTTTTACCTATTGGAAATATCAATATTTCTGTTCCTGTTAGTCCATATATGACAGAACAATCATCAGGTATTCTCATTCTAAATATTTCTTTATCTAATTCCAATTTTTCTTCAACGTTATCCTTATTATTCAAAACATAAATAGTGTTGCCAAAATTTGCATTAATATTTTCATGTTTATATCTTCCTGAATATAACAAGAATAATTTGTTCATTTTTTCATTATATTGAATATCAATGTATCCAAATCTAGTTTTTTTGTTGTAAGTCATGGAATAAGACTGACCGGATGGTACTATGCTGTATTGGGGGAAGAATAGTTCAGGTCCATAAAGCGTTGAAATTAAATTCCCGTCTATATCGTATTTTTCGATAATAGAACCATATCTTGTGGCTATATATATTTCTCTAAATTTCTCTTTAAAAATAAAGTTTCCTATAAAACCGTGCGAATGATGACTGGCGAATCCTTCATCTTTTAGAATAAATGGAACTCTGCCCATGCCCTTTATATAGTTCCCGCTCATATCATAGATTGATATTCGGTGTTTAAAGAAAAATCCGACTCCAAATATATTATTCTCGTGGGTAATTGTTAGTTGAGTAGGAACCCCGCTTTTTTCAGATGATATACTTATGATTTTCTCAGGATCAAAATTGTCATTGAGAATGGCTTTTAAATCAAACTTTTTTAAACTTCTCATAAAAATATCGTATATCCAAAAAGTATTAATATCTTTCTGGGATAGAATTATTTGGCCTACTGAGATGAATTCGTCAGGTCCTTGTCCTTTTCTTCCAAACGATTTTAGTAATTCATTTGAATTTAAATCAATAATCTTTATCATTTTATCGGCTTTGGTATCCAACATTATCAAATAGTTATCTACTATCTCTAAGTTGGAAGGCTGATAAACATCAAAGTTATTGTTATTAAATTTACTTGAACGCAACTTTATCGTATGAGAAGGTCTTCCTAATTTTTTATAATTGATATAGTTATACTTTCTTTTATCCGAGCATTCTGTAAATACAAATAAAAAAATGATTAGAAACAATACTGATTTTACTTTGATTTTTGATGATAATATTAACCTCATTTTTACTTTCCTTTTTTAAAATCAAATTGATTTTCTCCCAAAAATATGGACACCCTATTAAGTTTGAGATGCCTGTTTATAATATTTCGGATGACTTAGGTAATTCAAAGTTGAAGAACCCCTTTTTTTAAAAATAATATAAAGTGGTCGACTCGTCAAGACCAAATTTAAATCTTTGTGATTTTAAAAAAGAAGACATCTTTTTATTTCAGGAATTTTTAGTTTACTCATAACTGTCTTAATAGGGTTTTATAAATTTAGTCATTTCTCCTTCCCGGCACATTTCTTGAATCACTGTCCCTGCCATGAGCACGGTCTATTGCCCACGTCATCCGGAACGCACCGTTCTTTACAGTGTGCTCTTCCACTATTTTGAGTCATTCCTCCTGGAATATGAGAACCGGTTTGAAAGACACTTTGGTCACCTGCGTCCCATTATCCAAGAAGTGGTGGATAAATACCTAGACTGCGGCAATCCAAAGTGTGGATTTGCGCGGATCCGATGTCCTGACTGCGGGACGGAAAGACTTCTTATGTTTTCCTGCAAGACCCGAGGCTTCTGTCCCTCCTGTCATGCCAAGCGCCGGGAAGAGTGGGGTGAATGGATGCGGGAGAAACTCATTCTGGACACCCCTCACAGACAGGTAGTCTTTACCATACCCAAGATGCTGCGGGTATTCTTCAAATTCAACCGTTCCCTTCTCTCTGCTCTCTGTGTCTGCGGCAAAGAAGCACTTATAAAATATCTAGAGGCAACTACAGAAAAAGATCTCAACCCGGGCGTCATTGCGGTGATCCAGTCATTCGGAAGCCGAATAAACTTCCATCCTCACCTCCACTTTCTGGTCACAGAGGGAGGCTCAGATAAAAAAGGCCAGTTCCACAAAGTCTCTCAATTCAACGATCCCCTGCTCTGTAAGCTTTTCGCACTTGAAGTCTTCTCTCTTCTTCTCCGCAAGCAGTTGATCAATAAAGACCTTGTCCAAAAAATATTGCAGTGGCGCCATACGGGATTCAATGTTCATTCCAAAGTCAGAACTGAAAGCAAAGAAGAGAC
>CAZRGM010000033.1:0-43369 GCA_964599635.1 uncultured Eubacteriales bacterium | reverse complement strand
AGGCGAGCCGATCTCACCGCATCTGCTTCGTTACGAGGCATTTGAAGTGAAGGACCACGTCTTCATACCTCGTGCCTTGCATCTGCAGCAACCTCGACTCGTTCATCATTCAGGTTAATTGGAATTTGTGAGCGGCTGAAGCGACATTGAAGATTCAGCCTTTGGATGAAGCTTTTCGAGGGTATCCGGCGGAGCCGGACGCTGAGTATGTCTGACCCACGGACAGGGGGAGTTACGGAAGCGCCGAGAAAAACGAAGGAAAATGGCGTTAAAAATCTGAAGGGAGCAAAGCCACTTCCAAATTTCATTAAATTCCCAATTCCCCATTTAGTGTTTGAACTTTTTTCCTAACTGTAATATTCTGTGTATTTAGGAACTATTGAGATAAATGAGATCCTACAGCCGAAAACCAGACCAATTGAGACCCTTAATATTAAAGCCGGATCTATTGGAATTTTCAGACGGATCCGTGCTCATCGAACTGGGAAAGACAAAAATCATTGCCTCCGCAACCATAGAGGAAAATGTCCCTCCTTTTCTCAGGGGGGAAGGAACCGGCTGGATCACAGCCGAATATTCTATGATTCCGGGTTCCACAGAAACCAGAACAAGAAGAGAAAGAGGAACAAATATTTCAGGACGCACCAAGGAAATCCAGAGACTCATAGGGCGTTCATTAAGGGCCGTGACCGACCTGAAAGCCCTGGGGGAGAGGACCATCATCATTGACTGCGATGTGATCCAGGCGGATGGGGGCACCCGGACCGCTTCTGTAACCGCTGGCTGCATCTCTTTAGCCCTAGCTCTCAAAAAACTCATGGATGATGAAAAGATTGAACAAATGCCTCTGAAAAACCTGGCCGGAGCGGTCAGCGTAGGGATTGTTAATGGGGAAAGCCTCTTAGACCTGGACTATGCCGAAGATTCACATGCCTCCATTGACATGAATGTGATCGGAACAGATACAGGTCATTTTGTGGAGATCCAGGCATCTGCTGAGAAATCCCCCATCATGAAAAATAAATTCCATGAACTTCTTGACCTGGCTGAAAAAGGGATTAAGGAAATCGTACAGGAACAAAAGAAACTTCTTAAAAATAAAAGCCCGCTTTTCATTGCCTACAATCATGAGGAATAAACATGGACAAAATTCTGATCACAGGTGGAGCCGGATTCTTAGGAGCCCATCTCTGCAGAACCCTTCTAGAGAAAAACAAAGATGTTCTGTGCATAGATAATTTTTTCTCAGGAAGTAAAAATAACATCAGAGACCTGACCCATCACCCCTATTTTGAATTTATAAGGCATGACATCATCCATCCTTTTTTTGCTGAAATAGACGGAATCTACCATCTTGCCTGCCCGGCTTCTCCGATTCACTATCAAACCAATGCCATAAAGACCATAAAAACAAATGTCACGGGCACCATCAATATGCTGGGTCTGGCTAAAAGAACAAAAGCAAAAATTCTGCTCGCCTCAACATCTGAAGTTTACGGTAACCCAGCCATTCACCCCCAAACCGAAGAATACTGGGGAAATGTCAACCCTATCGGGATCAGAAGCTGCTATGACGAAGGAAAAAGAGTGGCTGAAACTCTCATGATGGACTACCATAGACAAAACAAAGTGAACATAAGGATCTGTCGTATTTTCAACACCTATGGTCCTTATATGGCATCCAATGATGGAAGAGTGGTGAGTAATTTTATTGTTCAAGCCCTCAAAGGAGAGCCGCTGACCGTCTTTGGCGACGGCACCCAGACTCGCTCGTTCTGCTATGTCTCTGATATGATTCGCGGATTGATTTTGATGATGGAAGCAGATGATTTTATAGGCCCTGTCAACCTGGGGAATCCCGAAGAGCACACCA
This sequence comes from uncultured Eubacteriales bacterium, assembly GCA_964599635.1. GTDB lineage: Bacteria > Acidobacteriota > Aminicenantia > Aminicenantales > Aminicenantaceae > WJMT01. Next base: position 41,496 of record CAZRGM010000033.1, on the reverse strand, counting down.
TCCTGGAGCTTGCAGAAAAAATCATTCAAATCACCAAAAGCAAGTCCAAGATAACCTTTCTCCCTCAGCCTAAAGACGACCCCCTGAAGCGGTGCCCTGATATCAGTCTTGCCAAAAGCCGATTGGGATGGGAACCCCAAATCAACTTGGATCAGGGCCTGGAACGCACCATAGAATATTTCAAAAAACAAATCCTTGAAAAGGGCTAAAGGGCTTGAATGATTCAAGAATAAAGTAAAATGATCATGAAAACATCGCCATTTTTTTATGAATAGGTCAGGTAAATAAAATTTCTTTAAAAATGTTTAATAAATAATTATAATACCTTTTCAATATATTTTGGCATGAAATAAAAGGAGGTACCGATGATATCCCTCTCCACAATAATAATCATTGCCGTTATTGTTATCGCCATCGCTTTACTGTCTTTTTTAATCGCCAAGCAGTACAGGAAAGTCGGGCCCAATCAGGCCCTGATTATTTCAGGCGGATTGAAAAAGACCATAACACTCCCGGACGGAAGAAAACGCAAAATCGGCTACCGTTACCGCCTAGGAGGCGGAACATTTGTTTGGCCGCTTTTAGAAACAGTGGATGTCCTTCCCATGGATGTGATCAACCTCAGCCTCAAAACACCAGAGGTCCGCACCCATAACGGAATCCTTATCCAGGCCGAAGCTTCGGCTCAAGTCAAAATTGACTCAAACGAGGATTCAATCCACATGGCTGCAGAGCAGTTCTTAGGGACAGGGAAAGAGGGTATCCGAGATGTCTCTCAAACAATCCTGGACGGAAAGATGAGAGCTGCGATCGGAGCCATGATCGCAGAAGAAATCTATCAGGGACGACAACAATTTGCAGATAAAGTCACAGAATCCGTCAAAAAAGATTTTTCAAATATGGGCCTTATCCTTCTCTCCTTCTCCCTTAAAGAAATCAGCGACACCCAAGGATATTTAGCCGCACTGGGAAAGCCGAATATCGCCGCCGCTAAAAGAGACGCAGCCATTGCTGAAGCGGAGACAGAAAAGGAAGCAACCATTAAATCATCTGAAGCCAAAAAAGAAGGAGAAATCGCCCGGCTGAATGCGGAAGCCCTTATTGCCAAAGCCCAGTGGGAAAATGAGGCCAAAAAAGCAGAATCTCAGGTCGAGGTAAACAGTAAAAAAGCACAGGCCGATCATGCGTACGAGCTGGAACGCAACAGGCTGAATCAGCAGATTAAAAAAGAGGAAGCCAAAGTCAGGTCAATTGAAAAAGAGGAAGCCATAAAAATTGAAGAAATGGAAATCAAACGGAGAGAAAGAGAGCTGAATGCCACCGTCATTAAACCAGCAGACGCCCGAAAGTATCAAATCAAAGCTGAAGCCGAGGCTGAAGGATTCCGCATCCAAGCCGAAGCCGAGGGAAAAGCCGAGGCCAGCAGATTGGAAGGAAAAGCCGAGGCCGAAAGATTAAGGGAGCTTGGGTCTTCTGAGGCTGAAGCCATGCTGAAAAAAGCCGAAGCCTGGGGCCAATACAACCAGGCAGCTATCCTTGATTCCTATCTTAAAATACTTCCCGAACTGGCTAAAAACGTTTCTGAACCTCTTTCTAAAGTCGATAAAATCATTCTGGTGGGCGGAGACAAGGGAACCGGTGCCCATAAAATCACCACCCAAGTCGCAGATGTGCTGGCCCAGATGCCTGAGGTGGTAAAATCTCTAACCGGTGTCGACCTCAAAGAATACTTTAAGGAAAAATTCAGTACTGAAAAAAAAGAAAAAGACTGAGTTCTTTAAATCGAGATTATTAAAATGATTTTATCAGAAAAGGCAAATCAAATCGGAGAATCTTCCACTTTTAAAGTCAATGCCAAAGCCAAGGCAATGAAAGCCCAGGGAATTGACGTGGTCGATCTCAGTGTGGGGGAGCCAGACTTTCCCACTCCTGAAAACATCAAACAGGCAGCGGTCAAAGCCATTGAAGAAAACTTCACCAAGTACACTCAGATAGACGGCATTCCTTCTCTCAAACAGGCTATCGTCGATAAGCTGAAAAAAGAAAACAACCTGGATTATGAACCCAACCAGATCATTGTCTCTTCTGGAGCCAAAAGCTCCCTCTATCACCTCCTGCAGGCCCTCATCAATAAAGAAGATGAAGTCATCATCCCCGCTCCATACTGGGTGACTTATCCTTATGCCGTCTCTTTAGCCGAGGGGAAACCCATGTTTATCCAGGCTAAAGAAGAAAATGAATTCTGCATCACCGCGGAACAGCTGCAGTCATCCATATCACCCAAAACAAAAGCTGTTCTTCTGAACAATCCCTCAAATCCAGCTGGAGCTGTCTACAAGAAAGCTCAGTTAGAGGCTCTGGCTGACGTGGTTCTGGAAGAAGATATTTTTGTGATCGCTGACGAGATCTATGAAAAACTGGTGTACGATGATGCGGAATTTCACAGCTTTGCATCACTAGGTGAAGAAATAAAAAAGAAGACCATCATTATCAGTGGAGTATCCAAATCTTATTCCATGACCGGGTGGAGAATAGGTTATACCGCCGGTCCCGCTGAACTCATCAATGCCATGAACCGAATTCAAGGACACACCACATCCAATGCCTGTTCTATTTCTCAAAAAGCAAGCCTGGAAGCTTTCACCGGACCTCAAGATACCATTTCAAAAATGGCCTCAGAATTTCAGAGGCGCAGAAATTATGCTTTCATGAGAATGAAGTCGATCCCAGGAATTTCCTGCTTTGAATCCAAAGGAGCTTTTTATCTGTTCCCCAATGTCACCTCATTTTTTGACAAAGAATTCCAGAACACTCAAATCCGCAATTCCTTTGGTCTAGCCTATTACCTGCTGAAACATGCCCAGGTCGCGGTGGTCGCCGGCGGAGCCTTCGGGTCAGAAGGATATATCCGCATTTCTTATGCCACATCCATGGAAAATATCGAAAAAGGAATGGACCGGATCACTCGGGCATTAGCTGAACTCAAGCCCGCTAAAAAGGCAAAAAGAATTTCTTTGAGCAATGCGATCACTCATTATAAATCCAAACCTTCTGTGGAATCATCTCTATCCATACAAATGAAGGAAGCCCTGGTCGCTGAAATGGAAAGTCATCTCAGCTATGCCAATTATTTTGAATGGAACGCCAATATCAATGGAGTCATTGTGCAGCTGCGGACCAACGTTCCTCATCTCTATGACTTCTGGATGGAAAATTGGTATCCGGCCCAGCTGGAGTCTGATCTTGAACCCCACGGCATCATTTATGCGGTGGATAAAATCCCTGGACGGGAGCCTCGAGCTTTTTACAATTCGGAGACCAAAACCGGAATCATCGTCAATGCCGATAACTACAGCCCTCTGAGAAGTCTGGCATTGGGGCTGGTCATGGATGTCTCAGAACGACTGTTCAATGTCCATGCGGTCCGCGGCATGTGTGCTGAATTTCAGGGTGATTCGTTTGTTCTCATCGGACCCAAAGGAACCAGTAAAACAGAATATTTCTTCAAAATGCTTGATAACCAGGATATACGGCTCCAGTCAAACGAAATTGTATTCGTCAGATTTTCCGGCTCCCTGCCCCTGGCAGATACGCCGGAAAGAAAACTGCTCATGCCCACAAATGTGACGGAGTATTCCCCTCAATGGGCCTCCCTTTTTGACAACAGTAAATGCGAAAACGTCGTTCTTAAAAAAGAAGACTGCAAAAATCAAGCCTGCCTCCAGAAAGAAGACTGCCGTCTGGACAGGGGTTCTCCGTTCTGTTATGAAGCGGACAGCCGTTCCTATGCCCTGTTAGATCCCTATTGGATTAAGGGCCCTTCGAAACATGTCAAACGCAGCACTCTCCGCCGGCTGTTTCTCCTCAGGAAAGACAATGTGTCTCCTCCTTCTGTCCAATTGGAACCAGAGGATGCTCTGAGAATGCTGGAATCCGGAGAAGCCCTCGGAACTCTCCCTGAGATAGGCGCCTCCAAAAGATATCCTTTTTACAATCCTCATATTCTATTGACCTCACCGGACCGCATTGAATCCCAGCGAAATTTCTTCAAAAAACTGCTTGAGAGCACTACGGTCATTTTGATCAACAGCGGTCAGGCAGAACCTGAACACCTATTAGACATTATGAAACAAAACCAAGAATAGAAATATCAAAACAAACAAAGACATGAATGATAAAAATATTTACGACATCAAAGCCTACCAAAAATTTGCTGAAGAACTGAACAGAGCTCTCCAGGGACCCAATATTAAAACGGTCAGCCTCAATTGGCTGGAATCCAGAGCCAAAGCCACTGGACTAAAAACCAAATACGGCTCTTACGGATGGCGAGCAGCCATATCCAGCCGAATTGCTCCCAAAACCGTTTATCTGGGTTCCGAATCAGTCAGGCTTCCCAATCCCAGCGAACAGCAGAAGAGCATTATTGCGGCAGCTTCTGAGGAGCTGGATAAGGTTCTTCATCTCATAAGGAGTATGCCCTTTTACCGCATCAGCCGACGGATGGGAGAAAATGATGCGTTCAATCCTGTGTGCAACCTCATTGTTTCCGAGGCTGATCTGATCAATTACCGTATCGGATACATGTGGGGCACCACTATGTTTAAAAGAGAAAACAATTCCAAAAAAAGACCTGGACCTGAATTCACCATGATCCACATCCCTGAAGAACATCCGTTAAGACAGCAGATCCTAGGAATTCCAGAACACAATATCAACATCGCCCTGGGAACCGACTACCTGGGAGAGGATAAAAAAGGCTTTCTGCGCCAGGCCATGTGGGCCGCTGACAACAAAGGTATGCTGGGACTCCACGCTGGCACCAAAAAGGTTACTGCCCTGGGAAAAGACGGAAAGCTGAAAAAATACGGGGTGTTCCTGTTCGGACTCACCGCCACCGGAAAATCCACCTGGTCCTGTCATCAGTTAGGACTGGATTACGGCCGGGGAGAGAAAACCCTGGTCACTCAGGATGACATCTGCTTCTTGAGACCAAATGGTTCAGCCCTAGGTTCCGAAAACAACTTTTTTGTCAAAACTGACGTGGAAGAAAGATATCAGGAAGCCATGTACAACGCTCTCATCGATAAATCAGCCCTTTATGAAAATGTGATGATCAAATCTGACGGCGAACCTGACTTTCTGGATGAAAGCCTCACTGCCAACGGAAGAGCCGTGATTCAGCGCAAAAAGCTGAGAGTCAAAATCGATGGGAAAATGGTCAATATATTCTCTGACTCTGTCAATCTTCCTCCCATTGAGGAGCTGGACGGACTGATTTTCGCTTTCATCACCCGACGAAACACCATCATGTCCTTTGCCCAGGAACTCACTCCGGCCCAGGCCGTTCTGGCTTATCTATGGGGGGAAAGCACCCATTCCTATGCCAGCCAGCCCGCTAAAGCAGGAGAAACCGCCCGGATCGTGGGAACAGATCCTTTTATCATCGGTTCCAGAGCCAAAAAGATCAACCGCCTGTATGAAATTCTGATGACCCTCTCCAGCAATCATCCGGATAAACTCAAATGCATGCAGTACAACACGGGAGGAGTCGGAGAGATCATAGAGACCTATGAACAAAACGGAAAAAAGAAAAAGAGACTGGTGCGGAAAGTCAAGCGCATTCCCATTAACCTAATGGCCCAGATCCAGCGGGGAGATGTCCGTGGAACCAACACCTATGAGACAGGAAAACTGGGAACCCGCCGGATCGTTAAAGCCGAAGGCCAGAGCCTGGATGAATGGGATCCCCGAAAATATTATTCTGAGAAGGAAATCCAGGAGTATATCCACAAACTGGTTCAGGGAAGACGAAAATTCACTGAAGAAGTGGCTGAAGAAGGACTCAGAGACGAGGTCCTGTGGGCTGCTGAGCGCTCCTTCAGGATTGACGAGCTGGAGAAAAAGTCTAAAGTCTATTTAGAAAAGGGAACCAAAGAGGAAGCGGAAAAAGAAAAGCCCAAGGAACCTTTGGAATACAAAACCCGGCCCAAGAGAGGTGGATTTGGCCGCCATCGATAATTAGTTTAAAGTGGAGATAAGGGAAATGTGAAAGGGGATAGGTGAAGTGAATTATTTAAAGACTGTTGCCGAGTTGGGACAAACAGCTCGTGATTTTTTCCATGAAAAAGCCTATTTACTGGACGAAGTGATTGAGAAAACAGTCAAAGCTTTAAACAAAAGAAAAAAGATTCTGGTTTTTGGAAACGGGGGAAGTGCTGCACAGGCCCAGCATTTTGCTGCGGAACTGGTGAATAAATTCCTCAAAGAAAGACCGGCTGTTCCGGCTGTTTCTTTGACCACTGATACCTCAGCGCTCACTTCTATTGCCAATGATACGGATTACAGCCAAGTCTTCTCTCGCCAGATCCAAGCTTTAGGGAATGAAAAGGATGTGGCGGTAGGCTTGTCCACCAGTGGAAACTCCCCATCTGTGATCAAGGCTCTCCAGGAAGCGAACCGCAGAGGAATGATGACAGTGGCTTTAACAGGCCAAGGAGGGGGCAAGCTGGCATCAATTCCTGATTATCTGTTAGACGTACCTTCCACATCCACGCCCAGAATCCAGGAAGTACACCTCATGATTCTGCACCTCATGGCTCAAGAAATCGAAAACCAACTCTATCAAAAATCAGTAAACAGTAAAAAAAAATAATTTAAAGATAAAAAACAGTGAACAGTAAAGAGAAAAGGCAAACAAAAAGGAAAAAGTCAAAATCATATCCAGAAAAATCTTTCACTCAAGCGTCTCAGTGGAGTGATGAAAAAATATAAGGTGCTTCCTAAATATAAATTTTAAAGAACAGCAATCAAACCAATAACAGCAAAAATAATGATAACGACGAGAAGAATATCCCTTGTGGTTAAATCCCCGGCTCCAGCATCAGAGGCGGTTACGGCATCATCCATGTCTAAATCTTGGACTGCAGGCGTTGCAGTAGCGGTCTGCACCGCAAATAATACAAGTAAAATCCCGATCAATACTTTGGAATATTTTTTCATATTTTGCCTTTCTCCTTTTATTTTTTGTGAGATTCTATGTAATAATTTCTCACTGCCAAATAATGTTTTCTGATAAATTCAGCCTCTGGATCTAATTTCATGGCTTGACCTAAAATTTTCATGGATTCTTTTAGCCTTCCAATTTTATAATACGCTAGGCCTAAAACGTCAAGTGCAAATGCATTTTTTTGATCCATAGAAACAGCTTTTTGGGCATATTCAAGTGCTTTTTCTTTATTTTCCAAACGAATGTAGGTCATGGCTTTGCTGTAAACCGGATATGGATCCAACGGGCTTTCACGGTGAGCTGATTCCCATAAAGTTAAGGATTTATCATATTTGGATCTTCGATAATAGGAAGTGGCTAAGTTTATGTAGGTGAGATATTTTGATTCTATGCCTAGAGAAGAAAAATCAACATCTTTGGAAACCACAGCCAATGTCCAATTTTTTTTGTTGACCTCATCATCCCAATGCCATAGGTCATTGAAAATATCTTCATCAGCTGCGCACCTTTTCCCTAACAGAGGATCATGGAAAATAATCTGCTGACTGTTTTCATCAAAACCTATAACGACTCTATAATGTCCTTTATTGATTTGTTTGACTGGTTTGTGGAGGACAATTAACGGAATATCCTTTTTTATGAGTTCTTTCAATGTTGGGATATCTCCACTAAAAGAATAGCTCATCATTTCTACTTTTCTTGGATAGAGAACCATTTCAGAATTGTATGCTATTTCTTTATAAAAGTTATACATACCATGAGCGATTTCTTCCTGGCTTTGTTTTTTATTCTTCCAGAAGCTCAAAACCATAGCCATTGCCGCAGGACCACAGTAATTTTTCTTTTTCCATTTCTGGAAAGGAACTTTTTCGATGAGATGTCCTTTTTCAGGTTCGGTTTTTTTGTATTTTGAGATTTGTTTGGCTGATAACAGAGGGAAAAGAAAAAGCAGCAAGGATAGTGCCGAAAAGAATTTTTTGTAATTTCTCATGTTTTGGTGTATTTTTTTTATCTGATATATTAAAGTTTGTCAAGAAACATAATATTACTTGTCAAGGCAGTACAATAATTTTCGGATTTCTATTGTTATTGCGAGTTTCTGATAGAAACGAAGCGATTTCATCAATAGTCTAAAGTAAAAAGTTTTAAGTCTTTGTTTCTTTGAACTTTAAATTATCTTGCTTTAAACTAATTCTGTTTACTCTTTACTGTTTACTGCTTATAATCAAGCCATGCGTTCTCTTATCCTTTATGTTTTTCTTATCGTCATTGCTCTCCTTCTCTCACCGATTCTTCTGGTGTGCCTCCTTTTTAATTGGTCGGGACCGCTCTTTTTTGCGGCCAAACAGGCTTTGGCTGTGGGAGAAGTTATTCTCGGTCTAAAAATTGAATACCACGGCCTTCACCGGATCAAAAAAAGCCAAAGATACATCTATATGCCCAATCATCTCAGCATGCTGGACGGTCCTTTGATTTTTAAAGCCATCCCCCATAATGTGAGAGTGATTTTGAAACAGGGAGTTTTTCAGCTCCCTGTGGTGGGACCGGCCATGAAAGAGGCCCTTTTCATTCCGGTTGACCGAAAAGGAAAAGAAGGAGGAAAAAGAGCGGTCCAAAGGGCTGTACGCATGATTATAAAAAACAATATCTCTTTTCTCATTTTTCCGGAAGGGACTCGAAGTCACACCGGAGAAATTCAGAAATTCAGACGGGGCGGTTTTTTTCTGGCTATTGACAGCCGGACACCCATTGTTCCGGTGTCCATCATCGGAACCTATAAACTCATGCCCAGAGGGAGTTATTTTATCAAAAAGGGGAAAGTCACAATCATTTTTCACCCTCCTGTCTCTGTGCAAGACTATACGCATGAGAATATGTCTGAATTGATTGATAAGGTGTTCCAAATCATTCAAAAAGGATCATTAAATTCCCTATTCGCCCCCTAAATGCTGCTTTAAGGGGCAAAAAGATGAGAAAAATCTTTCTCCAAGGCGTCTTCATAAAGTGAGAGAAAACAAAGGGCTCAATCAATCCATCTTGGACCGGACCTGCGCAGGGAGTGAGGAAAAAGTTTGAAATAATGTATAATTTAGATTATACTAATCCTTATTATCCTTTTTGACCCCACAATTGGAGGGGACCTATGAGCAGCAGGACTCATACCTCTAAGGAAAGGAGGCTGAATGAAATTGGTCGATCTGATTCTGTCCTTGACATCATAAAAGACACTTTTGAAGATTTTGTTTCCTGGATTTATGAAGAGATCTGTCTAAACCTCTGCCTTGATTTTATGGATAAAGGGATAATTTCCTTTACCTCAATCGGAAAATGGTGGTCAAAGGATGGAGAAATTGACATGGTTGCTCTGGACGAAAATACAAGAACCGCTTACTTTGGCGAATGCAAATGGAGCTTGGAAAAAGCTGGAGAAGATACCTACAGAAAACTCCAAAAAATATCAAGACTTGTGGATTGGTACAGTAAAGACCGTCATGATCAATACATTCTTTTTAGCAAGAAAGGATTCACTGAAAATCTAGTGGAAATCGCTCAAAAGGAAAGTGTCCTTCTGATTCACAAAGACCGAATCATTTCTTGATATTGTATAACATACTTAAAACTCACTGTTTCAGTAGAAAATAAGAGACTTAAATTAAGCTATCTTGCTTATAAATAAAAAGATTTATAGGTGCGCATCATCTATAATCAAATTTTCGTCCAACCAATTCTTCACTTGCTTTCCATAACTTTTTCGCAAGACTCAAGTCATAAGACTCGTCTGATGAGCTTGCTTCTCTAAGCCCTTTTCTGGAGGCTTCAAAATATTTCCCGTTTATGTTCTCATTAATTACTGCCAATTGAATGAGATGGCTTGCCCCTTCTTCTGCGGTTTGAGCTTGGGCAATGAAAAACCTTACGGCCATATAAGCTCGCACATACCAGGGAAGGGAACTAACTAAATGGGTCCGGGTCAAACCAGGGCATACAGTACAGGCTTCAATCCCGGCCTTCTTCCATCTCCTGGAAAGTCCATAAGTAAATATTATTTTTGCCAACACGGCTTGTTTAGACGCTTTGGGAAAACTAAAATGCTTTTCTCCCTGCAAATCGGAAAAATCTATGGTTCCCTTTCTTATACCTTCTGTAAGGCTCGACTTATGTCCTCTTCCCGAGACAGTAATCACTCTTGATGGTGAGCCGGCTTTAAGCGGCTCATAGAGCAGATTTGTCAGAAAAAAATGTCCCAAATAGTTTGTCGCAAATATGGCTTCAAGCCCGTCTTCAGTGGTCTGTCGTTTCATTAAAATAATGCCGGCACAGTTAAATAGAAAGTTCAGTTTATGATATTTTTGCTTAAAGGATTCAACGAATTTCTCAATCGATTTAAGTGAAGAAAGATCAGCAGGAATCCAATCGACTTTTTCTCCATAATTCTTTTTAAAATTCCTGAATTCCTTTTCCCCCCGCTTTTTATCCCGGCTCATCATGATGACGATGGCTTCTCTCTGTAACAGCAGCTTGGCCGCAGCATTCCCAAGACCTGAACTGGCGCCGGTTACAATACAGATTTGATCTTTCAATTTAAAATTCTCCACTGCCATCTTAAATTAAAGCTTTTTTTAAAGACGGTCAAATTAAACTTTTACTCCTCCGCTTCACCTTCAAAACTAAACGGCTATGGATAACATTTTAAAACCTAACGCATTATTCCCTTAGAATAATTCAAAAAGAATAATTGGATCCATATTTGGCCCCCCAGAAATGCCGTTTTAAGGGGTAAAAAGATGAGAAAAATATTTCTCCAAAGCGTTTTATGTATTGGTGGAAAAGGAGAAAAAGCTGCCTCGGGTCTTGTCGTAAAACAGCGTGAATAAGAAAAGTTGACATCTCCTTGACAGTTGTCAACTTTAATGCTATATTTCTGACATCTAATCAATGCTTTCAGGGAAAATAGATGATAAAAACAGGAAAATATGTAAAACAAAAGGGGAATTATACGGCCTTTCTACCAGAGAAATTTCCGCCAAAAGGCCTCACTTATAACCAACCTAAAATTATTAAACTTTTAGCTGATGCCAATCTTTTAATTGGCAAGCTTGATGGTCTAACTAAGATCATTCCAGACATCGATTTTTTTATTTTTATGTATATTAATAAAGAAGCTTCGTTTTCCAGCCAAGTGGAGGGAACAAAAGCTAATCTTACTGATGCTCTTCAAGCTGAAGTCCAAAGATCTCCTGAGATTCCAGACGATGTGGATGACATCTTGCATTATATCAAGGCGATGAATACAGGATTGGATAGACTAAACAGTTTACCGTTATCCTTAAGACTGATCAAAGAAGTCCATTCAACTCTATTAACGGACGCGCGAAGTTCAAAATCTTCTCAGCCTGGAGAATTTCGCAGCAGCCAGAATTGGGTGATGGGAACGAATCTCGATGATGCCCGTTTTGTTCCCCCTCCACCACAATATGTATTAGCGGCCATGGGAGAACTCGAGAAATTCTTTTATTCTCATGAAAATATTCCAACCTTGATAAAGGCTGCTTTAATTCACAGTCAATTCGAGACTATCCATCCATTTTTAGATGGAAATGGAAGGACCGGACGATTGCTTATTACCTTCTATCTTTGTCATCAAAATGTCTTAGAACGACCCGTGCTTTATTTTTCAGAATATTTAAAAAAGCACAAAAATAAGTATTTTATGCTTCTCGACGAATATAGAAAGGGGAATGTATCTATATGGCTGGAGTTTTTCTTAGAAGGTGTTATTCAAATCTGTGAAAAAGCGATTGAGACATCCAATAGAGTCATTGATCTAAGAGAAAAAGATCTTCAGAAAATCTCGAATATGGGAAGAGCCAGTAAAAACGCGATGGTTTTATTGAAGCATCTTTATAAACTGCCCATCGTTGATGTAAAAAAGGTTGAAGAGGCCACAGGACTTTCACGAGAAGCTGCAAATCGATTGGTGAAACGATTTTGTAAACAAGGCATTTTAGTGCAAAAAGATCAAGATGTTAAATACGGCAGACTGTTTGTTTACAAAGACTACTTATCGCTATTCGAATAAAGTTCATCACAATAATGAGTACCTAGTGACATGAAGGTTGTATATTTTCAGCTTAAAATAAACGAGATCTCGATAGCCGTAAGCCCTACGTTTGATCACTTTTATGCGGTTGTTGGTGCCCTCAACTTTAGAAAAATCTGGGGACAAAAATCTGGGGACAGCTCACCTATTTACCTTATTTTTTATTTCCCGCTTCTTTTTTTGGTCTTCCAGGTTTTCTTTTCCTCAAAGTTCTCCCGGTTAGTTGTTCGAGTTTATCAATGAATTTTCTATCGCCTAAAGGTCTCCGTAAAGTCTTTTGTCATTATCATTAAAAAAGACTGCTTGGCGCCTGTTTCCCCGTTGGATAATATAATGAGGAAAATCAGGAATTACTACTCGGGCAATTCGTCCCATTTCATATATATGGACATCGAGAGGATTAGGTGTTTCTCGAAAATAGGGTAAATAGGTAAGCTGTCCCCTTTTTTCCGCCCTTTTTTCCGTTAGCCAAAAAAATAACTTGACATTTGTTGCTTTTATGCTACAGTAAAATCATGGATGATACCAGCATTCAACTTCTTGAATACATAACTGAAGAAGGAGAAAACCCCTTCCATAACTGGCTCAATTCGCTAAATGATCGAGCCGCACGAGCGCGAATTCGAGTTCGATTAAATCGTGTAAGGCTTGGCAACTTTGGTGATTCCAAGTCAGTTGGAAAAGGTGTGAATGAATTGCGTGTTGATTATGGCCCAGGCTATCGGGTTTATTATGGGAAATCCAAAACGGCCATAGTGATTTTATTATGTGGTGGATCTAAAAAATCTCAGTCAAAAGATATTCAGTTAGCTCAAGCATATTGGGCCGATTATAAAAGGAGGGCGAAATGAAAAAAATATCAGAAAAATATGAAAATAACCTCAAAAAGGATCTTCTTGATCCTGTTGAGGCCTCAGAATATTTAAATGCCGCGCTGGAAGACGGTTCCCAGGAAGTATTTTTAATGGCATTGAAAGACATTGCAAACGCAAAGGGTATTTCTGAAATAGCGCGCGAAACGAAACTAAACAGAGAAAATCTTTATCGTATTCTTTCAACACAAGGCAATCCAAAACTAAAAAGTCTGAATTCTGTTTTGCATAGTGTTGGTTTGAAGTTGTCTGTTAAAGTAGAAAATCAATTATAAAAACTAATCAACAAAAATCTGGGGACAGCTCACCTATTTACCTTATTTTTTATTTCCCGCTTCTTTTTTTGGTCTTCCAGGTTTTCTTTTCCTCAAAGTTCTGCCGGTTATTTGCTCGAGTTTATCAATGAATCTTTCATCTCCTAAAGGTCTCCCGGTTTTTTCATGATTTTTGAATTTATCCAGATCCTCTTCTTTATCCTCTTCCTGTAAATAAGCACGCCAATTTTGTATCTCCGACTCAAGATGAAATTTGGTTAAAACCTTATCTTTGACCTGAAACACATGTGCTTTAGCACTCGACCAATTATAATCCTCAGCTTTCCTGACAATCCTTGCCCTTACAGGGTTTCTCTCAATATATCTGATTGCAAAGTAAAGGTATCCTTCGCCCATCGGATAGGAGAGAAATCTTCCCTGCCAGAGATGTCCTTTCCAGTTTTGGCGAATATTAATAACCGTCGTATATTTTTTGTGGGTTTCACCTATTGCTTTTGCCAAGCTTTCACTTTTTCGAGGAACTGCAATGATATGGACATGATTATCCATCAAACAGTAACACCAAATCTCCACTTTTTCTTTACGGCAATAATGATTTAGAATATTAAGGTAAAGTCTTTTGTCATCATTATTGAAAAAGACTGCTTGGCGCCTGTTTCCTCGTTGGATAATATGATGAGGAAAATCAGGAATTACTACTCGGGCAATTCGTCCCATTTCATATAAATAGACGCCGAGAAGATTAAGACTTTCTCGAAAATATCGAAAATAGGGTAAATAGGTGAACTGTCCCCTTTTTCTCTCAAGACTTTCTCGAAAATATCGAAAATAGGGTAAATAGGTGAACTGTCCCCTTTTTCTCGTCCGAAAATAGGGTAAATAGGTGAACTGTCCCCTTTTTCTCTCCAGCCGGTATCGGTTTCCGCCCGGAGGAAAAAACCGGCGCCAGGCTGAACCGCCGCCTCATCAAAGGCAGGAGAGCCTTCTTCATCGTAAATAACGTCAATCTCAGGATCAAGCCCCGCTCTTTTCATGATTTTGCAGGATGCATCCGCCATACGTTCGGATACTTTTCTCTTCTTAAGGCGGCTCGAGAGGGAAATCCCGCTGGTCTGGATGATTTCACCGCGCCGTTCCCGCCGCAGGCCATTTAATTCCCCCAGCGGTTTAATCCGCAATTCAATATATCCGCCGCCTTCAGGCACATAGCCGGGTTTATGAATAATCAGATCGATATCCGCCCCCATGGACTGAAGCGTCGGGATAAAAACATATTTCACAAATAAAACCGTGGGCGCAAAATCCTGGAACAGCCCGCCTGTGATATGATAAACAGAAGGACCGCCGGCGAAAAGAGCAACAGGAATGACTGTCATCGCAAACATCGTTGCCGACCCGGCTGTTCCAATATCCCATCTGAATACTCCGTTCTTCATTCTTCCGCCGGGTTTAAAAACAATTTCTGAAGCGCCCACAGCCGCCCCCTCCAGCCGGCCTGAACACAATTCCGCCACAGCCTTTAAAGCAGTGAGATGCTGCGGCCGCAGTCCAGGTTTTTTCCTGCGGGCCCGAATATTTGTCATATGGATTGCCGTGCCGGACAGGGCGGCCAGCCCGGCGGCATCCCGCACAATCGTGCCCGAACCTGATTTCTGATTTCCGTCGATTGTAATCATTTCTGCGTTCTCACTTCAATGAGACTCTTCACCAGCAGAGTCCATTGACTTATTTTAGTTTACCTCATCCCATCGGGTTCCCAAAAGAAAAAAATCTGGGAAAATACAGAATTTTATTCTTAAAATGGCTGTTTTATTCCTGAATATATTCCCATTCCGCCCCCCCCAAAAGCCGTTTTAAGGGGCAAATAAATGTATAAAATTAACCTATCTTATTGATAATAATGAATATCCCGCGGTGCGTCCCCATAAAAACCCATAAAAACACCCATAAAAACCATATAAAGCCTTGAAATTTTGTTTTCTTTATATTATATTTCCAATAAAGGACATTTTTGTCTGAATAAGGAAATAAAAATGATTTGGCCAATTCTAAAAGACAAAGCTCTTAAGCAAAGACTGCCTCTCAGCACGGTTGTTGCAGAAGTTTTCCATCTTATTGTTTTAGATGCTGTCTTTGCTGTGCCTGAGAGTCAGCATATTTGTTTTCGAGGGGGGACAAGTATCCATCTTTTATATGGCGGATATCGATTCTCAGAAGACTTAGACTTTGCAGGAAAAAATCTTGATGGGAAATTGGCTCAAAAGATTATCACAAAATCCCGATCAGATATTGAGAAGAACATTGTTCAGCTCCTGGGAAATGGAAAATGTGAATGGCGTTTTCCCTCTGTTCACACAAAGGCAAAAATGAACCCATATTGGTTGAGTTTTCAGCCTGAGGGGAAGAGAATGAAATACAGAATCAAGATGGAATTTGCCAACTTCCCGGTGTACCATTCAAAAGTCATTCCTGCAAAATCTGATTTTAAGGTGCTGCACCGTCATCCCCTGGTCTCAGGATTGGCACCCGAAGAGCTGTTAGCGGAAAAAATCACGGCTACTTTGGGGAGAATTTATTTTAAAGGGAGAGATTCATTTGACCTCTGGTATTTATCTGAAGTTCTTGGTGTATCCCTTGACATGCCTCTGGTGAGGAAAAAATTCAATGATTATCATATGACATGTTCTGAACCAAAGATCGAAAAAAGACTGGCTGAATTAAAATCATATGATTTGCATGCTGAGATGAATCGTTTTCTTCCCCAGCGCTTTCGACAGCAGCTCCAAAAAGACAATTATCAGGTTATCCGTCACAGCTGCGTAAATGTCATGGAAGAGGTGAAAAAAGTTTTTGTATCCATGGGAAATGAGAGATGAAAAAAGCCTTCACTCAAACAGATTGGATAAAGATTTTTCGGGAGGGAAAATCCATATATCACTTTGCTGAACTGATGCGAATTTCTAATCTGCCTTCGTCATCTTTAAAGAAAGCGATATACCGGCTTGTTCAAAAAAAGCTGCTTTTAAAGCTAAGCAAGGGACTGTATGCCAATTCCTTCCACTTGGCCAGTCTGGAAGAAACGGCTGGAGTTCTCTATCCCCCAAGTTATATCTCCCTGGAGTCTGCTCTCTTTATGCACGGGATTTCAGAACAAACACCCCATGTGTTAACTTGTATCTCAATGAATAAAACAAAAACATTTCATACAGAAATCGGAGAGATTACCTATTCCCATATAAAAAAAGACCTCTTTTTCGGGTATGATTTTTCAGATCATTTCTTCTTAGCTTATCCTGAAAAAGCAGTGCTGGATTATGTTTACATTCAGAGAAAAAACGGATTGTCTCCTTGTTTGGATGAGTGGAACTGGGAAAAAATGGATAGAGAAAAGATTGATTTGACAGCCATGAAGTATCCGAAGACGGTTAAAAATCACGTTGAAAAGTTTATGCCTTGATCCTCTACCTGAATCCCCATTCTGCCCCCAACATTGCCGCTTGTTTCATCACGGAAATAGATACTCTGCAGGAACACTCCCATAAAAAGAACAAGACGACAAAACAAGCTAGATATTATTTTAAAAATTGACTTTTTTCACTCCTTAATATATCTTTGGTTGCAGTGTCAGAATCGACACATTCGAGCGAATCCGTTAAAGGATGAAAGGAGTTTTTATGAAAAAATACTTTTTATTGGGAATAGCTTTTGTATTCGCATTCAGCTTTTTTATGGGATGCGGCGGCAATGAGGAGGGAGCGGCTGATCTAGAACAGGGAGAACTCCAGGAACCAGAAGAGGCTCCAAAAGAACAGGAGGGTTTAACCAAGAAAAAAGCAGACGTGCCTCAGGAACTGGAAAGAATGATTAATCATTTTCGAAATGCCGGGTTTGAAATCGGAGCGTACAGCGAAAAGCGTTTTGATATGCTGGGTGCCAGCTCCGGATTGGGTGTAGAATTAGATGGTCATGAAGTGGAACTCTACTATTTCGATCCGAAAAAAACAGATCAAGAGACTCTAGATGGTTTAAATGACCTCCACAATCCTGAAGCCTCTATAGCGGTCGTCATCAATGGCTATTATCAGTTAATAGTGGGTTTGCACCCGAAACAGGAAAAGATTATCGAAACCTTTATGAATTTTTAGGCTAACCTAACTCTATCTGGCTTTCTCCTTCAGATATCATTTCCGCAGCAGACTTCCGGACACGCTTTAAAAGCTCATGGGCTTCGTCAAATTTTTTTGCCTTCATGAACTCCTGGGCGTGACCAATGATACACATACTAATTTCGGTCAACAATAAGTTCCAAAAAATGAGTGATTTTGTCTATTCTCTTGACAGCCGCCTTCTAACGGGCGCCTTCTAATGGGCGACCCAAAAAAACCATTATTATGTTTTTTTTCTGTTTTATAGACGGGAATCCACTATACTAGCCACTTCTTTGAGCTGATCTTCGCTGAAAAAAGGCTCTTCTTCGGTTTCGAAATAACTGGAAAAAGAAACAGCATATTCTCCTTTGCGAAAAACCATTATATAGCGCAAATCACCAGTTTTGGGCCCTATAAATGCTTCATCTCCTACGCCCTGAACCTCAGAGTGGAAAATACCTTCCTGATTTTTCCAGGCCTCATAGACTGTTTGGGCCTGTATATTCACCATCAATATTAGTGTCTCATCCTCCGTAGCAAAATTAAGGTCGCCCACGGCTCCCTTTTCCTCATTTTTAGGCAGCAGCTTGATCTCCTGCATTCCTGTCACTTCTTCAATATCCTCTGGTGTCAAAAGCTCTTGGCTTTCCTCTTGAGCCTCAAGCGTTTGCATAATACTGATCATAAAAAGGCCAAAAGTTAAAAAGACAACTACACATAATGTTTTTTTTATCATTGCGTTTCCTCCCTTTTTATTTCATTGGAACTCTTCATAGGATAACAATTAAAAAATTCAGTGTCAAGTTTAGAAAAAATGAATTTGTAAAATTGGGGGACAGTTTATCCATTTACCCTATTTTTTGAGTTCCTGGATAGCTAAATATAAAGTAAGATAGGTGCGATCCAAAAAAAACGTCCCACATAATTTTTTTTGACTTGACTTTGAAAAGTAATTCATATGCTAATAGTACATGAACATATACTTAAAGCATACGATATTATATCATAAATTCCATTAACGCTTTGATCTCTTCAAGCATTCGGATTGCAGTCCTGAAAACGCTGGTTATCAATCCCCAGAATTCTTACAACATTAATGAACTGAGCAGAATGACAGTATTTGCAATAAGGGGTGTTGATAAAGAATTGAAAAATCTGCTTTTGGGTGGGATTCTTGAAAAAAGAGTAGCAGGAAATCAGCATCGCTACCAGCTTAATCAGCAGTGCCCTATTTATTCTGAAATAAAAGCGATTATTGTAAAAACTATTGGAGTCACCGATATCATAAAGAAAGCCGGGTTCGTCCCCATAAAAAAACCATAAAAAAACATTTCATTCACCCAAAAGTTGACAAATATATCAACTTTTCTTATAAATATATATGCAGATTGTATGCAGGTTATTAAAAAAAGAAAAAAATTAAAGGTTAAATAATGATAAAGGGATATTACATTCAATTGACTTTTAAGTTTAAAAAAGAGGGGAAAAAGTGGACTGCATATTGTGAAGAATTGGGTACTGCGGCTTATGCAAACAAAATCGAGGAAGCAAAAGAAAGAATAATAGAAGCTGTATTATTACACTTAAACACTTTGGAAGAACTTGGGGAAAGAGAAAGATTTTTTAAAGAAAATAATATAAAATTATTGAGACAAAAACCTCAATCATATTCAGTCCCTACTATTGACCAAGATATGTATACGACGTCCTATATTTATCCAATAGAAAAAAACATTTGAATCTTTGATTAGCTTACCATCAATATCCGGAAAAAATTTAATAAAACTATTAGTAAAAGACGGGTGGATTAAGAAAAGAAAAACAACACATGGAATATCTTTATACAAAAAATATAAAGATAGAACTCGAGTGACTATTATTCCGAACAAAAGTGATGACCTTCCAAGAGGAACCCTGTCAGCTATACTAGGACCAAAACAAACCAATATAGGTCGGGATGGATTAGAGGAGCTGATTGATAAATATGGAATCTAATAAACGGAAAAACTCTTCTCAAAATAAATAAGGATGCTTGAAAAATGAGTGAGCTGTCAGAAAAACTAGAAATTCCGTTAGGCGTGCCGGTTGATATGCTGGCTGTAGCGGTTAAAGAATCTGCTATTCGAATAAATCCCCATTTTGCCCCCCCATAAAGCCGTTTTAAGGGGCAAATAAATGCGGAAAATTAATCTATCTTATTGATAATATTGAATATCCCGCGGCGCGTCCCCAAAAAACAAAAAAACGGTTCTTTATTCCGGCGGCAGCGTCCTGAGGCTCAAAACATGCCAGGTCACTCCGGCAGCGATCCCTATCAGTACGATTTTAAGCCATAGCTGTTCCGCTACCACAACAACACTGATTCCGATGGTTATCCATAAAAGGATCAGGGTCGTTGCTTTGACTCCCCGGGTCACTGCCCTTCTCTCCCGGTAATTTTTTATATAAGGACCGAGCAGCCGGTGGTTCATCATCCAGTTATAGAGCCTTTCCGAACTGCGGACAAAACAAGCCGCGGCCAGCAGTAAAAACGGGGTGGTGGGAAGCAAGGGAACCACTACTCCTACAGCCCCTATAAAAACAAACAGAACGCCGGCAGACATAAGAAACCATTTGCGGAATATGGATTTTTTCATTTCACATCAAACATACTATATTAACCTGAATGACGGCTGAGTCAAGCAGCGCGAAGTAATAGATTCTTTGCTGCAGACACATAGTTCGGAGAAAAATGAACGGTTGAATTTAAAGAATACACACATCCAATCACCCCACTCATCACAGCACTTGCACTGACACGAGGAACAGAAAAATGGATCTTGCAGGAAAACATAAGGAGCTTTTCCGAAACGCAATCAAGTCATCTGAGACTTACAAAGATATCAAAAAAAAGATAAACATCATATAACTATACCTCAGCATAAGAATCAAAAGATCTGTTTAATATATTAAGAGATTTTCCTGAATTTATCGGCACATCCCGTGATGAACTGATAAGATGGCCGTGCCCGTCCCAATAAAATATAAACAAAACCTAATAAAACCATACATCCCCCATAATAATACCCCAACTAAGTTCAGAAATAATACTTGACATCAAAATAAGTTTAATTATAAATTTATAAAAATAAGCATGATTGAGCAGACAAAAGCTTTGCAGTCAGTGATTTATTGCAACTTATTCCAAATAATAGAATTAGCTATTGAAGGGGGGTGATTGACAAAGTAAAACACTCTTAAGAACGTTTTTTAATAATCAAACCACAAATCAAAAAAAGGGGGATTAAAATGAGAAATTTTAAAGTTTCAATTTTTCTTATCTTTTTAGTAATCTTTCTAATTGTTTCAATTCAATTGGCGGCTCCAGGTAATAACGCAAGAAGACCTGCCATTGTCTCCGGTTCAAACCAGGTTGTACAGCTTCAGAGAACAAATTCTGATTGGGAAGGAACATGGTATTGGTATGTGGGGAGCACGTATAATGCAACCAATCTCACTGGAGTCACGGCTCTTGGTCTGCTTGAGGCTTACCAAGATACAAAAGACCTGGCTTATTTAGACTCTGCAATGCGGGCAGCTGATTTCATCATGACTCATTTGGGAGCAGGCGCGACAGGCACTATATATCATGTAAGAACCACAGCTCCAGACATTATCTTTCTTCACCGGTTGGCAGAAATTACAGGAGATTTCACATATTCAGATAGGGCAAACTTCGAATGGGATAACATCAAATTATCTTGGGAAACGGCTGGTGATTTAGATAGTTATTTCCGAACTAAAAACAGGCCAAGCGCCTGGGATATAGCTTTTTACCTAGAAGCCGCCCATCTTTCAGGAGATAATGATTGGGCAGACGATGCCGCTACAATCCTTGCTGACACCGAAGACGATTTTTATTATGGAGATACCTGGTGGTATGCTTTGAATGTTGCAGGTTCAATAAGAGCCTTGGTAGGATGTGGATATTATACCGATTATCAGGAGGGTATTGTTTATTTACTAGAAGAGCTTATCAGTAAAATTTCTAATATTGGAATCGATGGTTATATTCAAGATACAGCCTATGCTGTCCTTGCCTTTAGTACTGTCGGAGGTCAAGCACGGTCTTACGCAAATGATTTAGGCCGCTGGCTGTCCACACGACAGGAAACAAATGGTGGATGGATTGAAGCTGGATATGAGTATCCAGAGATTAACGGAGAAGCTGTCAGGGGATTAGCCTCGACGATTGGTATAAATAACACATTAGGGGAACACATTCGGGATTCCTCATGGGTAAGTTCATTAGAAATATCGAAAATCACAAATTTGGAAACTTTAGGGAAACTGCTTAAGTCAAAACGTACAGGACATGCATCACCATTTTAGTAGCTGATACTTATCGTTTGAGTATTTATCAAGATCTCTGATATCAAAAAAAAGATAAACATCATATAACTATTCCTCAGCATAAGAATCAAAAGATCTGTTTAATATATTAAGAGATTTTCCTGAATTTATCGGCATATCCCGTGATGAACAGATGAGAAAAATCTTTCTTCGCCGCGTCTTAATAAATTGAGGGAAAAATGATAAAAAAGTTGACATAAAATGTGTAATGATGTATTTGTGTATTTATGGGACAAAAAAAGATGAAAAGAATCAATGTAACCATCGACAAAGACCTTTATGAAAAAGCCAGAACCTTTGCTTTCATTAAAAGAAAAAGTATTTCAGAAATCTTGAGAATGGCTCTAAGGGAATGGGTGAAGAAAAACAGTGACAGAAAAACAGAAATGATACTCTCAGAGGCTGATGAGGCGAAACTCTTAAAAATTATTGAGTCGAACGAATTCATTTCTACCGAAAAAGCGAAAAAATCACTCGGTTTATGAAGATCCTTTTCAGCAGAACGAGCCTCCATTATCTAAAAAAACTCAATCCAAAAATCAGAGAAAAAATCTATAATGCTGTCTCTAAATTACCAGACCAAGGCGATGTTAAAAAGATTTCCTTAAAGCGACCATTTTATGCCTAAAATCAGCGGTTTAAGAGGATAAAAGAGGGGTTAAATCGGGCTATCTTGTTGATATATATAAAGAAAGCCAGGTACGACCCCATAAAAAACGAAAAGAATGGGTACATCCCTATAAAAATAAAATAAGTAAATGATATTGTGTTACTGTTTTTATTTTTATGAATATGGAGAGAATTGCCCGGGCCCGTCCCTATAAAAAAAAGAGAAAAACGAACGGTTGAATTTAAAGAATATCCGCACAAAGATATCAAAAAAAGGCAAACATCACATCACTATTGCTTAAAGCGACCATTTTATGCCTAAAATCAGCGGTTTAAGGGGAAAAAAGAAGGGTTAAATCGGGCTATGTTGTTGATATATAAAAAGAAAGCCGGGTTCGTCCCCATAAAAAACGAAAAGAATGGGTACATCCCTATAAAAATAAAATAAGTAAATGATATTGTGTTACTGTTTTTATTTTTCAATCCAGTATTTTTTGTGCATTTTCTCTGGATTGTTCGATAAGAATGTCAATATCCTTGGTGAAACGAGGCTGGGCATAAAAACTAAATGCATATCCCCCTATAATTAAATAATGGACATCGTTTTTATTTAATAACTCGATAAATTCTCTGAAATCCTTTTCGACTCTCATGATTTATTTCATAATAGATTTCTCTTAATTCTTGAAGAGCATCGAGCTTTTCTTCCGAAGTTTTAGACTTCCAGTAAAGAATATCCTCTTGTTCGGCTTCCTCAATGCTCAATTTTTTCAGCCCTTTCTTCATAACTGTATTTTACCAAAATCGAAGCTGAAATTCTATGACTTAAAAACACTTTTTAAGGAGAAAAAAAGCTTAAATAGGACTCTAAAAAAAGAAAAAAAAATAAAGGCACAGAAAAAAAGGGCAGGGGCGAAATACCCCTGCCCTTTTTAGGCTTTAATCAAACTTTGTGATTTTAACCTGCTGGGTCTTCTTCAGCAGCTGCTCCACCGCCTCTGCTCTGAGGACAAATAATCCAACTACCATTCCAAATTACAATCTCATTATTAAAATCGGCCATACTGCTCACAGCATAAAGAGAGGCACTAGGATCAGCAGCAACATAATCCAAATCACCTGCAGTACCATCTCGACCATTTGATCCTACAGCAAATTCATCACCACCAACGCTATCCTCATAGGTAATTCCCCACTGGCCTTCTACATTAGTTCCGGTATAGACTTCCAAAGAATTTCCCCATTGATCTGTTTCGGGAAGAATTTTAATATAAAAAGGTGATAATTTTAAATAAAATGCATCTCCTGCCTCATAAGGTCCAGTCTGCCCTTCGGGTGCTACTCCATGATCAGTTGTATAATCAATAAGAGCTGTCGCTATAGTACTGACATCCTTCATGGTTCCTTTCTGTTTGGCTTTCTGCATGGCCGTAATGGCATTAGGAATCAAGAGAGCGGCTAAGATTCCGATAATCGCCACCACAATCAAAAGTTCGATCAAAGTAAAACCTTTTTGTCTTTTCATTTAAAACCTCCTTTTTGTTTCATTTTTGAAAATTAAAAAGTTTACTTAATTCATTTATTATATGTGCAACATTCATGCCAAGTGCTGCATATCATAAGTTATTGATATAAATGCACTTAAATCCCCGTTAAAATTGTCCATTCTATTCCTGTCGCCGCACATTGTCAACACTCGACAATTATTGTCATTCTTTCCCTTCAAAATGTCAGGTGTGGTTGAAGCAATCTCATTAGAGAACGAAGCACCATGAGATCACCACGTCGCTTCGCTCCTCGTGATGACGAAGGGAGCACAAACCAACCTTTTGCATCCCCATGAAATTCAGGTATGGCTGAAGCGGCATTGAAGATTTAGCCTTCTGAGGACTGTGTTTGAGGGAACTCGGCAGAGCCGAGCTTCGAGCATGTCTGACCCACGGACGGGGGGAGTTGCGCAGAAGCCGAAAACACAGTTTGAAGAATGGCGTTAAAAATCTGAAGGGAGCCCAAACCATATCTGAATTTCACTCCTGGTCTTTAATCCCATGCTTATCAATCAAATACCGCAAAGAGCGGTAATTAATCCCCAGCACCGAGCAGGCTTTTTTCATGTTGCCGCCGGTTTTATCCATAGCTTTCCTGATGTATTTTTCAGTCAAGTCATCCAGAATTCTGTTGAGCTCAAATCCAGGCCCCAGGTTTATATCTTCCCCGGCTGACTCATGAGGCTGCAGAAGTTCATCCGGAAGGCTTGTTCTGGTGATGGTCTCCCTTTCCTCTATGGCTACGATTCGTTCTATGATATTTTCCATCTCTCTGATATTTCCAGGCCAGGCATAGCTTTCAAAAACACGGATCACTTCCGGAGACACCCGTTTCATTGGAATGCCCATTTTTTCGCAGTGTTTTTCTAAAAAATGGTGAACCAGTGCCGGAATATCCTCTTTTCTCTCTCGTAACGGAGGCATATTCAAGCTAATGACATTCAAACGGTAAAAAAGGTCTTCCCGAAATGTGCCCTGCTTGAGCTTTTCTTTAAGATCCTGGTTGGTGGCAGATATGATCCGGACATCCACCGGAATTTCCTCAGTCCCTCCCACTCGACGGATGGTTTTTTCCTGAATCGCTCTCAGCACCTTGACCTGAGTTGGGGGTGACATCTCGCCGATCTCATCCAGAAAAAGGGTCCCTTTATCCGCCACCTGAAACATGCCTTTTTTATGAGCCACGGCTCCGGTGAAAGCGCCTTTCACATGCCCGAAAAGTTCACTTTCCAAGAGGTTTTCAGGCAAAGCTCCGCAGTTAACTGTGATAAAGGGTTTATCTTTTCTTTTTCCATGGAAATGAACGGCTCTGGCTGCCATCTCCTTTCCTGTGCCGCTTTCACCTGTTATGAGCACGGTGGAGTCGGTTCCGGATATTTTCTCGATCAACCCGAAAATCTCCTGCATGGGCTTGCTGCGGCCGATCATGTTTTTGAAGCTGTATCTCTCTTTAAGCTCTTTTTTAAGAAGCACATTTTCTTCTTTAAGCCGGCGCTCCTTGAGTCCCTTTTCCACAATGATCTTTAATTCTTCTATATCAAAAGGTTTGAGGACATAATCCACAGCCCCGGCCTTAAACGCGTCCACCGCCTGTTTGATGGTGCCGTAGGCCGTGATCATGATGACCGGTATTTCCGGTTTGTTTTTCCTTGTGTATCTTAAAATATCCATCCCGCTCTTCTGGGGAAGCTTCACATCGGTCAGCACCAGGTCAATGTCGTCTTCATCAATCAATTTAAAAGCTTTATCAGCAGAAAGCGCGGTCTCCACCGCATAACCCTGTTTTTTAAACACCATATTCAAAAGCTCCAGTATGCTTTGTTCGTCATCAATGATCAGTATTTTTTCCATGATCCGAATCCTTTAACGTTTTTCTTTGACGGGAGGCGGGGAATTCTTTTTGGGCAGGACAATCCGGACTGTGGTGCCTTTATGGAGTTCAGACTCCACTTCAATGTGTCCTCCGCATTCTTCCACCATTCGAAGAACCACGGTCATGCCGATCCCCAGACCATCTTTAAAACCAGAGCGGAACGGCTCAAATAAATTATTTCTTTCTTCCTCTTCCATTCCTGAACCCGTATCTGAAAACACGACCTCCAGTTCTTGTTTTTTTTGATTGTGCATATCAATGAACAGCTCTCCGCCTTCCGGCATGGCCCGAGCTGCGTTTTTGATCAGATTCCAGGAAATCTGCTTGATCTGGTCTTTACTCCCATAATAGGGCGCTTTCTGAGAGCTGAAATTTCCTTTGATGCTGATATTTTCATCCAGCTCTCCTCCTCTCTTCAGCAGAGTGATGGTCTCCTGGACTGCCTCAGAAAGATCAAATTGAGAAAAAGTCTTTTTTCTCGAAGAGGCCAGGTTCAAAAACTGCTCAATGGACCGGGACATCCGGCTGGATTCATCCACCATCACATTCATGAGTTTTCTCTCTTCACCTGAAATATCCAGGCTGTCCCGGAGAACCTGGACAGAACCGGAAATGGCAGCTAAAGGATTCCGTATTTCATGAGCCAGCTGAGCAGCGACCTCTCCCGCTAAAGCCAGATTTTTCTTGACCTCCAATTCTTTTTGGGCTGACTCCAGCTCCGCCCTTGTCTTCCGAAGGCTCCCCATTAAATAATTGACCAGAAAAGCCACCAGAAAAAAAACTCCCCAGGCAAACAGGATATTGCTCAGCACATAGGCGAGGGAAACCTGCAGAGGCTCCCCGGATTGAAAATAAGGGATAAACCCAAAATACATCCCGTCCACCAGAACTCCGAAAAATATGCAGGACAAAGCCGCCGTGATGTAGGCGTCCCGGCTGGAAAGAACAATGGAAGCAGCAATGATGATGAAAATATAGAGAAAGTAAAAAGAACCCCTCAGCCCTCCGGATATATACACCAGAAATGTGATCAACAAAAGGTCAAAAAAAATCTGAAGATAGGTTTGAAACGAAAGATATCGGTTCCGGAAGAAGAGAACCAGATAAAGAAACGAAAGGAAATAGACTGAAATAATGACATAATAAAGGGGTGTGAGATGGATGTATTCAGGAGCCGCAAACTGAATCCCTACGGCTGTAATGGTTAAAGAGGTGAGAATGATCAGACGAAACAGGATAAACCACAGGACGTGTTTTCTTCTGACTTTCATAATATTTTATCTTTCCCTGACTCTTTCACCTTTAAAAGAGCTGAAGCGGCATTGAAGATTGTGCCTTCTGATACATAACGAAGATCCTGGAATATTCACAATCTGATATTTTTCAGAGGGGAAGGGCAAGGGAGCCCAAGCCATGCCTCATTTTCATCCTTAAATCTGGGATAACAGGCTGAATATGGGAAGATACATGGAAATCACAATGCCTCCCACCAAAGCTCCGACTCCAATCAGCAAAATCGGCTCTAATATCGAAAGAAGAGCTTTCACCGTGGCGTCCACCTCTTCATCATAGAAATCAGCCAGCTTGTTGAGCATCTCATCCAGAGTTCCCGTGGCCTCTCCCACTCCCACCATCTGGGTCATCATAAACGGGAATTTTTCTTTTTCTTTAAGGGCATCATTCAGACTGCTCCCCTCGGTCACCCGGGTGCGCACATTCATCAGATCTTCCTCAATAATCACATTACCGGCTGTGGCCGAGGTGATCTTCAGACTGTCCAGCATGGGAACCCCTCCGGAAAGCAGAGTGCTCAAGGTCCGGGTCAGCCTGGATAATCCATATTTCTCAAAAAGATTCCCGAAAAGCGGCATGGAAAGCTTTGTCTTATCCAGAATTTTCCGACCGGAATTTGTTTTTCCATACAGTCTGAATCCTATAATGAGAGCCACAATCCCAACAAAAATCCAGAGGATATTTTTCTGGACAAATAGACTGGTGTTGAGCACAAACAGAGTGAGCCCGGGCAGGCTGGCTCCCAATTCCATAAAAACCTGAGCAAAAACAGGAATGACCTGCCACATCATAAAAATCACCACCAGAACGGCAAAGGTCACAATAGCCACTGGATAGATCAGGGCCTGCTTCACTTGAGATCGGATCTTCATGATTCTCTCTTGAAACTCTGATACTCTTCTCAGCATGACATCCAGAGAGCCGCTCTGTTCCCCTGATGCAATCATATTGCAGTAAAGGTCATCAAAGACATTAGGGTGCTTTTTCATAGCCTGATTCAAGGTAGAGCCCGCTTCCACATCATCCCGGACTTCATTGATCACCCGGCTGAAATATTTATTTTTTGCCTGTCTGGATAAGATATTCAGACTCTGGATTAAAGGAAGCTCCGCATCAATCAGCACGGAAAGCTGCCGGCTGAAAATAGCCAAATCTTTGGTTTTGACCTTACGGGTCTGCAGAAAAGGGATTTTGACTTCCTTGCGGGCTCTTTTGATCTCAATGATTCGGATCTGATCTCTCTGCAAATCATTCCGCAGGATTTGCTCCGAAGGAGAAGTGCGCTCTCCTTCCACAATATCCCCATACCGATTCCTTCCCTTCCATTTGAATAAAGGCATGTTTTCCCCTTTGCGTTATCTCATTTGTTTGGGCTTAAAACTTCTGCTGGCCACTTTTAATCCTTCTTTCTTCTGTATGATCTCCGTTAACTCCTGAGGCTTGGAGGATATCTCCATGGCTGTCTCCAGAGTGATGGCTTTCCGTATATACAGATCAGCCAGAGATTGGTTAAAAGTCATCATCCCAAATGTTTCCTGCCCCATCTGCATGGTGGCGTAAATCTGATGGATTTTGTTTTCTCTGATCAGATTTCTTATGGCTGAATTAGGGATGAGAATTTCGAGAGCCAGTACCCTCCCTCTCCCATTAGCCCGGGGCAGAAGGGCTTGGGTTATCACTGCCTCGAGTGTCATGGACAGCATGATTCTGACTTGAGCCTGATACTGAGAGGGAAAAATATCAACAATTCGGGAGATGGTCTCCACCGCTGAATTGGTGTGCAGCGTTGAAAAAGTTAAATGCCCTGTTTCCGCCACTCTGAGCGTGGCTTCCACAGTCTCCAAATCTCTCATCTCTCCCACCAGCACCACATCCGGGTCTTCACGGAGAACGGACCTCAAGACATTGGGATAAGACAGGGTGTCCACCAGAAGCTCTCTTTGATTCACGATGGATTGTTTGGGAGTGAAAAAATATTCAATAGGGTCTTCAATGGTCACGATATGAACTTTTCGGGTGGTGTTGATATAATTGATCATACAGGCTAAAGATGTGGACTTTCCGCATCCGGTGGGACCGGTCACAATCACCAAGCCCCTGGGCAGCCTGCAGAGCTGTGCCAATCTCTGGGGAAGACCCAATTCAGAAAAAGTCCACATACTGGGAAGAAATCTTCTGAAGGCCCCGGCCACAGATCCTTTCTGCATGAATATATTTCCCCGGAACCGGCCCAGTTCCTTAAGGCCAAAAGAAAAATCAAGCTCCAGCTTTTCTTCAAACAGCTTTTTCTGCCGGTCATTGAGCAGGCTGTATAAAATCCTTTTGGTCTCCCCTGGAGTTAAAGGAGGATAATCCAAAGAAATAAGCTGCCCATCTACCCTTAATCGAGGGGGAATATGCGTGGTGATGTGCAGATCCGTCGCTTCTTTGTCCACAGCAAGTTTCAGTAGCTCTTCAATGGTAACCGCCATTATTTCACCTCCTTGTCTCTTACGGTAACCCTCAGCACTTCCTCTACTGAGGTGATGCCTTTTTTGATTTTTTCCAGTCCGCTCTGTCTCAAGGTGAGCATTCCCTGTTCAATGGCTTTTTTCTTTATCTCCTGAGATTGAGCTTTGGATAAAATCAGTTCTTTAATCTCCTCGGTCACTTCCAAGACTTCAAAAAGAGCTGTCCTCCCTTTGTACCCTGTGTTGTTACAGGAAGGGCATCCCTTAGGTTTGTAAACTTTAACCTTCATGGCCTCTTCTGGACTGAATCCAATATCTTCCAGAGAATCCGGGGTCATTTTGTGTTCTTCACGGCAGTTTTTACACAGCTTTCTCACCAGCCTCTGGGCCACGATCAAACGGACCGAATCAGAAATCAGAAAAGGCTCCACATTCATATTCACCAGTCTGGTTATGGTGCTGGCTGCATCATTGGTGTGAATTGTGGAAAAAACAAGATGTCCAGTCAGCGCTGCCTTAATGGCAATATCAACCGTATCATAATCACGCATCTCTCCTACCAGCATGATATCAGGGTCCTGTCTGAGAAAGTTCCTTAAAATTGTTGAAAAACGAAGCCCGATCTTTTCATGGATGTTGACCTGGTTGATGCCTTCCAGATAAAACTCCACCGGATCCTCAGCCGTCATGATGTTGGTATCCGTGGAATTTAAATTGGAAATGGCTGAATACAAAGTGTTGGTCTTCCCGCTTCCTGTAGGGCCGGTTACCAGGATAATTCCCCAGGGAGATTGTATGGCTCTTTTAAACACATCCATTGACTTCTTTTCAAATCCAAGTTCTTTAAGGTCCAGCTTGAGCATCCCTCTATCCAGAATACGGACCACCACTTTTTCTCCAAATATGGTGGGAACACTGGAGACTCTCATGTCAACGTCTTTCTTATCCCCGTTTTCCAGCTTGACGCGGACTTTGATTCGGCCGTCCTGAGGAAGTCGTTTTTCAGCAATATCCATGCTCGAAAGAATCTTTACCCTAGATATGACCGGATTTTTAAATTTCATAGCCAGGTTCATCATTTCATACAGAGTTCCATCCAGACGGTATCTCACCCGAAATGCTTTTTCATAGGGCTCAAAATGAATATCACTGGCTCCTTTTTTTATAGAATCAATAAAAACCGTATTGACCAGGGTGATAATGGGCGCTTCTTCTGTGGATTTGGTGAGCTCTTCAATATCATAGTCCTCGTCTTCTGCCTCAATGACGTTTACATTTGTGTTGTCGGCCTGCTCGATCTCATCCATAATCTGTTTGACTCTCAGGGAATCAGATGATCCATAGTATTTATCAATGGCATTCACTATTCCTGACTCAGAAGCAATCACCGGCTGGATGCTCAACCCAGTCCTGAACCGGATATCTTCAATGACATCCAGGTCTGTGGGATCCACCATAG
This sequence comes from uncultured Eubacteriales bacterium, assembly GCA_964599635.1. Lineage (GTDB taxonomy): Bacteria > Acidobacteriota > Aminicenantia > Aminicenantales > Aminicenantaceae > WJMT01. The sequence goes on along the minus strand of CAZRGM010000033.1, from coordinate 10,468 downwards.
CTAAAGTTAAAAATGAACGGATGCGATGAATCGGCATGATCAGATACTTTTGGGCGATCTCGACAGGGATCAGATTGATGACATCCGGATAAACTTCAAATTGATCCAGATTTATATAAGGATATCCCAACTGGCGGCTCAAAGCCTGAGCCATTTCTTCTTCTGAGACAATGCCCAGACTTATGATCGCACTCCCCATGGCTACATCATTTTGCCGCTGGTACTCTTCCACAGACTTCAACTGTTCTGTATTGAGAAGTTTTTCCTTTAAAAGCAGTTCGCCTAGATTAGATCCCATCTTGATTTTTCTTTACACTAAATAATTTAACATTTTTTGTCAATAACTTTCTTTTATCAACTGACGAAATTTTGTTCATAATTTCTCTTTTCCAGCCATTATAATTTTTTCCTCTAAAAAGTAATCCTATACTCTCAAACAATCCTGACCCGGTCAATCACCATACAAGAGGATTCCCACGATGATTTTCATAGGGCCTCTATCACCTTAAAGGGTTAATTTTTCCCTTTTTCTGTTTAGTCTTTAGACAGAAAACCCAAAGCCTTTCTCAAAAAAGCCTTCTCAATTATATCATAAACCAACTCATCATAGGTCAAAGCGAATTTTTTTATACGGTCTGGAGTCAGCTGCTCACCTAACAGCTTATGTTCGATTTTCAATGTATAAAGATAATTCACCACAGCTCTGGCAAAAACATCTTTCATCGGCTTTAAATTTTTATAAAGCTCAAAGGCCTGACTTTTGTGTCCCGACATGTCTTTTTCTGATAGATCAACTCCTTTTTTGACATCCAGAGAAGGATAGACAAGGTTTCTGGTGATGAAGGCTTGTCGAAGTGTTTCTTTAGCTTCCTCGATTTCAAATTCTGAATAAATTGAAATCTTCTTTGTAGGAAGGGGCAAATAATTTTCTATTTCCGTGAAGACTTCCTTTTTTCTCTCTGCCCCATATATCCAGCCCACATACGGGATCAGTATCCCGCTTTTTAAAAACTCTGATTTTTTTTCCGCGATCTTCGAACCAAAATAAAAATCCTGATAAGAATCCCTTTCTTTCTTTTCATAATCCTTTATAAAGACCTCTAATCCATACATGTATTTATTCATGATAACAGGTATCATTTTGAGATCTAAAAAGGTAATGGGACTCACCTTTACGCCTCCTTCTATCTTCCCTTCACACATCCTGAAAATCGGGTCTTTCTCTTTTAAATATCTTCGAGAGTAGTCCAGGATCCTTTGTTTCGGCTCTCTGTTCAAGTCCTTGACAATAAAAAGAACATCCACATCATCCCCTTCAATAGGGATTCCCCTGAGCCAGCTTCCTCTTAAATTGATGGAGAAAAAATGGTCTCCCCATTCCTGCTTCATTTTCTCGCCGATCTCTTGAAGCGTGTCTTCAAGCTTATCAAAGAGGCCGATCTGCCGGTAGCAGTTTCGGGGATCAAAAAAAGGAAAACGGTAGTATTTGCAGGATTTTAAATAAAATTTCATCTGTTGATCGGTTATTGTTTTTTTTAGTTCAAATCCACTCACACCGATTCCTTTTCCTCAGTCTATTATCCATTATCAGCATCTCTTACCCTTAAGGCAAATAAATCCCTAAATATCAAACAAAAATCCATTGATAACTCATGGCTGATATAACTAAAGCCGTTCGAGAATTCCTCTTTTTAATTCATCTAAAAGGCCTAACAATCTATTAAAATCTGCCTCTATAAACACCTTACTCGTATACATATCTACGATAAGCTTGGATTCTTCTTGATTTTTTGCTTCCCTATCTATAATTTCTAATAATTTATCTTTAGTGTCTGAAGATAAAATTTTCATAACCGCTAAACCTGCTAATGTGACAGCTTTTATTTCAAGTATAGGGCTATCTCTAAGCCTTAGAGTTTGTGAATTTGCAAATGCTTCTTCAAATCCTATAATTTGCATTACTATTTCATCATTATGCGGCCACCTAATTTTTCCAGATTTATCAGCAATAGGGCCGAATGGAATTAAATCGACTTTTAATCTGTTTCGAAATATAAGCCTCTGGAACTCTTTGTCTTCTTTAAATTCACCAGTACGAACTAACTCTTCTTTAAGCTTGTTGTACTGAATCCAGCCTGGAACTCTTACTCCAATATCAATATCAAGAGTGGCCCTGGCCCTGTCAGTATTAATATTGTGGCCTTCAAAAAATATTAAATCTCTAGCCATAGCTCCCACAAGAAAGAAAGGGATATCTTCTGAATTTGCTACATTAGCAATTTTTTCAATAGCAGCTAATCTATTACTATCAATCTTTCCTGAAATATTTAGTAAGTGCTTTTTCATAGATAATCCTTGCGGTTTCAATATTTCGAGTATCTCCAGTGGCCATTAGGTCTGTATAAATTAAAAAAGGAGGAACCAAATTATTTTGCAAACGGTCCTGTCCAAATTTCCAGAATATTTCCAAAATCTCTGTATCTCCATTTTCATCTTTTATTAGTTTGTATTTAAACAAAAATTTAGCAATGGGTCGCTTGGCATAAATTGTAACAATCTGAGGTTTTAGATGTTCAGTCATTATATTTGCAGCTACTTCCCCTCCCCATAGAGCATCATCTTCTTCCAGATTTATATTCTTCCACCAATCCCGATTATCAGCCTTGTAATGTCCTATCATTTTTTTTCGCCGTAGCTGCTCAGGGTAGGTGGTAACCCATTTGTTAAGTAATTCATTCTTTCGAATCAATCGCCTCCCTCCTGCACCTGTATCAATAAGATAACCTGTTTTTTTTAAGTTATCGATAATCTCACCAACTGTTCCTAAGGCTACATCTGCCTTTTCTGCGATATCCCTATAAGGTTTATCTTCCAAGCCAGGGTTACACAAGAGGGCGAAAATTACCTGCAGTCCTGTTGGTGTAAAAGTACGTGCGGGTTGTTCTATTATCCCTTTATCAGCAGGTCTATTGCCCCTCAAATAGATAAACAAAGGAGGTTCATTAATATATACATTGCCTACTGTGTCAATAAAGGGAACATTCATTTTTCTAAGTTCATCTGCGATTTTTGGATTTATATACTTAGCCACAAGCATCCCTTTTTCTTTCAGTTTTATCCGATTGAGTTGTTGTATCGCAACACCCAATACCGCTCGTGTTACTGTATTTTTGATTTCAACTACGAAATGATAATCTAAATCATCCCATTGAATTTTAATTATTGCATCCTGACGGTACACTACATCTTTTGCTTTATCTAATACTTTGACTTCAAAATCAACAACTTCAGCGACAAGCCCGGTATTTTTGCGCAACTCCCCAAGTGCATCATTCAAAATATCCTTTTCTTTGCTTTCAAAAATCATTGAATACTCCATAATTTGTTCACTTATTTAGAATGTTCATTATTTATGAACATAGCAAATAAATGAACAATAGTCAATAAATACAAAAAATTATTTTATTTTTTTCTTATTTGTTCAGTTTTTCTATTTGTTCATTATTTATGAACATTATATTTATTTGAACATTTATGTTCTTAAAAGGGCAAAATTATGCAATAATCAATGTTCAAAGAAATAGACAAGAGTACATTTGTCATTTCTCTACCGAAAATAAGAGGTAGAAATTTGACATTCTTTTGACATTTTCGGCTTAAAATAACTCAAAATAACTAACTCTGGCTAAACTGTATTCTGAGGAAAACTGTTTAAAATAAAGAAGTTGATGGCGCGCCTGGAGAGACTCGAACTCCCGACCCGCTGCTTAGAAGGCAGCTGCTCTATCCAACTGAGCTACAGGCGCAATAAGACTTTTCCTTATTATACCTTATTTAACCTCAACTCTTCATAAAAAACGGCTCGATCTTCATTATCCTATATAAGACAATCGCAATTACTGAACGCAGTGCGAACCTTTTTTGAGCAAGAATTTCTGCCCTGACGGGCAGAAACCCGCCCCAGCGGCTCGCTCCGCCAGAAGCGGAGACAAAGTCCGCAAAAATTTCTTTTTCTTTTAATGGGCGCGCGCAAAAAATCTTTTCTTTTAAGGAATCAATTTTTGCTGGCTTTGTCTTCCTGCTGACGCAGGAACGAGCCGCTTCCCACCCCTGCCGCGCCTTCGGCGCGGAAAGCAGGCGGGCAAAAATTCCTTCCCCCAGACCCCCTTCCTTTTTGCCCGCCTGCTGGAAACCCCCAGCGATTTTTTCGGACGGCGGCGGGATCTTAAATTGGGCGGTGGGTGGGGAAATCTTTTGCGACATGCCCAAAGATCGCCTTCAACTCTTTTATTTTATCACTTTTTGCTTCTAAAACAACACTTCCATCTTTTTCAAGATAATCTTTCACTTCGCCTTGTTTAAGCACGAAAATATTCTTGCCTTTCACTTTCAAAACTTTTACTTTGTCCAAATCAATTTCTTCGGCTTCTCTGTCGTCCTTTCTTGGTGTTTCTGTAAGTTCTTTTGCCAATTCTTGATCAAATTTACTTTCGTCAAAATTTATCCCCTTGTCTTTGATAAATTGTTTCAAGTCGGCAATAAACTTTTTCCTATTTTCTCTGTGCCATTTTGAACGATTGATTGAAAAATCTTTATCAACAATCGCAAAATATTTTATGCCGAATTGATTACAAAATTTTTCAAAAAACAAAGTCGGATCGCAACCATTCATCATGTAAAAATTGCCGAGCAAACTCGAGAAATTATTGCTTTCGCAAAATTTTGAATACCTGTCATAATCTTCTACACCTTCAACAAAAATAGCGACATCTGTGAAAAATAAGTCTCTATGGCGAAAAAAGAAATTCCTATTTTCTTTCAATTCGCTTGCCAGCGTATCATCTTTAAGTTTATGGACGATAATCTTATTTTCCTTTGTTTTTTGAAAACGGGAGATATTTTTTATAAAGTTCGGCTCGGTAAAATAAGATGAGTGCGTTGAAATAAAAACCTGCTTATCTTTAGACTCTTGTGATAATAATTGAAGGAGTTTTTTCTGTGCTTGCGGATGTAAAGATATTTCGGGTTCGTCAATTAAATAAATTATTGACCCTTTTGATTGATTAGAAATTGAACGGAGCAGAAGAAGCGTAAAAATCATTTCAATTCCTGAGCCAAGTTTAGCAACGGGTATTTGATTCGCCTCGTTTTCTTCCCGAAGCGCAAAAAAGGCGTCAGAGAAGGGCCATAAAATGTTAATAAAATCCATTTTTATTTTTTCAAAATCTTCTCTGTTAAAAAATGCCTTCGTTTCTTGCGATATTTTTTCGCCAGTGCCTTTCTGGGCAATTTCAATCATTTTCGCAAAATAATCATTTGCCAATTTCATCACGGCGTTTTTATTATCTTGATTGTCTTTCAACCCTTTAACAAATTTCCAGTTTAAGTCATCAGTAATACGATCAAAAGTTGTCGTAAAGGTTCCGCTCGTTATGTGCCTTGTGCGGTATTTATCAAAATAAAAAATATTAAGTTCATCTTTGTCTAATTTGCTTACATCAAAAATTTTGTGGTATCCCTCAACAGATTTACCTTGCTTGCCTTCTGAATTTTTATAGTTTTGATCAACATTTAAAACGCTTGCGGAAATAGAAAGCGACGGCGAAAGCAGTTTCCCCGGCGATTTTCTGTCTCTCTGGCTGGCGGAAAAAATTAAACCGTTACACTCAAAAAATTGCCCGCGATATGTTTCAGGCATTTTATAGTTAAAATTCTGATTGAAAAACGCCTCAACGTTTATTTCGCTTGCGTCTTTGTGAAAATCAAAAATCTTCAATTTATTCTGAATTGCGAAATGACTTTCTGTCAGATAATTTATTGCTTCTAAGGTTGCCGTTTTGCCCGTTCCGTTTTCGCCGACAAAGATATTAAGTCCGCTACCTTCGGTTTTGCCGTCAGGTACATTAAATTCCATTGCTTCGCTCTCATCGGCAAAGCATTTAAGATTTTTAATTGTGAGTTTTTGGATAAACATATTAGCCAAGGTCTAAAAATTTCCAATCGTTCAAATTGTTTGGATCATAAGAATATTTTTTGTTGTCATTGTATCGCCAGCTATTTTTATCTTTCAAAACGATTCCACCGAATAGTTTTTTACCGTCTTTGTTCTCTGTGGCAATATACCCCGCCAGACCTTCGGCGCGTTCCTTTGCGGTTTTGGCGTAAATCCCGCCTTTTGTATCAAATAAAGCAAGCCGTCCGTCATTGAGCATAACTATAAAATCAATATAAAACGGCTTTTCTTGTCCGTTTTCAATATATGGCACGGCAAAATATGAGCCGTCCTGCTTGCCGTTCTTAAACCACCATTTTACTTGTTTGGCTTTTTCCAGATATTCGATAAAAGAAACTTCAATATCGCTGTCTTCTTCAAATAGTGAAAGATTGTCTGTGCCTTTCGTCTTGGCGTAATACGGCTGAATAATTGACCGCTTGTAATCTTTTTTGACGAAAGTCAAATTGTAATTGATTATTTCCGGCACATTCCACGGCTCATCATTTTGGACTACTTCATGTTTGCCCCTGCCGACAACTTCCTGATATAGCTCTTTGGCCCGATTGATAACATCAATCACGGCTTGCCGGTTTTCTTCTGCCAAAACAACAGCTTGAATTTCGGGCCATCTATCTTCATCTCTGCTTGCACCAAAGTATTTATAAATTGAATCGTTAACGCGCTTTATTGAGCGAAGCTCGGGATGAAAAGGCGCAAGGTTTTCCCGCGCGAAATAATCAAAGGCGATTTGCAGTTCAACTTCGTTTTTGGGAATATCCAGCGTGCCTTTTTTCTCAATGCTTTTCGTTTGCTTATCCACATCATAAATTTTGCCGCTTGCGATAAGTTTTGTATCCACAATGCTATGTTTGAGCGAAATTTTATCTTTCAATTTCAATTCGTCCGCCGCTTGGAAAAAAATCGGCACGAAATCGGAAGACAAGCGGGTCTCTTCGCGGAAACGCTTGGAGTGATAAGAGGTCAAATCAATATTTTTATAATCCTCGCGCCGCTTGCCTTCAAAAACCGTAATGTATTCTTTGGCAATATCTTCGGCAATGCCGATGTCGCTTAAACTGGTATAAACATAACCGAGATTGAGCCCAGAATTTTTGTAATGAAAATGTTCGGGCATACGCATAATGCGCCCGATTGTCTGAATGGAAAATATCATGCTTTTCCATTCGCGAAATAAAACCAAAATAGCGGCGCGCGGACAATCCCAGCCAACCGCTATGGCTTGTTTAAAAATCATCACTTCAACTTCATTTTCGTTTTTCTCTATGTTTTCAAGATTAATTTTGCTGTCCTTGTCGGAAAGATAAATCGCCAGCCGTCCGTTTTCCGTTGTAATGCCGTATTTGCCAAGTAACTGAACAACTGAATCTTTTTTATCAATCAGCCCCTTGCGGGCGTCAGGAATTTGAATAAGCATAAGCGGATTAACACTTGCGCCTTCCGCTTCGTATAATTTGGCAAGTTCGGCGCGCTTCCTTAATCCCGCCTCAACTACAATTTCGTCAGCCGTTTTATCCGCAAGTTTTCTGTCCAGCTTAAAATTTTCAAAACCGGGGTTAATGACGATTTCCTTCTTAATCATTCCTTCGTCTTTAACATCTTTCAATTCCACTTCCACGCCGCGAAATACGCCTTTTAGCTGGGGCGTTGCCGAAACTTCAATTGTTATCTTTGGGCCGATGTCTTCAATCAATTCTTTTGATTTGTCCGTCTCGGCGTTGCGGTGGCTTTCATCAATAATAAGGATAATAATCCGGCCTTCGTCTTTGGTACGGGCAACTATGTTTGAAAGATTGTTGTCCCGCTCATTTTCGCGGACATAAATGTTGCCTTTTTTGTTTATACTCGCCCAGTTCAAAAACAAAATCTCATTTTCGCCGATTTTCCTGTCGTCCAAATCTTCAAAATAGGAGCATTTGAGACCGATACCAAGAGGATCGTAATATTTCTTCAAACTGTTTCGGCTCTGGTCATGTAGTTTATTAACGGCAATCCAGATAAATGAAAATTTCTTGCCGTCAATCCGAGAATCAATCAGCCGTTTTAAAAATTCGGCCATCATTAAAGTTTTACCGGAGCCGGTCGGCGACTTGAAAATGCAGATTTTGTTTTCTTCCGCATCCAAAAGGTCGTTGACTTCCTGCTTCAACTTTACGATTGCTTTTTCTTGATAGTTTTTAAATTCAATCCACATAGTATTTATTTAAAAATCTCCCGATATACTTTTAAGATTACTTCAGGAATGGCGCAAAGAGTAACCTTGCTTTTTACATCGGCAAATTGTTTTTCGTGCGGGTCGTCGCTAACCGAAAAAACATAAGTATTAAAATGCCCTTTAATTTTTCTAATTGCCTTCTTGAAGTCGTTAATTGCTTCTTCGTAAAAAACAATGCCGAGATATTTGTCGCTGTTTTTAAAAATCTTGAAGTCGTCCGCGTCTTGGACAAGCTCAAAGGCGTTTTCACGGATACAAAGCATTTCTGTTGATTCGCTTACAAGTTTTCTCTTGTTTCTATCGGTTGGCTCGGCTTCCACAAAGTCGCAAGCGTAATATTTCAAATTCCCGCCAAGTCCGGCGACATTTTCGCCCTTACCATTCTTATATCCTTTGATAACTTTTTTTATGCGCGGATAGCAAACATCCGTACAAATGTTATTTTCGTTGTTGGTGCAAAGTATAAATTGCCGATTGCCGCCGTCCTCTTTGTTCAGGGCCAAAACCGCATGGCCCGTTGTGCCGGAGCCAGCCATAAAATCTAAAACAATACTGTTTTTCTGTGTAGCAAGTACTATAAAATCTTTAATTAAATCAATAGGTTTTGGGTTATTGAAGACTTTTTCGCCAAAAAGTTCCTTCAATTGAGCTGTGCCGTTACCACTACTATATTCGGGTTTATAAAATATTGTCTTTGGTTTTTTAGAGGGTAAATCACCAAGTGCTGGGCGTTGTTTTTTATAGATAGATATTGTGCCATTATTTTTTTCAATAATGAGATTATGTTTTTCGTTGCGAATTTTATCTTTACTCCAACGCCAAGACATTTCTTTACTATCAGTAATCGGCAGTATCTTAATATCAGCTTTATTTTTTGCTTGATCATTATCCGTTACATAAAATTCACCGTCTTTAGTAAAGAAGATAGGGAAAAAGAGATTTGGTCTTTTGCTTCGGGGTGCATTTACGCCAGTTGCTTTTAAATTTGCGCCTTTCTTGAAAAATCCCTCATCATCTTCTTCCCAGTCGTCCATATCATCTTCATTTAGCAAAAATTGACCAATTTTTGCTTGTGATAAATCTTTTGCATAAACTAAAGTAAATTCATGTGTTCCAGCAAAACCAAACTGATCTTGATTTCCTTTCAGATTCATAATGGTCGGCAATGTAGCCACAAAGTTCTTTTCTTCATAAATTTCATCGCAGAGTAAACGCAATTGAGCGACCTCATTATCGTCAATACTCATAAATATTAGCCCGGAAGGTTTAAGCAGTTTTTTGGCCAATTTTAAACGCTTTTCCATAAAAGCAAGCCATTTACTGTGTCTAAACGGATCATCTTTTTGAACATAATTATTTTTAATTTTGTCGTTGTAAATAAAATCGTTATTGCCTGTATTGTACGGTGGATCAATGTAAATCAAGTCAATGGCTTCTTGGTGAGTGAAATTCAAAACTGCAAGCGAATGATAGTTGTCGCCTTCAATAAGCAAATTAACCGGCTTGCCTTTATCGTTGTTTAATTCTTTACCTTTAACCTCTTTCAGAATCGGAAACGGCTTGCCAGCCATTTCGTTGGGAAACATTTCGCTTGGTGTGCGAGCGTCTGGATTGATGAGAATATCAATTTTTTCTTCCGGCAAATCCCTATGCCAAACAAGGCCGTACTTCGTTTCCTTGATACGGCGAAGCTCTTTTATTAATTCTTCTTTTGACCAATTGTCGTAGTTTATTTTTCTTGCCATAGGATTATTTAATCAAACTATCTACGCCAACCTCTAACGCTTTGGCGATTTTGTTTAAAGTTTCTATTGTAGGGTTTTGATTAACGCCGTTTTCTATCTTAACAATGGTATTCAGCGACAAATCCGCAAGCCGAGCCACCTTTTCCAGAGAGTAGCCTTTCTTTTCCCTTAGCTTTTTCAGATTATCAGAGATTTTATTTGACATTCCCATAAATTTTGATTAACATTATAGTATATAGAATATAATCTAAACTTTATCCGCTTTCTATTATAATGATAAACAAAATAACGAAAAGAGTCAACATAAATCATCAAGGGAGTTCCTTGTTTTCCACCACAACTTTAATTTCATTAATAATCACTCTGGCCTGCTGTAATCTCCATTGATAAGCTGCCTTTTTTTCATCCCATTGAAAGAATGAATGTAAAGGACTGTTTTTCTTTTTAGCTTCTTCTACCAATGTTTCAGCAGATAAGCCCTTTTCCTTGTATATC